>WHTJ01000063.1 GCA_009377795.1 Propionibacteriales bacterium | reverse complement strand
CGTGGCCGTGGTTGGACTTGCCGGGTGGGATCTCGACGAAGTGCACCTGCAGGGTCTGGGTGAGGAACGGGTCGTCCCCGGGCCCCAACCGCCACCACGTCCGCGAATCCTCCGAGCCGGCCGTGTACGCGAGGTCGGTGCCGTCGACCAGGACGTCGTCGCCACGCACCCGCGGAGCGGCCAACTGCGCCTCCCGGACCTCCCCCAACCCGTACTTCTCCGAGCTGATACCTCGCAGGAAGACCCGGCCACTCTCGCCCATGAAGATCCCTCACCTACGTCGTGTCATCCGGTCAGTTGTCGTGCAGGTTCACGACCACGCTCTTGGAGCGGGTATAGCTGAGCAGCTCGTCGAGCGATCCTTCGAGGCCGATGCCGCTGTGCTTGTAGCCGCCGAACGGCGTGCCGATCGGTTTGCGGCCCTCGCCGTTGATCGAGACCGTTCCGGCCTGCAGGCGTTGCGCGGTGCGGTGTGCGCGGTGGACGTCGTTGGTCCAGATGTTCGCGGTCAGTCCGTACTCGACGTCGTTGGCCAGCCGGATCATGTCCTCCTCGTCGTCCCAGTCGAAGACCGACATGACGGGGCCGAAGATCTCCTCGCGGGCGATGCGCATGCCGGGTTGGACGTCGGCGAACACTGTGGGCGCGAGGTAGTAACCGCGGGTGAGGTGGTCGGGCCTGCGGCCGCCGGTGAGCAGCCGGGCGCCTTCGGAGCGGCCGGCCTCGACGTATCCGAGGACCCGTTCGTAGTGCTGCTCGAAGGCGAGCGGTCCGAGGTCGGTCGCCTCGTCGAGCGGGTCGCCGACACGCAGGCCCTCGACGATGTCGGTGAGCGCGTCCAGGAACGCGTCCTTGCTGCTGCGGTGTACCAGGATGCGGGAGTTGGACTGGCAGGACTGCCCCATGGAGCGGCGCAGGTTCATGCCGGCGACCGCCGCGGCCGCTGCCCGGGCGGGGTCGGCGTCGTCGAAGACGACCATGGGGTTCTTGCCGCCGAGCTCCAGGGTGACGTGCTTGATGTGCTCGGCCGCGGTACGCAGGACCGCCCGTCCGCTGGGCACGCTGCCGGTGAACGCGATCCGGGGTACGTCGGGATGCCCCACGATCGCGGCTCCGGTGGCGGCCGGGCCGGTGACCACATTGAGCACGCCGGGGGGTAGCAGGTTCTCCACCAGCTCGGCCAGCCGAAGGGCCGACAGGGAGGTGTGCTCGGCCGGTTTCAGTATGACGGTGTTGCCGGCCATCAGGGGCGCGGCGGACTTCCCGGTGGCGAACTTGAACGGATGGTTGAACGGGACGATGCGCCCGACGACGCCGTACGGCTCCCGATGGGTCGTCGCCCACTGCGACGGCGTCCCCGGCAACGTGTCGCCCTTCGTCTCGCCGCCGAGCCCGGCGAAGTACTCCAGCTCCCGCACCGTACCGCGGACGTCACCCCTGCTCCCGGCCAGCGGGAGGCCGCCGTCGCGGCTGTCGAGGCGGGCGAGCTCCTCCGCGGCGTCGTCGATCCGCCGGGCGAGCTCGCGGATCAGGTCCGCCCGTTCCGTCCACGCCGTGGCCGCCCATGCCGGCGCGGCCTCGCGGGCCGCGGCGACCGCCCGGTCGACGTCCGCCTCGCTCGCGGAGGGTACGGCGCCGATCGGCTCCTCGGTCGACGGGTCGATGCTCTCGATCGTCGTACCGTCGTTGGCGCCGACCCAGGCGCCACCGATGAACATCCGCCGCTCCGTCGCCGTGGTGGTCGTCATGACCGGCTCCTTCGTTCGAGTGTGGTGTGGACGTCGACGAGTGCGACCCGACCCTCGTCGACGGCGTGCAGCGCGTCGGTAAGCGCGGCGGGAAGCTCCTGGGGGTCGGTCACCGGCCCGGTCGCCCACGCGCCGTACGAGCGCGCCATTCCGGCGAGATCCACGATCGGTTCCGCCATGCGCATGCCGATCCAGGCGTTCTCCGGCGGCCGGCCGCGATGATGGGCGATGGCTCGCTGGTGCTCCTCGTCGTTGTAGAACGACTGGTTGTTGTTGACCACGACGAGCAACGGGATCTCGTAGTGGGCGGCGGTCCACAGTGCACCGGGGGCCATGAGCAGGTCGCCGTCGCCGATGATGGCAACCGGCAGCTGACCACGATCGCGCGCGGCGAGCGCGCCACCGACCATGGCTCCCGGGCCGTACCCCACGCCCCCGCCCCCGCTGTCACCCAGGTATCTACCGGCGCCGGGGAACTGCCACAGCCCCTCGGGCCAGCTGCGGTTGTTCCGCAACGTGAGGAACCACGGTCGGTCGCGAACGGCGTTCCACACCGAGTGCACCAGATGGGCTGGCAGGATCGGCGAGTGGGTCGCCGCGTCCAGGGCCTCGGCCTCCTGCTGAGCGCGGAGCCGCAGGTGTCGCCCGGCCAGCTCCTCCCGCCGGCGTTCGCGTTCCCGTCTCCGGGCCGGAGGTTCGGCCGAGACCAGGTCGCCGACGGCGGCGACGAGCTGCGAGAGGCCGGTCATGGCCTCCGCCAGGATCGGTACGTCGACGGGTACCGGGCCCTGACCGGCGTTGGACCAGCTGCTCGGCGCGAGCGAGTCCATGGTGAGGGCGACGAGAGTGCGCTCGGGTGGCTGGGCTCGATCACCGGCCAGCTCACGCGAGGACGGCACTCGATGCACACTGCGAAGATCGTGGAGATCGACGGCGAGCACGACGTCGGAGTCGTCCAGCAGACCGCGCTCGCCGGTGAGGTTCTGCGGGTGACCGGTCGGGAACGCGACCGCCTTGCGGTCGTCGCAGTAGGCGGCAGCCAGGTGCTCGGTGAGCTCCACGAGCAACCCGGTGGACCGTTCGTCGAGCCCGACCCGGCCGCCCACGACCAGGGGCCGCTGTGCCTCGACGAGCGCCCGCGCCGCGACCATCACCTGGTCGGGGTCGGCGCCCGGGCCGGGTGCGGGGCGGCAGAGGCGGTCGTCGGGCAGCGGCAGCCCGCCGTCGGGCAGTTCGCGTTCCTGGAGGTCGGCGTCCAGCGTCACGTACACCGGGCCCAAGGGCGCGCTCCCCGCCAGATGATGGCCGCGGGCGATGGCGTCCAGCAGGTCGGGCGGGTCGACCGGCTCGGCGTCCCACTTGACGTAGTCGCGGACCAACTGCGCCTGTGTCGTGGCCGAGTGCAGCCAGTCGATCGGACGGCGCGCGCTTTCTTTGATCGGGCCGCCACCGCCGAGCAGCAGCAACGGCGCCCGGTCGCACCAGGCGTTGTACACCGCCATCGTCGCGTGCATCAGCCCGACCATGTCGTGCACGGCGGCGACGGCCACCTCGCCGGTGGCCTTGGCGTATCCGTGCGCCATGGACACGGCGATCTCCTCATGTACGCACAGCAGAACCTGTGGGTCCCGGTTGCCCGTGTGGTTGACCAGCGAGTCGTGGAAACCGCGAAAGCTCGACCCCGGGTTCAGCGGGACGTAGCGGCAACCGAGGCGGCGGAGGAGGTCCGCGATCCGGTCGGAGACGTAGGCGGCGGTGCGGTCGGCGGCCAGGGCGGCCGGCGCTTCGGTGGCGGTGTCGACGTGCTGGTCGGTGTACGGGTTCATGTCAGCGGTTCACCGTCCGACCGGCCACAAGCAGAGCCGTGCCGACAACTGATCTGCGCAAAGTGTCACCCTTTCCGGTCCACGGATTGATCGCACGGTAGGCCGGAACCGTACGCGGTGCAGCAAAATCGTCTCGCATAGTGGGGCCGGAGGGCCGCCGATCGTCTCGGTAAGTGGGCCATCTCCCTTGCTACGCACCGCGTGCACCCTGGATCTTGCGCAGCAGGCCATCAGTTACCGACGAATCGACGACAAGCAGCAGCGAAGGGAAGGTTCGGAACATGCGTATAGGCAACCGTGGAGGGTCTTGCCGGCGGCTCGTTCCCGTGGGTCTGGCACTCGGGCTGTTGGCCGCGGCCGGTGCGTGTGACGCCGCCGACTCAGGTGGCTCCGACTCAGGTGGCTCCGACGGCGGCTCCGACGGGAGCTCCGAACCGGTTTCGCTCGAGGGCGAGACGATCGACTTCGTCGTTCCGTACGATCCCGGCGGCGGTTACGACGTCTACGCGCGTCTCGCCGCGCCGTACATCGAGGAATGCAGTGGCGCGACCGTGGCCGTGAAGAACGAACCCGGGGCCGGCGGGCTCCTCGCGACGTCGAAGACGTTCGTGAGTCCGCCCGACGAGCTGCGCATCCAGATCATGAACACCATCGGAATCATCGGCGCCCAGATGGCCGAGGCCGAGGGTGTGCAGTTCCAGGTGGACGAGTTCTCGTGGCTCGGCCGGGTCTCCACCGAGCCCAACATCCTGGTGGTGTCCAGCGACAGCGAGATCACCAGCTTCCAGGACATCCTCGACTCGGAGGAGCCGGTCACGTTCGCCGCCACGGGTCCGGGCAGCAACGAGTACATCAACTCCACGGTGCTACCGAAGGTCTATGACGTCCCCTTCAGGATCGTCACCGGCTTCGACGGTGGAGACGACGCGCGGGCCGCGGTGTTGGCCGGCGACCTCGACGCCCACATCCAGCCGCTGGACAGCCAGATCAGCATGATCGAATCCGGGGATCTGCGGCCGATCCTCCTGATCAGCAAGGAGCAGAACGAGCTGGTCCCGGATACGCCGACGCTCGCCGACTTCGAGCCCCCGACGTCCGACGGGCCGGCCATTCTCGACGCCCTGCTGGTGCTCACCGAGACCGGACGGGGGGTGGCGGCATCACCGAACATCGACGAGGGGCAGCGCGCCGCTCTCCAGGAGGCGGTGAACTGCGCACTGCAGGACGAGGAGTTCGTCGCGGAGGCGGAAAGTCAGCAGCGATCGATCATGGCGCTCCCTGGCGAGGAGATGGCCGCCATGATCGACGAGGTCATGGGTCTGCAGGACTTCCGGGATCTCGTCCGCGAGGCCTCGTAGACGTCTCGGATTCTGAGCCGGAGTCGGTGCGTGCGCGCACTCGACGGAGAAGGATTCGCTGTTGATCCGACGGACCGAGGAGCGTGTGGACAAATGAAGCCCTGCAAGTCGACCGGGACCACGATGCGCCGTCTGGCGGCGTTCTCGACGCTGTTGGTGGTGGTGGCGGCGTGTGGTGGCTCGCCCACCGGCAACGGCGACAACCAGGGGGACGGCGGGGGTGGTGCCGCCGACGAGGATGCGTTCGCCGAAGTCTTCGAACAGCTCGAGGGCCTGGAAGGCCAGGCGCGTACCGACAAGCTGGTGGAGCTCGCCACGGAGGAGGGCGAGCTGAACATCTACACCTCCAACACCGACCTGGACGACTTCGCCGATGAGTTCACCGACGAGTACGGACTCGAGGTGAGCGTGTACCGAGCCCAGGCGAACCAGGTGCTGCAGCGCCTGCTCCAGGAGAACGAGGCCGGATTTGCCGGTGCTGATCTGTACGACACGAACGCCAAGGAGCTCGGCATAGCGAACAGCGAGGGCCTGCTGCGGGAGTACGAGGGGCCGGTGGCCGAGACCCTGGTCGACGCCGCCCTGCAGGAGGGCTGGGTCGGCAGTCGGCTCAACCTTTTCACCCCGACGTGGAATACCGAGCGGGTGAACCAGCCCCCCACGTCGTACCAGGACCTGGCCGACCCACGGTTCGAAGGCCAGGTGCTGATGGAGCCGCGGGCGTTCGAGTGGTACATGACGCTGTTCACCTACTTCACCGAGGAGGAGGGGATGGAGCCCGAGGAGGTCGACCAGATGTTCGCGGACATGGCCGCCAACTCGACGATCGTGGAGGGCAACACCGAGCACGCGGAGTTCATCGCGTCGGGGGAGCACGCGGTCTCCGCAAGCGTCTACAACCATCTGGTGGACGAGCTGGCCGACGACGGCGCACCGGTCTCGCGCACACCGGCGGTGGAGCCGGTCGTCGTGCGTCCCAACGGGGTCGGCCTGCTGCGTTCGGCGCAGAACCCGGCCTTCGCGGTGCTGTTCATGGAGTGGCTGCTCACCGACGGTCAGGAGCTGCTGCTCGACGAGTTCCGCATCCCCGTCCGCGAGGAGCTGCAGCAGCCGGAGATCCGAGAGCTGCAGACCGTCATGGTCGACACCCAGAAGCTGGTCGACGAGGGCAGCGAGTGGGAGGAGCGGTACGACGAACTGGTGCGCGAGGCACAGTGAGGCTGGTGAACGGAGGACGGCGTCGGCCGGGCCCTTGACAGGTAACACGACCGAATCATCTAATGGTTAGACCATAGATCCTGTCGGGCACGTGGCGCCGCCGTTTCGATCCGAGGAGTCAGTTGTGGCCGAGACGTTGACTACCGGACCGGGCGGGCCCGTCTCGGACGACATCCGGCCGGACCCGACCGGCCGTCGGTACTGGGATCCGCGGCGCGTCTTCACACCGCAGATCCTGATCATCCTCGCGGCCGTCGGGTTCGTCAGCTACCTCGCTCTGGTGCCCTTGGTGTACCTGCTGTGGGGGACGTTCTACGACGGCGTCTCGCTGACGCTTCGGTTCTTCAGCGAGGCGTACTCGGCGCACGGCCTGGGCGAGATGATCTTCAACTCGCTCAGCTTCGCCATCGGCTCGACCGTGCTGTCCGTGGTGCTCGGCACCACGCTCGCCTATCTCACGGTGCGCACCAACGTGCCGTTCAAGGGGCTGATCTTCGCCGCCTCGCTGGTTCCGCTGATCATTCCCGGGATCCTGCACACCATTGCGTGGATCTTCCTGGCCAGCCCGCAGGTCGGGTTGTTCAACAAGCCGCTGGAGCCGCTGTTCGGGCCGGGCACCCTGAATGTGTTCAGCGTGTGGGGAATGATGTTCGTCGAGGGTCTGCACCTGTCGCCGCTCGTCTTCCTCCTGATGTATGCCGCATTCCGCAGCATGGATCCGTCTCTGGAGGAGTCGGCGCTGATGAGCGGTGCCAGGCTCCCCACCGTCCTGCGACGGGTGACCATTCCTCTGGCCAAGCCCGCGCTGGCCGCCTCCATCCTGATCATGGCGGTCCGGGCGCTGGAGGCGTTCGAGGTGCCGGCGCTGCTGGGGATCCCCAACGGGATCTGGGTGTTCACCTCACGCATCTGGCGGGTGCTGAACCAGTACCCGGCCGACTACGGCCAGGCCGGGGCCTACGCGGTCTCGCTGCTGGCGCTCACCGCGATCGGCGTCTTCTGGCAGTCCCGGCTCTCGAAGCGGGGCAAGGCGTTCCAGACCGTCACCGGCAAGGGCTTCCGGCCGCGTCCGATGGACCTCGGCAAATTGCGCTGGCCGGCAACCATGCTGATCCTGGGCTACTTCGTGATCGCGGTGGTCATGCCGGTGCTGATCCTCGTGTACACGTCCTTCCAGCCGTTCTACAGCGTGCCGTCGGCATCCAGCCTCGAGACCGCGACGTTGGACAACTACAAGTACACGCTGACGAACAGCCAATCCCTGGGCGCGGCGAGGAACTCGTTCATCCTCGGAATCGGGGCCGCGACGGGCGTCATGTTCGTCATGGCGATCGTCTCGTGGCTGGTGGTACGGACGAAGATGCCCGGGCGCTGGATGATCGATAACCTCTCGTTCCTGCCGCTGGCCATCCCCGGCCTCGTGCTCGGCGTCGCCCTGTTGTTCGTGTACCTGCGCTTCCCCATCCCGATCTACGGCACCTTGTGGATCCTGTTCATCGCCTACTTCACGCGATACATGCCGTACGGCATGCGCTACGCCTCGACGTCCATGTACCAGATATCCGGCGAGCTCGAGGAGTCGGCACATACCAGCGGTGCTACCTGGTGGCAGACGTTCCGGCGGATCAACCTGCCGCTGCTCATGCCGGGACTCGTGGCCGGCTGGATCTACATCTTGATGGTGTCGGTCCGCGAGCTGTCGAGCTCGATCCTGCTGTACTCGCCCGGCAACGAGGTGCTGGCGATTCTCATCTGGGAGCAGTGGGAGAACGGCCAGTTCACCGAACTCGCGTCCCTCGGCGTACTGATGGTCGTCGCGCTCGTCATCTTGGTCGCCATCGCGCACAGGCTCGGCGCCAAGGTCGGGGTGAAGGACTGATGGACACCGGCACCGCAGTGACAAACGATCCAAGGAGCTGACCGCACATGCTGGAGATCGAGGAACTCCGCAAGACGTTCCCGGCGAGCAGAGGCGAGCGGGAGAAGCGCGTGGTCGCGGTGAACGACGTCGCCTTCACCGTGGAGCAGGGCCAGCTGTTCACGCTGCTCGGACCCTCCGGATGCGGCAAGACGACTACGCTGCGGTGCATCGCCGGCCTGGAGAACCCCGACAAGGGCGAGATCACGGTGGACGGCCGGACGCTGTTCTCCAACCAGAACGGGATCCGCCTGCGGGCCAACGAGCGAGGGCTGGGGATGGTCTTCCAGTCGTACGCCATCTGGCCGCACATGAACGTCTTCAAGAACGTGGCCTTCCCGCTCGAGGTCCTTCCATGGAAGCAGCGCCTGCCGAAGAAGGAGATCAACTCGCGAGTCGAGCGAGTGCTGTCCGTCGTACAGCTGGACCACCTGGCCGACCGGGAGGCCACCGACCTGTCCGGCGGGCAGCAGCAGCGCCTCGCTCTCGCTCGCGCGCTGGTCATGGAGCCGCCCCTGTTGCTGCTGGACGAGCCGCTGTCGAACCTCGACGCCAAGCTCCGGGAGGAGATGCGATTCGAGCTGAAGCGCCTCCAGCGCGAGTTCGACATTACCGCGGTCTACGTGACACACGACCAGGTCGAGGCGCTTGCGATGTCGAACGTCATCGCCGTGATGGAGAGCGGCAACATCGAGCAGATCGGCCGGCCGCGCGAGATCTACGAACGCCCGGTCTCTCGCTTCGTGGCGAACTTCATCGGTACGTCGAACTTCATCGAGGGCACGATCAAGGAGCGCGACTCGGACGGCGTCTTCGTGGTCACCACCAAGACCGGCGATCTGCGGGCTTCTTCCCCCGTGGACCTTCCGGTGGGGGAGCCGGTCGTGGTGTCCGTGCGGCCGGAGCACGTGGACGTTGCGAAGGGCTCGACGCCGGTCGACTCGGTCGGCCGGTGGAGCGGGGTCGTGGAGAACCGTGCGTTCCTCGGGGAGTCGGTCGACCATGTGGTCCGGGTGGGTGAACTCGAGCTGCGGGCCCGGTGCAATCCCGCCATGTCGCTTCCGCCGGAGACCGAGGTGACGCTGACCTTCCCTGAGTCGGCTTGCTCGCTGGTTCCAGCCGGTGACTGACGAGCGCCGGCAGCTCAACCCCTTCTCTCGAGACAGCCCGCTCGCCGCTTCCTACCTGTGCGTTTTTCTCTACAGCTCGGGTGAGGCGGCACTGCATGTCCTCGTTCCGCCGTACCTCTCCGACGGGCTGGGCTACGGACCGGGGATCATCGGCCTCCTGCTGGCGGTCTTCGCCCTGAGCTCGCTCGTGCTGCGGTTGCCCGTGGGCGCGAGCTACTCCGCGGACCGGGTACGGCCGATCCTGCTGGTGGGTGGGTTGCTGTCGACGGGTGCGTTCGTGGTGGTGCCGTTGACGCAGAGCGCGGTTCTGCTCGGCGTCCTGCTGGCCATGGACGGCGTCGGTTGGGCGATGGCCACCACCACCCAGCTGACCGTGCTCGTCGCCTCGCGACCGAGCCGGCTGAGCATCGCGTCGGCGATGGGGTGGTACTCCGGGTTCACGGGGCTCGGTCACGCGCTCGGCGCTGCGACCGCGGGCATCGCCGCGGACGCGGTCGGGTACACCGCCGGCTTCCTGCTGCTCGCCTCGATGCCGGCGCTGGCGACCGTGGTCATGTTGCGGGCCCTGCCGGCGCAGCTCGCCGCGGCGCATGCGAAGCGACTGGAGACGGTGAATCCCGGCCCGGATGGCGCAGAGGAGCCTGATCCGGCGCCGGTACGCGACCCGGAGCGGTCCGGTGTGCTGGCCACGCTGCGGGCTGCGGGCGCGCTTCCGCTGGCGGTGTTCAGCGGAGCGATGATCATGTTCTTCATCAACGTGCAGAGCGCGTTGTTCGGCTCGTTCCATCCGGTGCTCGCATTGAGCGCCGGTCTGACTCTCACCCAGATCGGCGTACTCGCGAGCTGCCGGTCGCTGGCGTCGTCGGTCACCCGCATGGGTCTGGGTGTGCTGTTCGCCAGGACCAGCGGGTCCTGGCTCACGACGCCGATGCTCCTGCTCGGGGCGGCCACGTTGTTCCTGCTGCCGATCGTCCGCGCGGAGTTCTGGCTGCAGGTCGTCCTGTTCCTCGCGGCCGGGCTGTCCCGCGGGATCCTGCGGGTCACGGGGGCGTCGATGGCGTTCGAGGGCGTCGGCGGAGAGGGGGAGCGGCAACAGGGTCTCGTCGCCGCGTGGCTGCACATCGGGCTCGATCTCGGCAAGGTGGCCGGGCCGCCGCTCGGCGGACTGGTCGCCGAGCTGGTGGGCGTGCCGGCGATGTTCCAGGTCAGCGCCGTGGTGCTGGTGGTGGCGTACCTGGCCTTCTGGGCGGCGGCCCGGATCGCACGGACGAGACGACGGCCCGGATGAGGCTCCCTCCACCCTTTCCTCGCACCGAGATTGCCCATCAGGCCGTTTCTTCGCGCCGAGATTGCGCATCTGGTCGACTTCTTGGTTGGCCCGCCTCGCGACCGGTGTGGTCGTCGAAACCGACGAAGCGGTCGCCATACGTCGGCCAGCACAGCAGCTACGTCGGTTACGGCGACCGGCCGAGCCCACGGTGGAGCGAGATCTGCGGATCGGCCCGTAGCACCCCACCCCTCCCTCGCGCCGAGATTGCACTTCCGGCCGACCGCGGTTTCGACCAGAAGTGCAATCTCGGCGCGAGGAAACGAGGGGACGTCTAACGCACCGACCGCTCGGACTCGATCGCGGTGAACAGGTCGTCGATTGTCAGGCGCTCGGGATCCTCGGCCAGGTCGGGGCGTTGGGCGATCGCCGACAGCACCGCCTTGCGCGCACGGCGGCCGTCGAAACCGGCGCAACGGCCGGCCAGCTTGGTGTGCAGCGCCTCGTCCTCGGACAGTGGGCGCAGGCCGGGCCACTGTACGGCGAGCTCGGTGAGGGAGCTACGCAGGATCCGGGTGAGGACCTCCTCGTCGGGAATCTCCATCTCGAGCACCAGATCGGCGCGCGAGAGGAACGCCTCGTCCACGGCCACCGTGAGGTTCGTGGTGGTGAGTAGCAGGACATGTGGCGACGACGCGCGCAGCTCGTCGAGCCCGGACAGTACGGCGTCGGTCGCCCGGTGCACATCCGCCGGGTTGGTCTCGAAGGACGCGATGCTGCGCCGTACGGCGAACGCCTCCACCTCGTCGATCAGCACGATCGTGTGCGGACGGCGGGCCGCGAGCTCCGGCAGGGTATCGGTGAACAGGCGCCGGATCGCCCGCTGGCTCTCACCGAGCATCTCGCTCGGGAACGCGTGCGGGTCGATCTCGACGAACGTCGTGGCGCCGCGTCGCGAGACCGCGAGCGCGGCGACCTGCGCGAGCCCTTGGCACAGGGTGGTCTTGCCGGTGCCCGGTGGGCCGGTCAGCACCACCAGGCCGTGCGGCGTCCCGGACATCTGCTTGAGACGCCGGCCATGGCGCAGGACGAGCAGCGCCGTCCCGAGCAGCCGGTCCTTGAGGCCGGGCGGGGTGATGATGCTGTCCCACGGGCCATCGTGATGGTCCGCGGGCAGAACGTGGATTCCGGTGATGCCCTCGGGCAGGGCGGTCGCGCTCATCGGTACGTAACCCGGGCGCCGGTCACGGCCAGGTGGGTCGCTCGATGGCCGGCCACTCGATCGTCGACGGGTCGCCGGCCTGCGCGTCGCGGATGTGGTCCGGCGGCTCCTCGAACAGCACGAGCGGGTCGGTCAATGCGCGCATCGTCTCCAGCAGGCTGTCGAACATGTGGATCCGGACGACCTTGGCCGTGTTCTCGGGGTCGTCGTTGAGGTGCTGGTGCCACAGGAAGTGGTCGACGATGATCAGGTCGCCCTTCTTCCACGGGTGGTTGTCCCCGCCCTCCGGCTCGGTGCCCATGTAGCTGTGGCCGGTGCCCTCGACGACGTACAGCCAGGCCTCTCCCGGGTGGCGGTGCATCGACTGGGCCCGGCCCCGGGCGATCTCGAACATCACCATCGTCATGCCGGAGGCCTGGTAGCCGATCGCGCGGTCCAGCAGGAACGTCGTACGCGTTCCGCGCGGGGTGATCAGCAGCTCGAGGTCGTCCCAGCTGGTGTGCAGGCGGCCGCCACGGCGTGCGCGCTGCTCGCGGGCGACCCGGCGTACCCGGCGGGCGTACGGGTCGTCGCCGTCCGGGCCTTCGGTGTACGGCGGACGGCCGGGCAGGGTCGAGACCTCGGCGTGACCGGCGTCCTCCAGCACCGACATGCCCATGGTGTCCATCAGCGGCTCACAGGAGAAGGTCAGGTAGCGCGCCGTCCCGTCCCCGTCGTTGCCCGAGCGATGCCATGCCCACGGCGGGATGTGCAGCGAGTCGCCCGGGCCCCACTCGATGCGCTCTCCGTCGATCTCGGTCCAGCCCCATCCGGCGACGACGAACACCATCACGTCCCAGCTGTGCCGGTGCAGTGTGGTCGTTGTGCCCGGGTCGAACTCGTGGGCCAGGGCGTCCATCGTGCGCGTGGGCTTGTCGCCGTCGACGCCGACGTACACGCCGACCCGGTGCCCGCGCCCGCTGTCGTGCAGCGTCACGTCCTCGGACGCGATGATGGTCCGCCGGTTCGCGCGCCAGTCCTCGAGGAACTTCGCCCGACGCTTCTTCTGCACGTGGTAGTGGGTGACCCCGGTGGTGGTACGAGTAGGCACACAGACCTCCTAATGGACTGACCATTGATCCAATCCTGCCAGTCCAAGGCCCGGGAGCACAAGGGGTCCGGCGGGTCAGCGCGCGGTCGTCAGCCCGCGGTCGGCGGCGGATCGGGGCCGGCCGCCGAGTGCGCCAGGTGCCGATGAAGGCGTCGGGTATAAGCGGCCGGGGCGGCGATCAGCAGGCTGACCGCTCCCATCGCCGTGGCCAGCGGCATCACGAGGACCAGGCCGGCGACGGCGAGCGGTGCGGCGAACAGCGCGCCCGCTCGAAAGGTCCCCGCCGCGGCGATCGCGTCGCCGCGCTCCTGCGGGTGGACGGCGTCTGCCGCGATGGCCGGGCCGACCGTCTGGAGTGCGCCGGCCCCCAGCCCGGAGACGGTCAGCGCGACCCCGGCCATCCAGGCGAGCGAGGCGAACGGTGCGACTGCCGCGGTGCCGAGTCCGGCGGCGAGCGCGCCGAGGGCGTGTGCCCGGGCGAGCCACGGGCCGCGCGCCCGGCTCACCAGGCCGACCCCCGCGATCGACGCCGCGTTCGCGATCGATATGAGGAGCCCGATCATCGAGGGACTCTGCCGGGCGGCCTCGAGGGCCACCGGAATGTACGAGCTGAGCAGCCCGCGCCACGCCCCGGCCGTCACCCCGGCCCAGCATCCGACGTCGACACCCGGCCGGCGCCAGATCCGTCCGGGATGCCGGTCCTCCGGCGGAGCGAACGGCGGCAGCCGGGCTAGAAGCAAGGTCGGCAGGATCGCGACCGCGGCGATGCCGGCTCCGACGGCGAGCGCGAGGTTCGCCGAGCTCTCGATGAGGAAGCCGGCGAGCGCCGGACCACCGAGCAGGCCCCCCGCCGAGAACAGGTTGACCGAAGCCAACGCGCCGACCGACGACGAGGACACCCGTACCGCGTGGGTCTGGCTCCCGGTCCAGAAGAACGCCCGGGCGATGCCCTGCAGGACCTGTGCCACCACGAAGGGAACGAGCGTGGCGGAGAACGCGAGCAGGGCGCAGGAGCCGGTCAGGAGCACGGTTGACGCGGCGATGAACATCCAGTCGGGGAGCCGGCGCATCGCGACTCCCATGCAGATCCGGGTCGCCATCTGGGCCAGCGCGGAGAGCGCGGTCAGGATGCCGACCTCGGTGCCGCTGTAGCCGGAGCGTACGGCGAGCAGCGGTACGGCGACCGTGGCGATGCCGAGCGAGAGGGAGAAGCCGGCGGTGGCACCGATGCTCGCCAGCCTGTCCCGCAGAGGACGCCGGTTGTGCGCCGAGGGCGATGTCACGCCGACCGCTACTCCGCGGCCGGCCAGTTCCGCGCCAGCTCGGTATCCTCCCCGATCACCCCGGTCATCTGGCTGCCTCCGGGCTGACCGAGAGGAGCGTCTCGTCCGGGCAGGAACTCGACGAAGAATCGCTTGTTGTCCTCGATGAACATCGACTTCTCCGGGGGTGTCTTTCGGTCGAGGCTAATCGCCTCGACCGGGCACACCGGCTCGCAGGCCCCGCAGTCGATGCACTCGCCGGGCTGGATGTAGAGCTTGCGCTTGCCTTCGTAGATGCAGTCGACGGGGCATTCCTCGATGCACGACCGGTCGGTGACGTCGATGCAGGCGTCCATGATCACGTACGGCATGTGCGCTCCTGGTCAGTCGCTGAGCTCGGTCGAGTGACCGGGAAAGACGGTGGTCTCCGGGTCGATCTCCGCGGCCGCGTTGTTGATCGCGGTCGCGGCCTCGCCGAATCCGACGGCGATGAGGCGGACCTTGCCGGGATACTCCGTGATGTCGCCGGCGGCGTACACCCGCGGGAGGTTGGTCGCCATCCGGGTGTCGACGAGGAGCTGGCGTCCCTCGACCGCGAGACCCCACGACAGCAGGGCTCCCAGGTTCGCCCTGAACCCGAGGGCAGCGACGATCCCCTGACACTTGAACGTACGGGGCTCCGGCTCGCCCTCGACCGCGACGTCGGCGGCCTCGACCCAGGACTCGCCGCGTACCGCGACCAGCTGGGCGTGAGTGACGACCTCGACGTTCGAGGCCAGGACCTGGTCGACCGTCCGGGCGTGCGCACGGAACCGGTCCCGTCGGTGCACGAGCGTGACCGAACGCGCGATCGGCTCGAGGGTCAGCGCCCAGTCGAACGCGCTGTCGCCGCCGCCGACGATCACGACATCGCGGTCGCGGTACTCCTCCGGGCTCGGGACGAAGTAGACCAGTCCCCGACCCTCGTAGGACTTCCCGACCGGCAGTGGCCGGGGGGTGAAGCTGCCGATGCCGGTGGTGAGTACGACCGCCTTGCAAGATACGCGGACTCCGCTGGAGGTGGTCACGACCGGCAGCCCGTCGTCGTACGCGAGTTCGGTGACCTCCTGTTGCAGCAGGTACGTCGGATCGGCCCGGCCGGCCTGGGTGACCAGCCCGTCGACCAGGTCGCGCCCCTTCACCGCGGGGAATCCCGCGACGTCGTAGATCTGTTTCTCCGGGTACATCGACGACACCTGGCCGCCGGGCTCGGCGAGCGAGTCGACGACCGCCACGCTCAGGCCGCGGAGTCCCGCGTACGTGGCCGCGAAGAGGCCCGTGGGGCCGGCGCCTACGATCAGCAGGTCGACCGTGACGGTCGCCGTATCGAGCATCTGGTCGGGCATCGGCGCCTCCTCTCCGCTCCCGCAAGGCTAACAGAAGGTGTTATGGTCTGACCAATGGTTCTCGGCGAGTGCGGACACCTCCCGGATGGCCCGCGGCGAGGGCGGTGTCGCGCTGAAATACGTTGTGCTGATGAGTGACGAGGGAGCCGGTATCCGGGACGCGTCGGTGCGTGATGCGGAGGCGTGCGCGGGGATCTACGCGCCGTACGTCACCGACACCACGATCACGTTCGAGACCGACCCGCCAGCGCCGCCGGAGATGGCCGAGCGCATCGCCGCCGCCCTGCGCACGCACGCGTGGGTCGTGCTCGAGGAGGAGGGGCGGGTCGTCGGCTACGCCTATGGCGGCCCGTACAAGTCGCGCCCGGCCTATCGCTGGTCGTGCGAGGTCAGCGTCTACCTCGAGCGTGGTCGGCGGCGCACCGGCGGCGGTCGCGTGCTCTACGACGCGCTGTTCGCCCGGCTCGCCGCGCGCGGTTTCCGTACGGTCGTCGCCGGCATGACCCTGCCGAACGACGCGAGCGTCGGCCTGCATAAGGCCATGGGGTTCGAGCCGGTCGGAACGTACCGGCGAATCGGCTGGAAGCACGGCGCGTGGCGCGACGTCGCCTGGGCCCAGCGGGCCATCGCGACCGGGGAGGACCCGCCCGTCGAACCCCGGTGATGGTTCCGTGCGGACGTGACGGCTCCGTTCGGGGTTCCGCCGCGCGCCGAGTGGCCCGGAACCTACGGCGACACCGGCGGGTCCCGTGCAATGGGGGCCACTCGTCGGGTCCTCATCGCGGCGACGCGAAGTTACATCGATGTAGTTCGTCAAGCCGACACGCCGTGTGAATGAAGTTTTTCATGTGAAAGATGTTCCCAATGTGGCCAAAGGTGGTTACGATCGCCGGAAAGTGCTCACGAGAGGGTGCGAGAGCGGCTCCAGGGAAGCGGCCACATCTCGCACCGAGGCCGCGCACCAGTTCTCGGGGTTGAGCTGGTGCACGAGACCGAAGGGAATCGACGTGCACAGCGAAGAGTCGGACCTCCGACTCGAGCGGCGCAGCCAGGGCACGGGGAAGGCGTCTGGCTTCGCCTTTCGTTCGGGTCGTACCGCCGCCCGGCGTACCGGTATAGCCGTGGCGACCACGGGTCTCCTGCTGATGGGTGTGCTGTCCTCCGCGGCCGCCGACCCCGACGACGGCGGTCCGCCGTCCCAGGAGGAGGTCGACGCCGCTGAACGCCGGGTCGGGGACGCGAGGGGCAACGTGGGTGAGATCCGCGCGGCCATCGCGGCGGCCGGCGAGCTGCTGGCGAACCTCGAGCAGCGAGCGGTACGTGCGGAGCAGCAGCACGCCGCTGCTCAGTGGCGGTTGGAGCGGGCGCGTGGGGCTGCGCGGGTTGCGGTGCGGAGGGCGGAGCGGGCCTCGGTGCGGGTGCGTCGGCAGGGTGAACAGATGGGGGCGCTGGTGGCGCAGACGTATCAGGGGGGTGGGGCGGACCAGCTGGAGTTGTTGTTGTCCGATGATGTGCAGGCGTTGGGTCGGCGGTATGCGGCCTTCGAGGGGGCGTCGGGGGCGTTGCGGGCGCGGTTTGATCGGCTTTCCGCGGGGCAGAGTTTGGCGCGGGTGTTCCGGGCGGAGGCGCGGGCCGCGGTGCGGGACGCGGATGCGGCTGCGGTCCAGGCGCGTCGGGCTCGGATGGCTGCGGAGGACGCGGTGGCGGCGCAGCAGTCGGCGGTGGGCCGGCTGGCTGAGCGGCGGGATCGGTTGGTGGCCGAGCTCGCTGAGGCGCAGGACGTTTCGGTGGAGTTGGCCGAGCAGCGGCAGACGGCGTTGGAGCGTCGCGCCGAGCTGCGCAGGCAACGCGCCGCCGCCCGGGCCTTCGAACGGCGGCAGGAGCGGGCCGAGGAGGAGGCCGCGCAGCAGCAGGCGGAACCCGAACCGGCACCCGAACCCGAACCGGAACCACAGCCGGCGCCGGAACCGGTGTCGCAGGATCCCCGGGACATCGCCTGGTCGATGATGGCCAGCTACGGCTGGGCCTCGCAGACGGAGTTCGACTGCCTGGACGCGCTGTACATCAGCGAGAGCAACTGGGACCCGCTGGCGGTCAATCCCTCCTCCGGCGCATACGGCATCCCGCAGTCACTTCCGGCGGAGAAGATGGCCGCGGCCGGGGATGACTGGCGGACCAATCCAGTAACCCAGCTCGAGTGGGGTCTCGCCTACATCCAGGAGAGGTACGGAACTCCTTGCAGCGCTTGGAGTTTCAAGCAGGCCAACAACTGGTACTGACCGCCTCTCACGGCGTACGGACGGCCCGGCCCGACCGGTGGGTGCCGGCCACGTCCTCGAGCAGGCAGCGTACGGCGGCCACGCTGCGGCCCTGCGGCTGATGCGGATCGGTCGCGCAGGCGAGGACGACCGTCGAGGACGGCAGGAGGTCCAGCACGACCAGCGCGCCGGTGGCGCCCTCGGGCTCGGCCACTCCGGCGGGCAGGAGCGCGACCCCCTCGCCGGCCGTCACGAACGTCTTCAGGTGCGCCAGGGTCTCGACCTCGACGACCCGGGCCGGCGCGAAGCCGGCCGCACGGCAGCCATCCTCGAGCCAGCTCCGACCGGGATTCGCGCGCGGGAAGGACACCCAGGTCTCCTTCGCCAGCTCGCGCAACCGGACTCGCCGCCGCGACGCGAGCCGATGCCGTGGCGGCAGTACCGCCGTGAGGCGCGGTCTCGCCAGGGGATCGAGCCGCAGTCCGCCGGCGTCGACCGGTGACAGCACCACCAGCAGGTCGAGCTGCCCGAGCTGGATCAGCTCCACGAGCTCGGCGGCCATGCCCTCGTGGAACTCCAGCCGCAGCCCGGGGTGAACCGTCCGCAACCGCTGGAGGAGCGGCCCGAGCACGAGCGGGGTCGCTGTGTGCAGCAGACCGATCCTGACATGCCCCTGCTCGAGGTTGCGGTACGCGGCCATGTCGCGGTCCGCACGAGACACCCCGTTCATGATGACCTGCGCGTGCTCGGCGAGTGCGGCTCCCGCCTCGGTCGGACGTACGCCCTCGCGACGTCGTTCCAGCAAAGGCAGATCCAGCTCGCGTTCGAGCCGCTTGACGGCCTGGGAGACGGCCGACTGGACGACGTGCAGCCGCTCGGCCGCCCGCGTCATGGACCCCAGCTCGACCGTGGTCGCGAACGCGCGAAGGTCTCGTACTTCCATCACTACTGATGATACCAAGGACACATATCATCATTGGACGAGATACGCCTCCGCTCCTAGGCTTGAAGTGGTCAACGATCGGAGGCGACATGTCCATTGCCACGCACACGCCGAACGTCTCTCAGCTCCAGGACGACGAGGTCGACGATCCGCGGCTCGCCGACATCATCGGCCGCGCGGAGAAGACCAAGAGCCCGCCGCCGTCCTGGTACCGGACGATGGGCCAGAACGCCGAAGTGGCCACCGCGTTCGCCTCGTACTGGGAGCTCCTTCATCGTGGCGGCAGCGTTCCGCACGAGATCAAGGAGCTGTGTCGCATCCAGATCGCGCAGATGATCGGCTGCGAGTTCTGTTCGCGACAGACGTCGCCGCTGGCGGAGATCAGCGCGGAGGTCAAGAACTCCTGCGCGCTGCCGGACTGGGAGCACCCGGACCCGCGTACGAGGGCCGCACTGCACTACGCCCGCACCCTCACCCTGGACGACGGCCGGGACGCCGAGGTCTACGCCGAGCTGAAGGAGTTCTACACGCCCGCGGAGATCGTCGAGCTGTCCGCGTTCTTCTGCCTCACCGCCGGTGGGAACCGGATGGCCAAGAGCTGGGGCATCGAACCGGAGACCGGCGACGTGATCCCCGATGGTGTGATGTCGATCCACGCCCGCTGATGTGCGCGGGCGTGGTCAGAGTTCGAGGGTGGCGACCACCGGACGGTGATCTGAACCTGTGGTGCCATGAGGTCGGGTGGGATCGTCGGTGATGGAGGGGGTGTCGGTCTCGCCGGTCGTGACGCTGGTGACGGCCTCGAGCAGGGCGTGGCTGACGAGGATGTGGTCGATCAGCTCGCGTCGCCCGCGGTAGATGCGGGAGTACCTCTGCTGCTGCGGGATGAGCGGGGCGAGGTTCCACAGTCGGGCGCCGTCGCCCTGGTCTTCGCGGTCGAAGCCCGGGGTGCCGATCTCCGAGCCGGGTGGGCCGAGCAGGATCTGGGTGCTGGCGGCCTGGATCTCGTCGTTGAGGTCACCGGCGACGACGACCGCGTGTTCCCGGCCCTGGCCGTCCAGCAAGGCGGTGGCGTACGACCGGATGCCGGCGGCCTCGGCCGCCCGGCGGTGCAGCGCGTAGACGGCGTAGCGGGCGCGTTCGTCCTCGTCCTTGGGGCTGAACCGTCCACCGGGAAACGTCAGCAGCTTCGACTTCAGGTGCGCGGTGATCACGTCGATGCTCGCGCCGTCGAGGTTCACGGTCGCCCGCAACGCCGGCCGGCCGAGCCGGTCGCTTGTGCCGCCGTCGTCGTCGATCTGCACCGGGTGGAGGCCGTCGGGGAAGTCGGTGACCTGTTCGACGTTCGTGAGCGCCACCCGGGACAACACCCCTACCCGGATACCTCGGCCGTCCGGATCGGCCAGCTCGGCATGCCAGTCACCGTCCAGCTTGGCCACCAGATCGTCCAGTGCCTCCGGTTCGCCGACCTCCTGCACCGCGAGCACGTCCGGAGCCAGCAGCCCGATGGTGTCGGCCAACGCGTCCAGCTTGGCCGCGTACTCGTCGTCGTCGATCGGACCACCCGATCCGATGCCCGGCCGGAACAGGTTCTGCACATTCCACGTACCGACGACGACCACCGCTGCGCTCCTCCGAGATCGGAACCAGATGCTGCCGTCTCACCGTCGCACAGCAGCCGGAACGAACACCAACCGCGCGGTCCGGTCCGATGTGAACAGTCGCTGACGCTTTCGTGGCGTCCACGTGGATCGGCGAGGTACCGGTCGTGCACGGACAGTAGTTGACAGACCCGCCCTTGCGCGGTTTACTCGCCGGTCTCGGAAAACGTTTACAAGGACCACCCGGTGACTCCATCCGCGCGTCGACACATCTCCGCATCGGGGTCCGGGTCGGCATACGACGCCGGACCCTCAGGCGGGGGCGAGCGCGTCCGGATCGTCGACCTGGCACAGGAGCTGCAGTTGTCGGTGGCGACAGTGTCGCGGGCGTTGAACCACGTGCCCACCGTGGACGACGACATCGCCCAGCAGGTGCGCGACCTCGCGGAGCGCCGCGGGTACGTGGCCAACCGGTTGGCGAGGTCGCTGCGCATGCGTACCCCGCCCTTCGTCGGGTTCCTCGTGCCCGACGTGGAGAACCTCGCCTACTCGATCGCCGTCGACGCCTGCGCGAAGTACGTCGGCCAACTGGGATACCAGCTGATTCTCGTGATCTCCGGCGACGACTCCGCATCGGAGTACGCCGCGTTGCGCAGCCTGGCGGAGGCGCAGGTGGCGGGTCTGATCGTGGCCCCGTCGCCGGACATGTCAGAGGAGTCGCGGGCCCTCCTGGCCGGACGCTCGGTCGTGCAGTTCAACCGCGACTGCGGCCTGTCCGACTACACCGTGGTATGCGACGACCGACCTGCGTTCGCCGACGCAACCCGGCATCTGCTCGAACTGGGGCATACGCGATTCGCTTACGTCGGCACGACGGATGTGGTCAGCAACGGCCGAGACCGGCTGGAGGGGGTACGAGGCGAGTTGTCGCGAGCCGGTCGGAGGCTGTCGAATGCCTCGACTCGGCTGCTGCCGCCCACAGAGACGGACGGCTACGCGGCCGCGTACGAATTGTTCACGACGGGGTCGCGTCCGACCGCACTGGTGGTGGGGAGCAGCAACCTGTCGATGGGGGTGGCACGCGCGGTGCGCGAGCTCGGGATCGCGATACCGCAGGAGATGTCGCTGGTGGTGTACGGCGACGACCGTTGGGGAGGGCTGTACGAGCCCGGGCTGACCACCATCACGGCGCCGTACCGGGAGATGGCGCGCACCGTCGCCGACATCGTGACCGAACTGTTGTCAGGCGGCCGAAGGCCGCGCCGCGGGCCTGTGCGGCTGCCTGCCGAGTTGGTCATCCGAGGTTCCATCGCACCTGCGCCTCCGAGGAGCAGATGAGCATGCGCATCACCGACGTCAAGGTCGTCGAGGCACCGCTTACTCCGCACATGAGCAACGCCGTCATCGACTTCTCCCGAATGACAGTCTCGCTGGTCGCCGTACACACCGACGCCGTGGTCGACGGCGAACCCGTGGTCGGCTACGGGTTCAGCTCCAACGGTCGCTACGCACAGACCGGAATCCTCACCGAGCGGCTGCTGCCCCGGCTGCACGCGGCCGACCCGGCCGACCTTCGGCAGTCCGAGACCGGCGTATTGGACCCGGTTGCGGTTCGGCACGTGGTGATGGCAGACGAGAAGCCGGGCGGACACGGGGACCGTGCCGTGGCCGTCGGAACCCTCGACATGGCGATGTGGGACGCGGCCTCGAAGGCGCAAGGTAAGCCGCTGCACGAGATGCTTCGGGACCGGTTTCGCCCCGATGCTGTTCTGCCGGATTCGGTGTGGGTGTATGCCGCGGGTGGCTACTACCGGCAAGAGGACGACGACTTGCGGGCCCTGCAGCAGGGCGGCTGCGAGTCCTACCCGTACGTCTTCGAGCCGTTCGGCGGCTTCGCCGATGAGACACCTGTCGAGGAAGGGAGGGTCGCATTGCCCGACGCACCCGGCATCGGCATCGAGCACAAGTCCGCTCTACGCAAGCTGATCGACGAACGGCTGCGGTGAACCCAACCAGCCCGCGGCCCGAGGCGAAAGGAAGCAAACGATGACTGCCAGACGTGTATCAACGAGGCTCGCGCTCCTGACCGGCGTCGCCGTGGGGTTGGCCGGTTGCGCCACCCAGAGCGACACCGGCGACGCCGCGGCCGAGCAATACCCCGAGCAGCAGATCGAGTACGTGATCCCGTTCGACCCCGGGGGTGAGTCCGACGTCACCGCACGCCTCCAGCAGCAGGCGCTGGAGGAGACGCTCGGGCAGGACATCGTCGTCACCAACCGGCCCGCCGGTGGCGGCACGGTCGCCTGGTCGGATCTGGCCACCGGCACCACTCCCGACGGCTACACCATCATGGGCGCGAACCTGCCGCACATCCTGCTCCAGCCGCTCGCCCAGGACGCCGGATACAAGACCGAGGACATCAAGTGGGCGTACATCTTCGAGAGCACGCCGAACGCGCTCCTGGTCTCCAAGGACAGCCCGTACGACACGCTGGAGGAGTTCGTCGCGGCAGCGAAGGACAAGAAGATGGCCGTCGGCGGGAGCTCGTCGTTCTCGGCCAACCACATGGGCACGTTGGCCTTGGACCAGGAAGCTGGCGTCGACCTCACCTACGTGCCCTTCGACGGCACGGCTGACGCCTCCCCGGCCCTGCTCGGCGGTCAGATCGACGCGCTGATGAGCTACAACACCGAGGCACTGGCCCTTCAGGAGGAGGGTGCGAAGGTGCTCGCGGTGGCCTCCGAGGAACGGCTGTCCGAACTGCCGGACGCGCCGACCTTCAAGGAGGCCGGCTACGACATCGTTGATGGCGCCTGGCGTGGTGTGGCGGTGCCGCCGGACACGCCACAGGAGATCGTGGACAAGGTGGCCGACGCCTTCGAGCAGGTGAACCAGGATCCGCAGGTGCGCCGGCGGATGGAGAAGCTGGGCTTCCACCTCGAGGACATGGGACCGGAGGAGTCGGCGGAGTTCACCGAGCAGCGTCTCGCTGATGCGCGAGAGCTGCTGGAGCGGTTCGACATGCTGGAGCAGTGATCGGTTGTGCCGGCAGACTTGAGCCAGGCCCTGGCCGACATCCTCGCCCCGTCCATGCTCCTGCTGGTGCTGGCCGGGGCGGTGGCCGGGATGGCGCTGGGAGCGGCGCCGGGTCTGAGCGCGACGGTGGGGCTGGCGCTGCTGCTGCCGATCACCTTCACGATGGACCCGACCACCGGCCTGGTGTTGATGGGCGCCTTCTACATGGGCGCGATCTACGGCGGGGCGTTCACCGCCATCCTGGTCAACGCGCCCGGTACGCCGTCGTCGATCGCGACCTCGTTCGACGGGTTCCCCATGACCCAGCAGGGACGCAGCGAGGCCGCCATCATCGGGGTGACGGTCGCCTCGGTGGTCGGCGGTCTCATCGGGGTGGTGGGGCTGGCCACGCTGGCACCGCTGCTGGCCGAGGTGGTGCTGGCGTTCGGCCCGCAGGAGTACTTCTGGCTGGGCATCTTCGGGCTCACGATGATCGCCAGCCTCGCGGACTCCATGGTGAAGGGCCTCGCCGCCGGTGCGCTGGGGCTGCTCATCTCCACGATCGGGATCTCACCGGTCGGCGGCGAGGTGCGGTTCACGTTCGGGATGACCGACATGCAGGGAGGCGTCCCGCTCATCGTCGCTCTCATCGGCCTGTTCACGGTTCCGACCATCGCCGACATGGTGCTCGATCCGGAGGCGCGGTCGGCGGCGATGGCCAAGGAGGCCGAGCGGCGCGAACGCGGAGGCGTGCTCAGGGATACGTTGCGCACCGTGTTGTCGCGTCCGGTCAACCTCGTGCGGTCGTCGGTGATCGGCACTCTCGTCGGCATCCTGCCCGGAGCCGGCGGCAACGTGGCGAACCTCATCGCGTACAACGAGGCCAAGCGGACGTCTCCGCGCCGCAGGAACTTCGGCAAGGGCGAGATCGAGGGTGTCGTCGCCCCCGAAGCGGCGAACAACGCCGTCGTCGGGGGCGGCCTGATCCCGCTGCTCACGCTCGGCATCCCCGGTGCGCCGCCGGACGCGATCATCTACGGGGTGTTGCTGCTGCACGGCCTGCGACCGGGCAACGAGCTGTTCAGTGAGCAGGGTGTGCTCACGTTCACGTTCATTCTGGCGTTGGCCGTGGCGGCGATACTCATGGGTCCGGTGGGCCTGGTCGCCGGGCGAGGTCTGCAGCGCGCGGTCGTACGTACTCCGACCCACTACCTCGCGGCCGGCATCGCGGTGCTGACGATCGTCGGTGCGTACGCCGTACGCAACAACCCCCTCGACGTGGTGCTGATGATCCTGCTCGGACTGGCCGGGTTCGGGCTGCGGAAGGTTGGCCTGCCGCCGCCGGCGATCGTGCTCGGGGTCGTACTCGGCCCGATCATCGAAACCGGCCTGGGCCAGGGTCTGCTCGCCGCGACCGACCAGGCGAACCCGTGGATGTCGTTCTTCACCCGGCCGATCAGCATCGGGATCATCGTGCTGGTCGTGATCGGCCTGCTGTGGCCGGTGTACACCCGGAGCAAGGACCGGCGGTCGCAGGACGGGGCGCGTCCCCGGTCAGGCAGCGAGGTCGCGCCGTGAGGACCGATCTGATCTGCGGGACCGTCCTGCTGGGGGTGGTGGTGGTCTTCTGGCTCCAGCGCGACTACAACGACCGCATGTCCGGGATCCTCCCCGACGCGGTGCTGGCGGCGCTTTCGCTGCTGGCGTTGTGGATTATCGTCGCGGGCCTCCGCTCACCCCGCGGCGAGCCGCGCGACGAGCCCCGCGACGAGCCGCGCGACGAGCCCCGCGACGAGCCCCGTGATGGTCCGCGACGCGCCACACGTTGGCGGATGTTCGCCGCGGCCGCTCTCGTGCTGGTCGGATGGGCGATCGGTCTGGGCCTGGTCGGCTTCACCATCACCTCCGTCGTCGCCTTTGTTGCGATGACCTCGCTGATCCGGCGCGGTCGCCCCGACCCGCGGCATCTGGCTGTCGACACGGCGGTCGGCCTCGTGGTGGTCGTAGGATGCTTCCTCGTTTTCACTCGGGTGCTGTTGGTCCCGCTACCCGTCTCGACTGTCATCGGTATGTGAGGAGCAGTTCGTGAACTATCAGATCGCGACGATTCCGGGCGATGGAATCGGCAGGGAGGTCGTGCCGGCCGCGCAGGCGGTGCTGGAGAAGGCCGGGCGGCGGTGGGGCTTCGAGCTCGAATGGCGTACGTTCGACTGGAGTTGCGAGCGGTACGCCGGCCAGGGATCGATGATGCCCGCCGACGGGATAGAGCAGCTCGCCGAGAGTGACGCGATCTTTCTCGGAGCCGTCGGCTACCCGGGCGTACCTGACCACGTCTCGCTGTGGGGCCTGCTGATCCCGATCCGCCGTAGCTTTCGGCAGCGGGTGAACCACCGTCCGATCCGGCTGTTCCCCGGCATCGAGGCACCTCTGCGCAAGACCGACGAGCCGATCGACTTCGTCGTCGTACGGGAGAACAACGAGGGCGAGTACTCCGAGATCGGCGGTCGCATCTTCCGCGGCACCGAGGACGAGATGGCCGTCCAGGAGTCGGTGTTCACCCGGCGCGGTGTGCAGGGGGTGATGCGGTACGCCTACGAGCTCGCGACCCAACGGGACGGGCGTGTGGTTTCGGCCACCAAGTCCAACGGAATCGTGCACACGATGCCGTTCTGGGACGAGGTGTTCGCCGAGCTGGCCGCCGACTACCCGAACGTGGCGACCGCGCAGTACCACATCGACGCGCTCGCCGCCCTGTTCGTGCAGGCACCGCAGAGCCTGGATGTCGTCGTCTCCTCCAACCTATTCGGCGACATCCTGTCCGACCTCGGCGCAGCCGTGGTCGGCAGCATCGGCATCGCTCCCTCGGCCAACCTCAATCCCGAGCGTGAGTACCCGTCCATGTTCGAGCCCGTGCACGGGTCCGCACCCGACATCGTGGGGATGCAGATCGCGAACCCGATCGGACAGATCGGGTCCGGCGCGCTGATGCTGGAACACCTCGGTGAGGTCGAGGCGGCCCATGCCATCGTCGAGGCGATCGCGAGCATGCTGGCCGACGGTGGGCCTCGTACCCCCGACCTGGGCGGCCAAGCCTCGACCCAGGAGGTCACCGACGCTCTCGTCTCCGCCCTGTAGTCCTCCGCGGATGAGAGCATTACCACCGGACTGAAGGCTGGGTCGCGGATCGACGCCTGCGCGGCCTCGAGCGGAAGGAGGGACAACCATGGCACGGCAACAAGATCCGGTCCTGCTCGTGACTCCGGTCGAGCGGGAGCCTGGGCCGGTGACACCGGGGATGGACCGGCAGCAAGCCTTCGCCACCGACGGAATGTGGTCGGGGCTCGTTCGTACCGACCCTGGGATGGTGTCCGGTTGGCATCATCATGGCGAGTACGAGACGACGATCTACGTAGTCACGGGGGCCTTGAGGATGGAGTTCGGTCCGGACGGGGCGGACACCGTGGAAGCCGGTACCGGTGATTTCATCTATGTGCCGAAGGGCGCCGTGCACCGAGAGAGCAATCCCTCCGCAGAGCCGGCGGACATCATCGTCGTTCGTGCCGGTGTGGGGGAGTCCACGTTCAACGTGACGGAACCGGCCCGGGGCTGACGG
>WHTJ01000005.1 GCA_009377795.1 Propionibacteriales bacterium | reverse complement strand
CTCACGCAGCTCATCGGGGTACTTCCTCGGTGCTGCCACGAAAACTTCCTCTCCGGTCTGACACAAGATCAAACCCGGTTCGAAAGTCTCCGGGAAAGCGGGGGAAGCTCAGCTGCCTATCAGGGGACGGAGCAGAGATGGCACAGGCACAGATGGGCCTCAGCGCTCGTACAGCCACCCGTCATGACTGAACGAGCAAAACTCGAGGAGCAGCTCAAGAAGACCCAGGACGACCTGGCCAAGGCGTCGCACGCCTTCCAGTCCTCGGTTGAGACACTCGCTGAGCTTCTCGGAACCAAGGATGCTGTGCGCATCAATGCCGCGAAAGAAGCCATGCACACATGGAACGAGACGGTCAGGAACCTTACCGAGGAGCAGCACGCCACCCAGAGGAGACTTGAGCACCTGAACATCCGAGAACTCTCCCAGCACGCCATCCGCGCGGCGAGATCTGCGTCCAGGGCTGCATGGGCGACGTTCTGGGTTGTGTTGTTCGCGATGCTCGCATCCACGACCGCCACCATCATGGCAGCCGTCATCGCCACTACCGACTGGCTATCCAGTACCGACTGGCTTCCGTAACCCCAGACATCCCGGAAACGGCGATCCCGCCCGCCGACTCCGTGCCCCTGACCTACCCTCGAACAAGCCGGAGCACCCTCTGGTGGCCCTTGCAACAGACAGCAACCGCGAGACAGGGAGACTCGTCCTGAGTGGCACCAAGCTTGCAGCCGAGGAATAGTCAAGACCTGTGGATCGGCGTGTCACGCGACTTGCTGATGGCCTCCTGATTCGTCGGGTCGTTCGACGAGTTTTCCCTTCTCGAAGACCGCGCCGGCACGGACCAGGGCGACGAGGTGGGGCGCGTTCACCGCGCGCCACCGGGCCTGGGCTGACTCGATGAGCTTGAACGCCATCGCCACACCGGCGGCCCTGGAGCCTGGTCCCTTGGTCACCCGCTGACGCAACCGCACCGTCGCGAAAGTCGACTCGATGGGATTGGTCGTGCGGAGGTGGATCCAGTGCTCCGCGGGATAGTCATAGAAGGCCAGCAGCACGTCGAGGTGCTCGATGATCTTCGCGACTGCCTTGGGCCACTTGGCGCCGTAGTCGGCCTCGAACGCCTTGACGGCCTTGAGCGCGTGCTCCTTGTCTTCGGCGTTGTAGATCTCCGCGAGCGCGGCCTTCGCGCCCGGGTGCGCCGACTTGGGCAGCGCGGCAAGCACGTTGCCTCCGACGTGGAACCAGCATCTCTGCTCCTTGGTGTCGGGGAACACCTCACGGACCGCCTTCCAGAACCCGAGCGCCCCATCCCCGACCGCGAGGACCGGGGCCCGCATCCCTCGGCGCTTGCACGAGCGGAGCAGATCGGCCCACGACTCGGAAGACTCGCGGAACCCGTCGGCCAACGCGACCAGTTCCTTGGTGCCGTCGGATCGGACGCCGATCATCACCAGCAGGCACACCTTGTCCTGGGCCAGGCGGACCTTGAGGTGGATGCCGTCGACCCAGCAGTAGACATAGTCGGTGTCCTTGAGCGGCTTCCTCGCGAACGCCTCGGCGTCGTCTTGCCACTGCGCGGTGAGCCGGGTGACCGTCGCCGCCGACAGGCCCGCGGCCGAGCCGAGGAACTGGGTCAACGCCGGACCGAAGTCCGAGCTGGACAGTCCGTGAAGGTACAGCAGCGGCAACACCTCGGCCACCTGCGGGGACTTCCTGGCCCACGCTGGCAGGATCGCCGAAGAGAACCGCTTCCGCGCGCCGGTCTCCTCGTCGGTGCGCTTGTTGTTGACCCGCGGCGCTCGCACCGGCACAGCCCCAGCGGCCGTGGTCACCTCCCGCTCGGCGTGGTAGCCGTTGCGGACCACCAGCCGGCGACCCTCGGCGTCGACCTGGTCGGCGTACGCATCGACGTAGCCGGCGACCTCAGCCTGCAACGCGGCCGCAAGCATCGCCCTCGCACCATCGCGCACGATCTCGTCGAGCAACGACGCACCGGCCGTGTTCGCGTTGGACGCCTCGGCGTCGTGGACTACCTTGAGCATGGGCGTACCTTCCCGAACCAGCGCGTCAACGCCGGTCCTGATCAGAACCAATTGACTTTTAGATCATCCTCGGGAAGGTGCGCCCCTTCACCTCACCCGACCGAGGGCCATCCACAGGTTCTGATCATTGCTCCCGGTCGGGCTCTACCGGCCATTGTGGCCGGCGAAGGAATTCGACAACTGATCCCGCGCGGTCGGTGCTGCAGGCCGTCGAGGCATGACTTCTCGCCTGCGACGTCCTACCGCGGGTCTGAGGATCGCTGGCTTCTCTCCCCGGCTGATAAGCGCGGCACCAGCCAACAGGGCGTCGGGCTCAGGCTCAATGCCACGGTTGCGCAACTCCGTGGCCAACGCGACATAGGCCTCATCCTCGGACTTCCAGACTGCGCGCTCAAATGCGGCCGAAGCGGCCGCGTGCACCGACCGGAGATAGAGGTAATCCCACTCCCGGCGAAAATCTTCGTCGCGCGAGAAGTCACGCACGAGTCCGCATTGTACTGCCAACCACACCCGGTGATGCGGTGGCCACGCCCGTCGAGGATGCCTGGTCTCTTAAGAGGTCGCTTGGTCGGTGGTCCGTCGGAGCCCAGGCGCGCAGTTCTGAAACGACGTCTAATGACTGCCGACGTCCCTCGGTGTCGATCACCCAACCCAGCGACGCCGTACCCTGCGGGGTCAACCCAAGCTGCTGACCGAGGTGCCGAAATTCTTGTGCCTGCGAGACGACCGAAACCTGATCGCGGTCGTCAGCGCAGGGCGAGCGCGGTACGCAGTCCGTTATCCACCAGCATCATGGTCGATGGGGTCAGTGCGCCGATCAGCTCCTCCAGCTCGTCGACATAGAAGTAGGTGATGTCGTCGCACAGAACGCGACCGGCAACCGGCTCGCCATGGGGCAACTCAACGATGCTGTCCAGCGGTGGCTTGGGGGATGTCGTGATCCGAACACCCAACACGGTACCGAGCCCACTGCGGTTGCGGGCGTTGTTCGACACCACGAGCCAGGGCTTGCGATGCTCCCCCAGCGTGGCCATCCAGACCTGGCCGCGAACCGGGTTGGCCACGACTTCAGTCGCCTAGCAGGCGAGCGCGGCTCGTAACTTCGCGTGCGATGGCGCGGTCCTCGTCCGTCTGGGCGGCGGCCAACGCGCCGTAGCCTGTGACCATGACCTGCTCGTGAAGGGCGTGCCGACCCGCGGTGATGAGGGCGTGCAATACCTCGGCCTCCGATGAGTTCTCGGATAGCTCAACACCGGCCACCGCCTTGGCGGCCTCGCGGTAGAGGGCGAACCTGCGCAGCCGCTCGACGTCTGCGGCGTCATCGCGACTGATCGGGACACTTTTTCTGGTCATCACTGCCATGCTGCACAGTATGCAGCAAATAGTGCTGCAAAGCAACCAACCTGCGGGTCATCGGCCGCCGGCGGCGATCTGGAAGGCGTGCCTCAGTGTGAGCGGCGAGGGCACGACAAGTACCGCTTCTCGCCTGGAAAAGAGCCCGGCAAATACTGCTACTCACGTGAAAGGGTACATTCGGTACGTCGTCGTCGCAGCTTGAGCACATCACGGCGCGTCGCGTCGAGCTCTGGCCGGCGGGTCCGTGTGGCTCAAAGCCGGTCTCCCAGGTTCAGACCTCGGAGCGCGGCACGTGCACGTTCGTCCGCGAGTTGCCGGCCGTAGCGGCGACTCATCCCCGGTGATGTCCAGCCAGCCATCCGTTCTAGATCCTCGTCGCTCAGCCCTTGCCGTTTCGCGTTGTCGGCCCAGGTGTGGCGGAGCATATGAGGCCGCCACACCTTGACCCCGGCGGCCCGGCAGCGGCGTCGCAGCATCGCGGCGATCGCGCCGCCGTTCATCCGGTACCCATTGCGGGCCTTGGCTCGCTGCGACAGGAACAGTGCCGGGTCAGCGGCGCCAAGATGGCGCCTGCGGGCGCGGACGTAGCGAGACAGCGCGAGCGGCAGGCGGGAGCCTCCGAACGCCACCACACGGCGCTTGCCGCCCTTCCCGAGCACAGCCGCCTCGCCGTGGCTGATATCGATGTCGTCCACGTCGAGCATGCAGACCTCGGTGCGTCGCAGGCCGGTCGCCAACATCAGTCGGATGATGGCGGCATCCCGCAGCCCGAGGAAGGTTGCGTCGCAGGTGCCGAGCACGGCCACGAGATCGGTGTCTGGGATCACGTCCACGTCGGGCAGCTCTGGGACAGGGGCGGCGATACCATCGGCAGGGTTACCAGACAGTAGAGAGCCCGGTTCGCCAAGAATGAATCCGAACAGCGAGCGTACCGCCATCAGCCGTAGTCGCCGAGTCGCCTCGGAGCGACCGCGGCTCGCCAGGTGCGCGAGAAACGCCTCAACGTCGCGCCGGGTGACGTCCTCGGGTGCCTTAGCGTCCATGAACGCGACGAACTGCCGGACGCCTGTCTTGTACGCGGTCAAGGTCTGCTCGGACACCCCACGCGTACGTGCCCGGAGCGACAGCTCCCAGTCGCGCACCCAGTCTTCCCAATCGTCGTCCACGGGGGTTACGGTAGCATCCGAGTTATCGCCACTAGAAGCGCTGTGCACAACCAGAGCACGTGAGGAAGATCCGTTGCCACGCATGAACCCGCAGGTCAAAGAGCAGATAAGTCAGCGATCCTCTCGTGTCGTTAGGACGGCTGATGTACTGATAACTCGAAGTTACTGTTTCAGCCGTTCCACGAACACCGTCCGGCTCGGAGAGATAGGACACATCCATGAGTGACCGCTACCAGTTTCTCGCGCACACGCCGGTGGGCCGTCTGGTGGTGAAGAACCTCGGCCTGCCCGATCCGGTGCAGCTGGAGCGCTACCGGGAGGGCCAGCCCCTGGTCGAGGGGGTCGTCCTGGTGGGCGCCGCGGAGGGCGGCCGGCTCGCGGACGGCGTGACGGCCGCCCTGGTCGAGCTTGGCATCGCGACCGTCGAGAACGCCGCGGCCGAACAGCAGTACAAGGCACTGGTGTTCGACGCTTCCGGCATCCAGGCCACGCCCGACCTGGTCGCGCTGCAGGAGTTCTTCACCCCGGTCCTGCGGAGCCTGCAACCGTGCGCCCGGATCGTCGTACTCGGGACTCCACCGGAGGCGGCCGGCTCCCCCGGCGCACAGGTCGCGCAGCGGGCGCTCGAGGGCTTCACCCGATCGCTCGGCAAGGAGATGCGGCACGGCACCACGGTGCAGCTCGTGTACGTCGCACCCGGCGCCGAGAACGCCGTCTCCTCCACGCTGGGATTCCTGCTGTCGCCGAAGTCGGCGTATTTGTCGGGCCAGGTCGTCCGCCTCGGCACCACCGGAACCACGCACGCCGGAACGCCCGCGGACCGCGCCCGTCCGTCGTCGGGCAAGGTCGCGCTCGTGACCGGAGCGTCGCGCGGCATCGGCGAGTCCATCGTCCGCACCCTGCATCGGGACGGTGCCACCGTCGTCGGCGTCGACGTACCGCAGGCCGGCTCCGACCTCCAGGCGCTGATGGACGAGCTGGACGGCGAGTCCCTCCTGCTCGACATCACGGCGGTCGACGCGCCACAGCGGATCGCGCGCCATCTCGCGGACCAGCACGGCGGCGTCGACGTCGTCGTGCACAACGCCGGAATCACCCGCGACAAGAAGCTCGCGAACATGCAGGCCGACGGCTGGCAGTCCACGCTGGCGGTGAACATCACCGCGCCGGAGCGGATCACCGCCGAGCTGCTGGACCAGAAGCTGGTCCGCGGCAACGGCCGGATCGTCGGCGTCGCGTCGATCGCCGGGATCGCCGGCAACGTCGGCCAGGCCAACTACGGCACCTCCAAGGCCGGGGTCATCGGTCTCGTACAGGCGCTGGCACCGACGCTTCCCGACGACATCACGATCAACGCGGTGGCGCCCGGCTTCATCGAGACCCAGATGACGGCGAAGATCCCGGTCATGACCCGCGAGGCGGGACGCCGGATGAACTCCATGGCCCAGGGCGGGTTGCCGGTCGACGTCGCCGAGACCATCGCGTGGTTCGCCCATCCCGGCTCCACCGCGGTCAACGGCAACGTGGTCCGAGTCTGCGGCCAGAGCCTGCTGGGTGCGTGACGATGACCACCCGGGAGTTGAGCTCCGCGCCCTCGATGCTGCCGATCTACCTCAAGGCGGTGGCGCCCGCGCTGCCCGGTCTGGGGATGCTACCCGGCGTACGCCGCGGCGGCGACGAGCTCCCGGACCTGGAGATCGCCCGCAACGGCGTGACCGCCGACCTGGAGCGGCTGACGTCGTACGCCGAGGTCTGCGGGTTCACCGTCCGCGACGCCATACCCGTCACCTATCCGCACATCCTCGCGTTTCCGCTGCAGATGGCCCTGATGACCGACGGGTCGTTCCCGTTCCCTCCGATGGGCATGGTCCATGTGGCGAACCGGATCACCCAGCACCGGCCGATCCGGTCCACCGAGACCCTCGACCTTCGGGTGCGCGCCGCCGACCTGCGTCCACACCCGAAGGGGAGGCAGTTCGGCGTCGTCTCCGAGGCCCGGGTCGGCGATGAGCTGGTGTGGCGCGACGTGAGCACCTACCTGCGTCGCGGGGGCGGCGGCGAGGGCGCCCAGCAGGGAGCGCAGCGGGCGGCCAACGACGTACCGGAGGGAGCCACCACGTGGCGGCTGCCGGGCGACCTGGGTCGCAGGTACGCCGGGGTGTCCGGCGACCACAACCCGATCCATCTCTACGGCCTGACCGCCAAGGCGTTCGGGTTCCGGCGGGCGATCGCGCACGGCATGTGGAGCAAGGCCCGCTGTGTCGCGGCCCTGGAGTCCCGATTGCCGGATGCGGTCGATGTCGAGGTCGAGTTCAAGAAACCGGTCCTGCTGCCCTCGACCGTCGCGTTCGGTTCGCGGGCCGGCGACGGCGAAGTCGAGTTCGGCCTGCGGAACGTCGAGAAGGGCACCGTGCATCTGGTCGGGCACGCGGTTTCCATTCGCTGACCCACACACCTTCGCGCCGAGATTGCAGAAGTGGCCGTTTCTTTCGTGCCGAGCACATCTGGCCGTTTCTGTCGGCGCTCAGAGCGCGGCGGTCGCGCGCTTGCGGAGCTCGTCGACCGCGGCCGCGGGATCGTCGCTGCCGAACACGGCGGAGCCGGCGACGAACGCGTCCGCCCCGGCCTCGGCACAGCGCTCGATCGTCTCCGTGGTGATGCCGCCGTCGACCTGCAGCCACACGTCGCCGCCGTGCTTGTCGAGCAGCTCCCGGGCCCGGCGGATCTTCGGCAGGCACACGTCGAGAAACTCCTGACCGCCGAACCCCGGTTCGACGGTCATGACGAGCAGCATGTCCAGCTCCGGAAGCAGGTCGGCGTACGGCTCCACCGGCGTGGCGGGCCGCAGCGCCATCCCGGCCCGGGCGCCCATCGACCGCAGCTCGCGGGCCAGCCGGACCGGCGCGGTCGCGGCCTCCACGTGGAAGGTGACCGCCTGCGCACCGGCGTCGACGTACGCCGGGGCCCATCGATCCGGGTCGTCGATCATCAGATGGCAGTCCAGCGGCATCGGCGTCGCCTTGCCGAGCGCCTCGACGACCGGCGCGCCCAGGGTGAGGTTGGGGACGAAGTGGTTGTCCATCACGTCCACGTGCAACCAGTCGGCGTTGCGTACCCGGTCGACGTCGGTCGCCAGGCCGGCGAAGTCGGCAGACAGGATGCTCGGGAAGATCTGGATACCCACCGGCCCGACTCTACCGGCCGGTCCGTCGCAGCAGCGCCAGGAACATCGCGTCCGTGCCGTGGCGATGCGGCCACAGCTGGACATGCGGACCATGCCCGGTGTCCGGGACCAGGGACAGCAGCGGGCGGGCGTCTTCCTCCAGGGCGTCGGACCGAGCTTCGAGTACGCCGTCCACCACCTCGCGGGTCTCGGACACGTGCGGCGTACACGTGACGTATCCGACGACGCCGCCCTCCCGGCACGAGTCCAGCGCGGCGTGCAGAAGGGCGCGCTGCAACCGGACCAGCGCGGTCACGTCCTCCGGGGTACGCCGCCAGCGCGCCTCCGGCCGACGGCGCAGCGCACCGAGACCACTGCACGGCGCGTCGACCAGTACCCGGTCGAACGCCGCGGACGCCCAGGGCGGCGTCGTACCGTCGGCCACCACCACCCCGGCGACGCCGGTCTGATGTGCAATCTCGGCGCGACCGGCGGGAGCTTCGGACAGCGCGCCCTTCACCAGCCGCGCCCGGCTCCCCTGACGGTCCGCCGCCAGCAGCCGGGCGCCCCGCCGATCCGCCAGACCGGCCAGCAACGCGGCCTTGCCGCCCGGTCCGGCGCACATGTCCAGCCACCATCGGTCGGGCCCGTCGAGCTCCGCATCGGCCACCGCCCGAGCCACCAGCTGGGAACCCTCGTCCTGCACCCGCGCCCGGCCCTCCCGCACGGCAGGCACCGCGGCCGGGTCACCGGAACCCAGCGTCGCGGCGTGCTCCGACCACTTGCCGGGAGCCGCCCCCGCCTCCACCAGCTCGGCGACCGAAGCCCGGCCGGGAATGGCCGCCAGGGTGACCCGGGCCGGATGGTTGTCCGCCGCGAGCAGGGCCTCGACCTCGTCCCAAACCCGCTGAGATGCCCGGTCGTGGGCGACGGCGTCCGCGAGGGCCGCAACGATCCAGCGCGGATGCGAGTACGCGATCGCGAGATGCCCGGCCCGGTCCTCGTCTCGACTCGGAGCCAGGAGCTCGACCCATTCGGCGAGCGAGCGACCGGAGACCCGGCGGAGCACGGCGTTGACCATGCGGGCCGGAGGCTCGCCGGTGTTCCGGCGTACCAGATCGACCGACGTGGAGACCGCCGCGTGCCCGGGCACCCGCATGGACAGCAGCTGATGGCAGCCCAGACGCAGGGCGTCGCGCACACCAGGCTGCATTCGGCGGGTGACCAGCTCGTCGATGATCACGTCGTATGTGCCCTGCAGCCGGATCGCACCGTGCACCAGCTCGGTGGCGAACGCCGCGTCCCGTCCGCTCAGGGCGGCGTCCCGCAGGAGCGCGGGCAGGAGCAGGTTCACGTAGGCGTCCCGCTGGTCGACCGCGCGAAGGACGTCGTACGCCGTCTGACGCACCCGGTCCACGGCTGGCCGGGCCACTACTCGACCGCGAAGGACTCGCCGGACTCGAGGCGTGCTCCGCGCACCCACGCCTCGGCCGGCATCGGCTGCTTGCCGGGGGGTTGTACGTCGGACAGCCCCACCGCATGCGTCCCGGTACCCACGAGGACCAGGCGCTTGTCCACACCCAGCTCCCCCGGCAAGAGGTGGGTGACCTCTGGCCGCAGCGACACCGGGGACAGCTTCACCCGCCGGTCTCGGAACCCGGTCCAGGCGCCCGGGGCCGGGATGCAGGCGCGCACTCGCCGGTCGACCTGCTCGGCGGGCACCGTCCAGCGCACGCGCGCGTCCTCCGTGGTCAGCTTGGGCGCCGTCGACACCCCTTCGGCCGGCTGCGGGCGGGCCTCCAGCGTGCCGTCGGCGATCCCGTCCAGGGTCGACACCATCAGCGCCGCGCCGTGGGTGGCGAGTCGTTCCTGCAACGACCCGGTGGTGTCGTCCGGCCGCACCCGTTCGGTCAGTACGCCGTACACCGGCCCGGCGTCGAGCTCGGCAACCAGCCGGAAGGCGGTGGCCCCGGTCAGCTCCTCGCCGGCCAGAAGCGTGTGCTGCACCGGGGCAGCGCCGCGCCAGGCCGGAAGCAGCGAGAAGTGCAGGTTGACCCAGCCATGGTCGGGGACGTCGAGCACGGCCTGCGGGACCAGCGCGCCGTAGGCCACGACCGGGCAGCAGTCCGGCCGAAGCTCACGCAACCGCTGGACGAATGCGGGGTCCTTCGGGCTCGGCGGCTTGAGCACTTCCAGACCGCGCTCCTCGGCCACCTCGGCGACCGGGGACGCCGTGGTACGGCGACCACGCCCCGACCGCGCGTCCGGCCGGGTGACCACCGCCGCCAGCTCGTGCCCCGAGTCCAGGATCGCGTGCAAGGTCGGAAGCGCCGCGGTCGGCGTGCCGGCGAAGACCAGCCGCACCTAGAGACCCAGCCCGAACGTCTCGTGCGGCGACGTCTTCACCACCGGAGGAGTACCGCCCCAGTCGGTCTCCCGGATCGCCTTCATCGCCCGCTTGCGGGTCTCGCGGTCCAGGCGGTCGAGGAACAGGACCCCGTCGAGATGGTCGGTCTCGTGCTGCAGCGCGCGGGCCAGGAGACCGCTGCCCTCGATCACCACCGGGTCGCCGAGCATGTTCATCCCGCGCGCGATCGCGCGCATGGCGCGCTCGCAGTCGAACTCCAGCCCGGGTATCGACAGGCAGCCCTCCGGACCGTCCTGGATCTCATCGGAGAGCTCTAGCTCGGGGTTCACCAGGTGGCCGAGCTCGCCGTCGACCCACCAGGCGAAGACCCGGAGGCCGACCCCGATCTGCGGTGCGGCGAGGCCGCTTCCCGGTGCCTCGCGCATGGTGTCGGTGAGGTCCGTGACGAGAGTGCGCAGCTCCTTGTCGAAGTCGACCACCGGCGCCGCCTTGGTGCGCAGGATGGGATCCCCGAAGAGCCGGATCGGTTGCACGGCCACAGCTGGAACTCCTCCTGTCGGGATCGGCGCCGGATACTGCGATCAGTCTACGAACGCGGGACTCAGGATCTCATGGCCGCGGACCTGGTCGGGAGCCCGCGGGCCGTGAGCTGGGCCCGCAGCGACGCCGCCGTGGTGAACCGCTCCGCGTCGATACCGAGATCGCGGGCGGCACGCACGTTCGGATCGTTGTCATCGGTGAAGAAGGTGCGTGCGGGGTCGAGTCCGTATCGGGTCAGGAGGATGCGGTAGATCCGCTCGTCGGGCTTCGCGACCCGTTCCTCGCCGGACACCACGACGCCGTCGAACTCGCGGAGCACGTCGATCCGGTCCCGGGCCAGCGCCCACTTCTCGGCGGAGAAGTTGGTGAGCCCGTAGACCGGTACGCCGGCCGCTCGAAGCTCACGGAGCACGGCGACGGTCTCGTCGTACATCCCGCCGATCGTCTCGAGCCAGCGTTCGTCGTACGCCCGGATCCAGTCCTCGTACTCGGGATATCGGGACGTGGCCTCCGCGACCGCCTCGGCCCAGCTGCGACCCCGGTCCTGCCGGAGGTTCCACTCCGGTGAGCACACCTCACGCAGAAACCACTCACGGGTGTCGTCCTCCGCGATCACCCGGCGGAAGAGGTACTCGGGGCTCCAGTCCATGAGTACGCCGCCGACGTCGAAGACGACCACCCGGATCGGGGATCGCGATGTCGTGTCCATCGCCCCGACCCTAACCGCACCTGCGGCCCGGCCAGATCAGGACGCAGAAACCTGGCGGTACTCGTCGGTGATCTCCCCCACGTAGTGGTAGCCGGCCTCCTCCAGGCTGCCGCCGGGGAGGTAGCACCCGATGATCTCTACCTCCTCGTGGGGGTCGGGATTGCGGAACCAGTGCACGGTGCCGGGCGGTACGTAGAGCGCGGAACCGGCCGTCACCTCGTACTCGCGGTCCGCCGTGCCCGCAGCCCCGCGGCCCCGCATCAGGTAGAAGACCTCGGCGGAGTCGTGTGTGTGGCGGGCATGCGCGGCGCCCGGCGCGAACACCGCCCGCCACATGGTGACGTCGTGGTTTCCGGTCGTGGCCGCGCCGATCAGGAAACGGATGTCGACGCCCCGCCAGCCCTCGTCGCGCTGCACATGGGCGGGTGACACCTCGTCGTGGTGGATCTGGATGTGCGCGCCGTCCGTGATCACGTCGTTCCTCCTGAATCCGCCGGGGGACGATCGTACCGTCGGCTCACCCGACGTCCTGCGGATCGACCTGGATCCGCAGGTGCGGCAGCTTCCGGGAGCTGCGGGTCGCCTGCGCCTGCTTGAGCAGCCGGCTCAGCGCGGCACCCTGGCCGCGTGGGACCCGCAGGACGGCCCGTGTGGTGTCCTCGTCCACGGACAGCGGTCCGAGGGTCTCACCGCCCGCCGGGAGCTCCAGCGCCCGGACGAGGTCCGTGACCTCGCCGTCCGGGCCGGACACGACCGCGACCCGGGCGCCGGGCGGAAGGTGCGCGGCCGTACGGTCGGCCAGCTCACGCCCGGCGGCGCCCGCGGGATCCCAGCGGACCACGGACTGCACCTGCGCGACCGCGGGGTCGCCGACCAGCACGACCCGGCCGCCGGCCTCACCAGAGCGCACCAGGGCCGCCGCGTTCAGCCAGCGGCGTACGGCCTCCTCGGAGGTACGCAGCGCCGGCCGGGCCAGGGTCAGCCAGGTGTCCAGGATCAGCGCCGCCGCGTACCCGTCGTCGGCCACCGGCTCCGCGCCCGGCGTGGCCACGACTAGGGCCGGTACGCCGGGCACGGTGCCCCGGACCCGGCCGACCGACGACGTGACCACCGGTATGTCGGGGAAGGCGCGGCCGAGCTCCTCCGCCGTACGCTGCGAGCCGACCACCGGAGCCCGGAACCGGTCCGCACCGCACTCGGAGCAGCGCCACCCCGCGGCCGGCCGTCCGCACCAGACGCAGGAGGCCACCCGGCCTCCCTCGAGCAACCGCAGCGGTCCTTGGCAATGCGCGCAACGCGCCGGCCGGCGGCATCGAACGCAGGAGAGCGCGGGCAGATAGCCGGCCCGCGGCACCTGCACCAGCACGGGCCCGGTGCGCAGCGCCTCCCGGGCGGTCTCGAACGCGCGATGCGGAAGCCGAGCCGCCTGGGCCGCCGAGTCGCGCGCCAGGTCGCGCTCGTCGCCCCCGGTCACCTGCACCCGCGGTGCCGCGGCCCTGACCCGGCTCCGGTCGGCGACCAGCGGTTGAGCCCACCCGGACTCGACCGACAGCTGTGCCTCCGCCGTACGGGCGAACCCGCCGATCAGCATGCCGACTTCCTCGGAGTACGCGCGTAGGGCGAGCACCTCACGGGAATGCGGGTACGGTGCGCGCTGCTCGGCATGCAGGTCGTCGCCGTCGTCCCAGATCGCGACCAGGCCGAGATCGCGCACCGGGGCGAACGCGGCGCTGCGGGCGCCGACCACGATCCGCGCCTCACCGCGCAGCACCCGCAGGAACTCCCGGTAGCGGGGCGCCGGACCGGCATCGGCGGTCACCACCGCGACGGTATCGGCGTGTGACCCGAGCACGGTTCGCAGGGTCTCGACGACCCGCTGCACGTCGCGGTTGTCCGGCATGCAGAGGACCGCCCCGCGTCCACCCGCCAGGGTCGCGGCCGCCGCCTGCGCCAGCGGCACCGGCCAGTCCGTTTCCGGCAGTGCGTTCCAGACGCCGCGCGGGTGGTCGCCCTCGCGAAGCCGGTCGAGAAAGGCTGGGCCGGCCGGGTACGGCGACCAGGCCGACCGGGCCGACTGGGCCGATACCGCCTCGTCGGCGCCGCCCTCGTTCGGCGACCGGGCGGAGGGCGACGAGGACGTGCCGGCCGACTCGCGCTCTACCCGAGCATGCCGCGGCGGTACGGCGAGCCGTACGACGTCCGCCGCTACCCCGGCGTACCGGTCGGCCACCAGCCTCGCCAGCCGGGCGATCTCCGGCCGCAGCACCGGCTCGGCCGACACCAGCCGGGTGATCGGTGCGAGGTCGCCCTGGTGCGCCGACTCGTCGAGGCGCTCGAGGATGTAGCCGCCGACCTGCTTGCCGGCGAACCGCACCCGGACCCGGCATCCCGGCTGCGCGTCCTCGGCGATGTCCTCGCGGACGAGATAGTCGAACGGCCGGTCGAGATGCGCCAGGCTCACATCGACCAGCACGCGCGCCACCGGCCGGTCGGCCGCCGGGGCCGGAGTCGGCTTCGGCCGGGCGCGCCGGGCCCGCTCGCGTACCAGCGCCAGCTGCTCCGGCGCGTCCGGTGCGCTCTCAGGTCCGGCTGTCACGCCGTATTGATATCAGCCGGCCCCACCAACGGGACGCCGTCATCCACAGCAGCCCACATTCTTCGCGCCGAGATTGCACATGTGGCCGTTTCTTTCGCGGCGAGATTGCACATCTGGTCGACCACAAGTGCAATCTCGGCGCGACAGAGGAGGGAGGCGTCAGGAGACGGCGGCTCGGAGCGCCTCGGCCCGGTCTGTGCGCTCCCAGGTGAATTCGGGCAGTTCGCGGCCGAAATGGCCGTACGCCGCACTCTGGGTGTAGATCGGCCGCAGCAGGTCGAGCTCGGAGATGATGGCCGCCGGACGCAGGTCGAAGACCGACAGCACGGCCTCCTGGATCTTCTCGGCCGGGACCGTCTCGGTGCCGAACGTGTCGACGTAGAAGCCGACCGGCTGGGACTTGCCGATCGCGTACGCGATCTGGCATTCGCACCGCGACGCGAGCCCCGCGGCGATGACGTTCTTCGCGACCCAGCGCATGGCGTACGCCGCGGAACGGTCCACCTTCGACGGGTCCTTGCCGCTGAACGCACCGCCGCCGTGCCGGGACATGCCGCCGTACGTGTCGACGATGATCTTGCGGCCGGTGAGCCCGGCGTCGCCCATCGGTCCGCCGATCTCGAACCGCCCGGTGGGGTTCACCAGCAGCCGGTAGTCATCGTGCGCGATGTCGTACTTGCCGAGGACGTCGTCGACCACGTGCTTGCGCACGTCCGGTTCCAGCATGGTGTCGAGGTCGATGTCCGCCGCGTGCTGGGTGGACACCACCACGGCGTCCACCCTGATCGGCTGGTCGCCGTCGTACTCGATCGTGACCTGCACCTTCCCGTCCGGGCGCAGGTAGGCCATAGTGCCTTCCTTGCGCACCTCGGCCAGCCGTACCGCCAGCCGGTGCGCGATCGTGATCGGCAGCGGCATCAGCTCGGACGTCTCGTCGCATGCGTAGCCGAACATCATCCCCTGGTCGCCGGCGCCCTGCAGGTCCAGCGGGTCCCGGGAGCCCTCCGTACGCCCCTCGTGCGCCGTGTTGACACCGACCGCGATATCGGCGGACTGCGATCCCAGGCACACCTGTACGCCGCACGACGCCCCGTCGAATCCCTTGCGGGACGAGTCGTAGCCGATCTCGAGAATGCGGTTGCGCACGATGCCGGGGATGTCGGCGTACGCCTTCGTCGTGACCTCCCCCGCGACCACGACCAGGCCGGTGGTCACCAGTGTCTCGATCGCGACCCGGCTGCCGACGTCCTCCTTGAGCAGAGCGTCGAGGATCGAATCGCTGACCTGGTCCGCGATCTTGTCCGGATGCCCTTCGGTGACGGACTCGGAGGTGAACAAACGGCGCGACAACGGCATGCCCTCCTGACGTGTGAGCGGCCCCTCTGTCGGGACAGCATAACGACTCGGTACCGGTCAGATGGTGGTATGTCGTCTCACCTGGCGGTCAGAAGCTCCGCGACCGCGTCCCAGACGGCGTGAGCAAGAGCGGACTTCGGTCCTCGTCCGACCTCGGTCGACCGGCCCGCGGCGTCGAGGATGACCGCCTCGGTCTCGGGGCTACCGAAGACCTTGCCGCCGCTCACGTCGTTGACGACGAGGAGGTCGCAGCCCTTGCGCTGAAGTTTCGCCCGGGCGTGGGTCATGACGTCGGCCTCGGAGTCGCCGGTCTCCGCCGCGAACCCGACGATCACCGCGCCCTCGCGTGGCCGTTCCCGGGCGAGCCGGGCGAGGATGTCGTCGGTCTGCGTGAGTACGACGGTCGGCGCCGTACCGTCGTCCGCCTTCTTGATCTTGTCGTCCGCGCGCTCGACCGGACGGAAGTCGGCCGGCGCCGCGGCCATCACCACCGCGTCGGCGCCGGCCGCGGCGTCGAGCACGGCGGCGCTCATCTGGGCGGTCGACTCGACCGGTACGGTCTTGACGCCCGCGGGGTCGGGCAGGTCCGCGTTCGCCGCCACCAGGGTCACCTCCGCGCCCCGGGCCACCGCGGAACGGGCCAGCGCGTACCCCATCAGGCCGGACGAGCGGTTGCCCAGGAACCGCACCGGATCCAGATACTCCCGCGTCCCGCCGGCGCTCACGACCACGTGCCGCCCGCGCAGATCGGCCGGCAGCGCGCCACGCCGTCGTACCTCCGTGGCGAGCTCGAACAGCTCCTCCGGCTCCGGCAACCGGCCCTTCCCGCTGTCCGCGCCGGTCAGCCGGCCCACGGCCGGCTCCACCACGATCACGCCGCGCTCCCGCAGGATCGCGACGTTGCTCTGGGTGGCGGGGTGTTCCCACATCTCGGTGTGCATGGCCGGAGCGAACATCACCGGGCAGGTCGCCGTCAGCAGAGTGTTGGTGAGCAGGTCGTCGGCGATCCCGTGCGCGGCCTTGGCGAGCAGGTCGGCGGTCGCCGGGGCCACGACGAGCAGGTCGGCCGATCGCCCGATCCGAACGTGCGGCACGCGGTGCACGTCGTCCCAGACCTCGCTGGTCACCGGGTGACCGGAGAGCGCCGCCCAGGTCGGCGCGCCGACGAACTCCAGGGCGCTCGCGGTGGGTATGACGCGTACGTCGTGACCGGACTCGGTGAACAACCGCAGCAGCTCGGCGGCCTTGTAGGCGGCGATGCCCCCCGAAACCCCCAGTACGACATCGGCCCGGCCGCCCCCGGGCGTATTGCCGGTGTTCAGCTCCGCATCACGGGACACGGCGCGCGTCCACCGAACCCACCGAGGAGGCTCAGGCCCCCGTGGATTCGGCGGCCTCCTCGACGGGCTGGCCGGGCTCGATGTCCTCGCAGGTCAGAAGGTCCTCGTTGATCTCGCGCAGCGCGATCGACAGCGGCTTCTCCTGCACGTGGGTCTCGACCAGCGGTCCGACGTACTCCAGCAGGCCCTCGCCGAGCTGGGAATAGTAGGCATTGATCTGCCGCGCACGCTTGGCGGAGTAGAGGACCAGCTGGTACTTGGAGTCGGTCTTGGTGAGCAGGTCGTCGATGGGAGGGTTGGTGATGCCCTCGGCCACCGACTGCGGGGAGGTGTCGGACACGCGCTCAGGCCTCCGAGGAGTGGGGATCAGGATTTCGTGGACGAACGCATCAATGCTATCAAGTCGCGGCAAACCGCGCCCACGTCGGTGTTCGTGAGCGTAACGTCGAACTCCTCTTCGGCCGCCATCTCCTGCCGGGCCACCTCGAGCCTGCGGTCGACGACGTCCGGCGGTTCGGTGCCGCGCCCGGTCAGCCGGCGTACGAGCTCCTCCCACGAGGGCGGCGCGAGGAACACCAGCAGGGCGTCGTGGACGGACTCCCGGACCTGATGCGCGCCCTGGAGGTCGATCTCCAGGAGTACCGGGATCCCCTCGGCCAGGCGGCCGAGCACCGGCTCCCGCGGAGTGCCGTATCGGTGACCGGCGAACGCCGCCCACTCCAGCAGCTCGCCGCTCTCGACCAGCCGATCGAACTCCGCATCGTCGACGAAGTAGTAGTGCACCCCGTGCACCTCGCCGGGTCGGGGACGCCGGGTGGTCGCGGAGACCGAGACCCAGATCTCGGGATGGTTCTGCCGGAGCTCGGTGACGACCGTGCTCTTGCCCACCCCCGACGGTCCGGACAGGACGGTGAGACGCAGACCTCGAGGTACGGCGTCGGCTTCAGCTTCGGGAGTCAAACTCACGCTCGAGTGCCGCAATCTGGTTGCTGCCCAGCCCGCGGACCCTCCGACTCTCCGAGATGCCGATGCGTTCCATCATCTGCCGGGCGCGGACCTTGCCCAGGCCCGGCATCGCCTGGAGCAGGTCGAGCACCTTCATCTTGCCGACGACGTGGTTGTTCTTGCCCTCGCGGAGAACCTCGGCGAGCGATCCGCCCGAGTGCTTGAGGCGGTTCTTGACCTCGGCACGCTCACGTCGAGCGGCGGCCGCCTTCTCCAAGGCCGCCTGCCGCTGTTCCGGAGTGAGTGAGGGCAAGGCCACTGCGGTCACCTCTTGCTGCTAGCCGGGACACATCGTCGGAATCGGACGCTAGCGGGGTCTCGTTCCGGGAGCAAACGCGGGGTCGGAATCCTGGTCATTCGGTCCAGCCCCTCCATCTCCACGTCGCCGCCTCGCCCACGAGCGACCCTGGTGCCACTGCCAACCGGGAGCCGCGCATGCGGATCACGCCATCCGGGACGGGCGACGGTCTCCTCGTCCGGATCCCCATTGTTGCGCGATCACGCACCCTGCGCACCCGATCGGTCTCAGCATGTCATCTCCGGGGATCGCGCGCGCAGGCTCGTCGAGAGCGGAGGCCAGGATCACGACCAGCTCAAGGCCGCGTTGAGACCTCTGGCCGCGTCGCGAAGCGCGGCGACGTCGGGACCCGCGCGCAGCACCTCCCGCGCGGCAGCGGGTACGACGTTCTCCAGCACGCCGGCGAAAATCCGGGCGGCGTCCTCGGGAGTGCCGCCCTGCGCGCCCAGCCCGGGTGCGAGCAGCGGGCCGTTGATCCGGAGATCCTCGCCGGGCTCGCCGATCGTGGTGCCTACCACGGCCCCGATGGATCCCATCGGCTCGGCGGCCTGGTTGACCGCGGCGATCTGCCGCAGGATCGACCCGGCAACGGTGCCGCCGCCGGCCGCCGACGACCGCTGGACCTCCGGCCCCTCCGGATTCGACGTGAGCGTGACGACGAAGACGCCCGCGTCGAACTTCACCGCGTAGTCGATGAGGATCTCGAGGGAGCCGAAACCCAGGTACGGGTTGGCCGTGATCGCGTCGCAGGCCAGCGGCGACGTCGGGGTGACGTACGCATCGGCGTACGCCTGCATGGTGGAGCCGATGTCGCCTCGCTTGGCGTCCATGAGCACGAGGCACCCGGCGTCGCGGGCCAGGGGGATCAGCTTCTCCAGCACGGCGATCCCGGCTGCGCCATGCCGCTCGAAGAACGCCGACTGCGGCTTGAGGACCGCCACCTGCGGGGCGAGCGCCTCCGTGACCGTGAGCGCGAACCGCTCCAGGCCGCGCGGGTCGTCCGTCAGCCCCCAGCCGAGGAGCAGCTCAGGATGCGGATCTACGCCGACACACAACGGACCGCGCGTGTCCATCGCGTGCCGTAGCCGGGAACCGAACGTCATCTGTACGCCTCACCTCTCCGAGTCTGGATCATGCCCCCGACGTCGCGGCTCACCTCGGTACGTCCCCTCGATGCGCGAAGCCGACCGCCTCTCGGGCCGCCTTGAAGGACCTCGCCGCCAGCTCCACGCGCAACTCCTCCAGCACGCGCGTCGGCGCCGAAGGGTCGTTGAAGATGACTGTGCCGACCTGTACTGCGGACGCGCCCGCCAGCATGAACTCCAGTGCGTCCGCGCCGGTACGGATGCCGCCCACACCCACGATCGGCACGTCCGGCATCGCCTGATGCACCTGCCAGACGCAGCGCACCGCGACCGGACGGATGGCCGGACCGGACAACCCTCCGGTGACGCCGCCCAAGACCGGCCGCATCGTCTCGGGATCGATGCTGATACCGAGCAGCGTGTTGATCATCACCAGTCCGTCGGCGCCCGCGTCGACCACCGACTCGGCGATGTCCACGATGTTGGTGACGTCGGGCGACAGCTTGGCGAGCACGGGGACGCCGCGCGGTGTGTCCCGGCGTACGGCGGAGATCACCCGCGCCGCCTGATGCCGATCGCAGGCGAAGACGAGACCGCGGTTTTCCAGGTTGGGGCAGGAAATATTCACCTCGACCGCGGTCACACCGGGCGTGTTGCCGAGTCGCCGGGCCAGCTCGGCGTACTCCCCCAGCGTCGACCCGGCGATGGACACCACCGGCCGGGCCCTGCGGCGCAGCAGCCACGGGAGATCCGAGGCGAGGAAGCCGTCGATGCCGGGACCCTGAAGGCCGATCGAGTTGAGCATCCCGGACGGCGTCTCGGCCATCCGTGGCGTGGGTCGGCCGGATCGGGGATCGAGCATGATGGACTTGGTCACCACGGCACCGAGGTCCGCGACGTCGAAGAACTGGTCCAGCTCGCGCCCGGCGGCGGCACATCCCGATGCGGTCAGCACCGGGTTCGGCAGCGATACGCCCGCCAGCGACGTGGTGAGATCGACCTCGCTCGGCAACACCGGCCCTGGAACCGACATCAGTGACCAGCTCCCGCCGGTGCGCCCCAGGTGCCCTCCGGCACCGTGCCGACGGCATCCCACAACACGCGGTCACCGCCGAAGACCGGACCCTCGACGCACGATCGGGTCAGCCGGAGGATCCCGTCGTCGCCGACCACCGGCAGGACGCACGTCATGCACACGCCGATCCCGCAGGCCATCGACTCCTCGACCGCGCATTGGCTCCAGACGCCGTACTCGGCGGACACGGCGGACACCGCGCGCAGCATCGCCATCGGGCCGCAGGCGTAGATCACCTCGCTGCCCGTCCGGCCGAGCAGGTCGGGCAGCGGATCGGTGACCAGCCCCTCGATCCCCACCGAGCCGTCGTCCGTCGTGACCGTGACCGAACGGGCGGAACGCTTGGCCTCCAGCGCTCCGAACAACCGGTCCCCGGTGGCCGCACCCAGCACCATGTGCACAGCGCAGCCACGCTCCTTCAGCCGGTCGGCCAGGCCGAACAGCGGCGCGCTGCCGTAGCCGCCGCCCACCAAGACACAGGAGACCGGCTGCTTGGGAAGGGCGAACGGGTGGCCGAGCGGCCCGACGACATCGACCTCGTCATGTTGTCGCAGCTGCGACAACCAGGCCGTCCCCGCACCGTGTACGGCGAACACCACCTCGACAGATCCGCCGTACGCGCCGCTCGGGCGGGCCCGGTAGATCGAGAACGCGCGACGCAACAACATCGGGGAGTTCCGGTCACCGACGGCGAGCGCGACGAACTGCCCGGGATGGGTGCGCTCGGCCACTCCCTCGGCGACCAGGGTCAGGTGGTGGTACGCGCCCGCGCGCTTGAGCGACAGGACCCTTCCGGTCACCTGGACCGGACCGCTGGTCATGCCCTCACCTCCCACGTGTCATGCACAGAGTGCGCCATAGCGCACGCACCGCCCGACAGAGTCACGCGACTCCTCCCTCGCGTAGTGCGGTGAGCTCCCCCGCCCACGCCTGCAGCGAACACACCGACAGGCCGCCGGTCTGCAGCGCCTCGATGCCCTGCACGGCGGCCGCCAGCCCCTGGATCGTGGTGATGCACGGGACGTTGTTCAGCACCGCCGCGGTCCGGATCTCGTAGCCGTCGACCCGCGGGCTTCCGCCCGAGGTGCTGCCGCGCGGCGTGTTGACCACCAGGTCGACCTCACCGGCGAGAATGCGGGTCACGATCGTCGGCTCGCCGTTCGGTCCGGGCCCCTCGGTCTGCTTGCGGACGACGGTCGCGTGCACGCCGTTGCGCTCCAGGACCCGGGCGGTACCGGCGGTCGCCAGCACCTCGAAGCCCAGGTCAGCGAGCCGCTTGATCGGAAAGATCATGTGCCGCTTGTCGCGGTTCGCCACCGAGACGAACAGCCGGCCCGTGGTGGGGATGCCGCCGTACGCGCCGGACTGCGCCTTCGCGAACGCCGTACCGAACCCGGCGTCTATGCCCATGACCTCGCCGGTCGAGCGCATCTCCGGGCCCAGAACCGTGTCGACGGTCCGGCCGTCTAGGGTGCGGAAGCGGTTGAACGGCATGACCGCCTCCTTGACCGCGACCGGCGAGGACGGCGGAAGCTCGCCGCCGTCGCCCTCCGCCGGGAGCAGACCTTCCTTGCGCAGCTGGGAAATCGTCGCACCCAGCATCACCCTGGCCGCCGCCTTGGCCAGCGGCGTCGCGGTGGCCTTCGAGACGAACGGCACGGTCCGCGAGGCGCGCGGGTTGGCCTCGAGCACGTAGAGCACGTCGGACGCCAGGGCGTACTGCACGTTGAGCAGCCCGCGCACCCCGACACCGCGGGCGATCGCCTCCGTCGAGGCGCGGATCCGCTCGATCTCCTCACTGCCCAGCGTGATCGGCGGAAGGGCACACGACGAGTCGCCGGAGTGGATGCCGGCCTCCTCGATGTGCTCCATGACGCCACCGAGGAACAGGTCCTGGCCGTCGTACAGCGCGTCCACGTCGATCTCGACGGCGTCGTCCAAGAATTGGTCAATCAGAACCGGGTTCGCCTGTGAGACAGTCGGCTCTCCCGAACCGAGACGTTGCAATGCTGTGCGCAAAGCAACCTCTCCGTAGCAGATCTCCATCCCCCGGCCGCCCAGCACGTACGACGGGCGGACCAGGACCGGATAGCCGATCTCCGCGGCGAACGCCTGCGCCTCCTCGAACGAGGACGCGGTCGCGTGCCGGGGCGCGGGCAGCTCGGCCCGCGCGAGCACCCGGCCGAACGCGCCGCGCTCCTCGGCCAGGTGGATTGCCTCCGGAGTGGTGCCGACGATCGGTACGCCCGACTGCGCGAGGCCGGACGCCAGGCCCAGCGGCGTCTGCCCGCCGAGCTGGACGATGACCCCGGCCAGGGGTCCCGCCCGCCGCTCGGCGTGCACGACCTCGAGGACGTCCTCGAGGGTGAGCGGCTCGAAGTACAGCCGGTCCGAGGTGTCGTAGTCGGTGGAGACCGTCTCCGGGTTGCAGTTGACCATGACCGTCTCGTAGCCGGCCTCCGCCAGGGCCAGGGACGCGTGCACGCAGGAGTAGTCGAACTCGATGCCCTGGCCGATCCGGTTGGGACCGCTGCCCAGGATGAGTACGGCGGGCTTCTCCCGCGACTCCACCTCGGTCTCCTCGTCGTACGACGAGTAGTGGTACGGCGTCCGCGCCGCGAACTCGGCCGCGCAGGTGTCCACGGTCTTGTACACCGGCCGCAGGCCGAGCGCCCACCGGACACCGCGTACGACGTCGGCCGGGAGCCCACGGAGGTCCGCGATCTGCTGGTCGGAGAACCCGTGGCGTTTGGCCAGCCGCAGCACGTCGAGGGTCAGCTCGGCAGCGTCCCGCACGGTCTCCGCAACCTCGTTCAGGAGCAGGATCTGGTCGAGGAACCACGGGTCGATGCCGGTCGCGGTGTACACGTCGTCCACGGTCGCGCCGGCGCGCAGCGCGTCCAGGATCAGCCGGAGCCGGCCGTCGTGCGGCGTACGGACCCGCTCCAGCAGCTCGGCGCGCTCCCCCGGAGGGTCGGCCCACGACAGCATCGCATCGCGGCGTTCGATCGAGCGCAGCGCCTTCTGCAGAGCCTCGGTGAAGTTCCGGCCGATCGCCATCGCCTCGCCGACGCTCTTCATGTGCGTGGTCAGCGTGGGGTCGGCGAGCGGGAACTTCTCGAACGCGAACCTCGGCACCTTCACCACGACGTAGTCCAGAGTCGGCTCGAAGCTCGCCGGCGTCTCCCGGGTGATGTCGTTGGGGATCTCATCGAGGGTGTAGCCGATCGCCAGCTTGGCGGCGATCTTCGCGATCGGGAATCCGGTCGCCTTCGACGCGAGCGCGCTGGAGCGGGACACCCGCGGGTTCATCTCGATCACGACCACCCGGCCGTCGTCCGGGTTGACCGCGAACTGGATGTTGCAGCCGCCGGTGTCGACGCCGACCGCGCGGATGATGCCGATCGCGATGTCCCGCAGCCGCTGGTACTCGCGGTCGGTGAGGGTCATCGCCGGCGCCACCGTGATCGAGTCGCCGGTGTGCACGCCCATCGGGTCGACGTTCTCGATCGAGCACACGATCACCACGTTGTCGGCGCGGTCCCGCATCACTTCCAGCTCGTACTCCTTCCAGCCGAGGATGGACTCCTCCAGCAGGACCTGCGTGGTCGGGCTGGCCGCCAGCCCGGCGTCGGCGATGCGGCGCAGGTCGTTATCGTCGTACGCCATCCCGGACCCGAGCCCGCCCATGGTGAACGACGGCCGCACCACCACCGGGTAGCCGAGCTCCTCGACCGCCTCCCGGCACTGGTCCATCGTGTGGCAGATCAGCGACCGGGGTACGTCGGCGCCGATCTCGGTCACGATGCGCTTGAAGCCCTCGCGGTTCTCGCCGGCCTGGATGGCCTCGATCGAGGCGCCGATCAGCTCGACGCCGAACTTCTCCAGCACACCCGCCTCGTCCAGAGCGACCGCGGTGTTGAGCGCGGTCTGGCCGCCCAGGGTGGCGAGCAGAGCGTCGGGGCGCTCCTTCTCGATGACCTTCTCCACGATCTCGGGTGTGATCGGCTCGACGTACGTCGCGTCCGCGAACTCCGGATCGGTCATGATCGTCGCCGGGTTGGAGTTCACCAGGACGACCCGGAGGCCCTCGGACTTGAGTACGCGGCAGGCCTGCGTGCCCGAGTAGTCGAACTCGCACGCCTGCCCGATCACGATCGGCCCAGACCCGATCACCAAGACAGAGTCAAGGTCCGTACGACGCGGCATCAGTCGACCTCCTTCCCGGCCACTGGGGCGCCGGGGAGGCGGGGGCGCGAGCGTGGATAGGACTGGCCGCCGAGCGACGAAGGAGCGAGGCCGGTTGCGAGCGCCCGGCCTCCGCGGCGCCCCTGCAACAGGTCGACGAACCGGTCGAAGAGGTACGCCGCGTCATGCGGACCGGCGGCCGCTTCCGGGTGGTACTGCACCGAGAACCCGGCCAGCTCGTTCGTGTCGTCCCGCAGCTCGAGCCCCTCCACCACATCGTCGTTCAGGCAGACATGGCTGACGCTCGCCCGGCCGAACTCGGTCTCGGTCGTCTCGTCCAACGGGGCGTCGACGGCGAACCCATGGTTGTGGGCGGTGACCTCCACCTTGCCGGTCCGCCGGTCGACGACCGGCTGGTTGATCCCGCGGTGGCCGTACTTCAGCTTGTACGTGCCGAACCCCAGCGCGAGGCCGAAGACCTGGTTTCCCAGGCAGATCCCGAAGAACGGCGTCCCCGCACGCAGCACGCCGCGCAGCACGTCGACCGGATGCTCCAGCGGTTCGGGATCGCCGGGTCCGTTCGACATGAACACGCCGTCGGGTTCGACCGCGAGTACGTCGTCCAGCGTCGCCGTCGACGGCAGCACGTGCACCTCGATGCCGCGCTCGGCCATCTGGTACGGCGTCATCGACTTGATGCCGAGGTCGACCGCGGCGACCGTGAACCGCTTCTCTCCTCGGGGTTTCACGACGTACGGCTCCCGGGTCGTCACGTCGTCGACCAGGGCGGCGCCCTCCATGCCGGGCGCGGACCGTACTCGCTTCAGCAGCGCGTCCGCGTCGGTGTCGACCGTGGAGATCCCGACCCGCATGGAGCCGCGCTCGCGGAGATGCCGGGTCAGCGCGCGGGTGTCCACTCCGCTGATCCCGACCACGCCCTGGGTGCGCAGCTCGTCCTGCAGGCTGCGACGCGAGCGCCAGTTGGACGGCACCCGGGCCGGGTCCCGTACGACGTATCCCGCGACCCAGATCCGGCCCGACTCGGGATCCTCGTCGTTGACCCCGGTGTTGCCGATGTGCGGTGCGGTCATCACCACGACCTGGCGGTGGTACGACGGGTCGGTCAGCGTCTCCTGGTACCCGGTCATGCCGGTGGCGAAGACCGCCTCACCGAGGGTCTCGCCCGTCGCGCCGTACGACTCACCGCGAAACGTCCGGCCGTCCTCCAGCACCAGGATCGCCGGCGCGCTCACTGCAGCTTCCCGTCGAGCACGGTGGGCTTGCCGCGGAGGAAGGTCGCGACCACATGGCCGGGCAGCTCGCGTTCGGCGTACGGCGTGTTGCGCGACAGCGACGCCGAGTCGGCCGGGTCGACCGGACGGCGTACCGACGGATCGTAGAGAACGACGTTCGCCGGCGCACCCACCTCGAGGGAGCGCCCCTGGCCGGTAATCCGCCCGATCCGTGCGGGCGCGCCGGACATCCGGTCGGCGACCCCCGGCCAGTCCAGCAACCCGGTGTCGACCATCGCCTCCTGGACCACGGACAGTGCGGTCTCCAAGCCCATCATGCCGAAGGCCGCGTTGGCCCACTCGCAGTCCTTGTCCTCCGACGGATGCGGCGCGTGGTCCGTCGCGACGCAGTCGATCGTGCCGTCGGCCAGACCGGCGCGGAGCGCCTCGACGTCCTCGCGGGTCCGCAACGGCGGATTGACCTTGTAGACCGGGTCGTAGGTGGAGGCCAGCTCGTCGGTCAGCAGCAGATGATGCGGCGTCACCTCCGCGCTCACCTGGCAGCCCCTGCTCTTCGCCCAGCGCACGATGTCGACCGATCCCTTGGTGGACACGTGGCAGACGTGCAGGCGGGAGCCGACGTGCGCGGCGAGCAGGCAGTCCCGGGCCACGATGGCCTCCTCGGCCACGGCCGGCCATCCGGCGAGCCCGAGTACGCCGGACAGCTCGCCTTCATTCATCTGCGCACCCTCGGTGAGCCGCGGCTCCTGCGCGTGCTGGGCGACGACCCCGTCGAACGCCTTGACGTACTCCAGAGCCCGGCGCATCAGCACGGCGTCGGACACGCACTTGCCGTCGTCGGAGAACACCCGCACCCTCGCCGCGGACTCCGCCATCGCGCCCAGCTCGGCGAGTCGCTCCCCGGCCAGCCCGACGGTCACCGCGCCCACGGCCGCGACGTCGCAGTACCCGCCCTCCCGGCCTAGTCGCCATACCTGCTCGACGCCGCCCGCGGTGTCGGCCACCGGTTCGGTGTTCGCCATCGCGTGCACGGTGGTGAACCCGCCGCGGGCGGCCGCCTGGGTGCCGGTCAGCACCGTCTCGGCGTCCTCCCGGCCCGGCTCGCGCAGGTGAGTGTGCAGATCGACCAGTCCCGGGAGTGCCACCAGTCCGTCGGCGTCGACGATCTCCGCGCCGGCGGCGCTCAGACCCGGGCCGAGCTCCGCGATCACGCCGTCCCGGAGGAGCAGGTCGGCGGGCTCGCCGCCCAGGACCGATGCACCGCGGATCAGATGTTCACTCACGCGAGGGCCTCCGTACCGGCCGTGGTGTTGTTCTCCGATGTCTCCGGCGCCTCGCCGGATCCGCTCAGCAGGAGGTACAGCACCGCCATCCGCACCGCGACGCCGTTCGTCACCTGCTCGACGATCACCGAACGCTCCGAGTCCGCGACGTCGGCCGAGATCTCCATGCCCCGGATCATCGGACCGGGATGCATCACGATCGCGTGCGCGTCCAGCAGGCCCATCCGCCGGGCGTCCAGGCCGTACCGCCGGCTGTATTCCCGGGCACTCGGGAAGAACGCGGCGTTCATCCGCTCCCGCTGCACCCGCAGCATCATCACCGCGTCGCTCTTGGGCAAGGTGGCGTCGAGGTCGTACGACGTCGTCACCGGCCACGTCTCGACGCCCACCGGCAGCAGGGTCGGCGGCGCCACCAGCGTCACCTCCGCACCCAGCGTGGCCAGCAACAGGGCGTTCGAGCGGGCCACCCGGCTGTGCAGGACGTCCCCGACGATCGCGATCCGGCGACCGTCGAGATCGCCCAGGTGCCGGCGCATCGTGAACGCATCCAGCAGCGCCTGAGTGGGGTGCTCGTGGGTGCCGTCTCCGGCGTTCACGACGCTGCTGCGGACCCAGCCGCTGTTCGCCAGCCGGTGCGGTGCACCCGACGCGCTGTGCCGGATGACCACGGCATCGGCACCCATCGCCTCGAGCGTGAGGGCGGTGTCTTTCAGGCTCTCTCCCTTCGACAGGCTCGAGCCCTTCGCGGAGAAATTGATGACGTCGGCCGAGAGGCGTTTTCCCGCGGCCTCGAAGGAAATCCGGGTCCGGGTGGAGTCCTCGAAGAACAGGTTGACCACGGTGCGACCGCGCAGTGCCGGCGACTTCTTGATCGGCCGGTCCGCCAGTGATCGCATCTCGCCGGCGGTGTCGAGGATCAGCAGCGCTTCGTCGCGGTCGAGGTCGGCGGCGCTGAGCAAATGGCGTTTCATCGGGTCACCTCGGTGACGTCTTCCTCCATGGACCCGGACCCGGGCGCGGACTCGCCGGGTCCGGAGTCGACGATGAGGACGGCGTCCCGGCCGTCGTATTCCTCAAGGAGGACCTGCACCTTCTGCGCGTGCGCGGTCGGGAGGTTCTTGCCGACGAAGTCCGCACGGATCGGCAGCTCGCGATGACCGCGGTCGACCAGTACGGCGAGGCAGACGTTGCGCGGACGCCCGAGGTCGCTGAGGGCGTCCAGCGCCGAGCGGATCGTGCGGCCGCTGTAGAGCACGTCGTCGATCAGCACAACGGTCTTGTCGTCTACCCCGGAGTCGGGAATCTCGGTGTGCTCGAGGCCCCGGGCCGGCCGCAGGCGCAGGTCGTCGCGGTACATCGTGACGTCCAGCGAGCCGACCGGGACCGACACCCCCTCCACCGATTGGATCCGGGAGCCGACCCGCCGGGCGAGCGGCACTCCACGGGTGGGGATGCCGAGCAGGACGAGACCGTCGGCACCCTTGTTGCGTTCGAGGATTTCGTGGGAGATGCGGGTCAATGCACGGCCGATGTCCTCGGCGTCCAGGACCACCCGCTCGGCACCGCGGTCGGCCGCAGTGTGGGTAGGCACCACTCGCCGGACCTCCTTCCCCGCCTCACCGGACGGGCCGTTAAAGGATGTCTGTCGGCGCCGAGCCTAGCAGTGCCCGTGCGGTGGCTCCGGGACGCCTCCCCGCGGCGCGCCCGGCGCACCGGTCCGGGCGCCTGGCGCCCGCCCCGGATCCGCGGTTTCGGCCCGGCCGCGAGGGCGGGTGAGGTGCGCTGACCACTCGGCCATTTCGCCGCACCACCGATACCGGTTGGATTCAGGTGTCACACTAAGTATCGGACGTTTCGATGGACAAGCCGTCACAACCTGGTACTGTGGTCACCCTCAGTTACAATTGACAATCATGGTGCTGGCAACTGCCAGTCGGGCGGGAGTGGAGAGAATGTCGCACGAATACGCCAAGGAACTCGGGGCCCGGCTCCGGGCCATCCGGCAACAGCAGGGCCTGTCCTTGCATGGCGTGGAGAAGAAGTCTCAGGGCCGCTGGAAGGCCGTCGTGGTCGGCTCGTACGAGCGTGGCGACCGTGCCGTGACCGTGCAGCGTCTGTCCGAGCTGGCCGAGTTCTATGGCATCCCCATGCACGAGCTGCTGCCTGGCTCGGTCCCGATCAGCGCCGCGACCGAGCAGCCGCCGCCGCTGGTGCTCAACCTGGAGCGCCTCGCCGAGCTCGAGATCGAGGACTCCTCGCTGCTCGCGCGGTACGCCGCGACGATCCAGGCACAGCGCGGCGACTACAACGGCCGGGTGCTGACCCTCCGCCAGGACGACCTGCGCACGCTTGCCGTGTTGTACGACGAAGCGCCCAGCGTGCTCACTCAGCGGTTCGTCGGCTGGGGCGTGCTGAACGCGGAGGCGGTCGAGCACACCGAGCACGAGGTCGAGACCGGCCGCTAACCGCCTGATCAGGGCGCTCTGCCGATCCGCCGTCCCGCTGCGGGGCCCTCGGCAGGCGCTCCTGTCGGCGTGCGGGTGTCTACGCGACGCACCGCCTTCGTCGGCCGTGGGCCGTCCTCGCGCGTACGTTGCGTCGCGCGTTCGTTCTCCGCCCCGAGGAGCATCCACCCATCGGCGTTCGGGAATGCACGCACGCCGTGGGCGTGGGGCCAATCGTCAGCCGCCGGATTCGTCACCAGCCCTTCGTCGAAGTGCGCTCGGCGCGATGCCGACGTCCCGGTTGAAGCCGTTCTGATACGCGCCATGGCTTGTGCAGAGAGTCTCGCTGGTGCCAGAGTCGGACCACGATGCACGGCGAACGCCTGCCTGCGACCGTGGGTGCGTCAGGAAACCCTCCGAGGCATCCTGATCGCGTTCAGCCGGAGGGAAGTGGTGATGGGAGAGTTCCTCGAGTATCTCCAGGAAGAGCGGGAGGACCTGCTCGAACTGACGGCCCAACACATCGTGATCGTGGCGGCCGCGGTCGCTTTCGCGACGGTGATCGGTGTGGCGATCGGGGTCCTGACCTACCGCACCGAGCGCCCTCGGGACCTGGCGCTGGCCATCACCAGCACCTTCCTGACCATCCCGTCCATGGCGCTGTTCGGGCTCTTCGTCACCTGGTTCGGCCTGCGGCCGCTGAACCTGGAGTTCTTCGTCGGGCAATGGATGCTGGATTTGAATCTCAACGTTCTGCTTGCGCTCGTCATCTACGGCCTGCTGCCGATCGTGCGGAACACCATCGTCGGGCTACGCGAGGTGGACCCTGCCATCGTGGAGGCAGCTCAGGGGATGGGTATGGGCCGGACCCAACAGCTGCTGCGGATCGAGATTCCCCTCGCCTGGCCGGTGATCTTGACCGGCATGCGGGTGTCCACCCTGATCCTGCTCGGTATAGCGGCCATCGGCGCCTACATCAACGGCCCCGGTCTCGGCGCCGAGATATTCGGCGGCCTCTCCAGGCTGGGAACCGACGTGGCGATCCCGATGATCCTCAGCGGCATGCTGGGCGTTCTCGTCCTCGCCATCCTGTTCGACCTGCTGTACCTCCTGATCACCCGTCTCACGACCTCGCGAGGCCTGCGATGACCACCACCGCCGACATGGACACCACAAACAGCCAGACCATGATCGAGCTTCAAGAGCTCGTCAAGGTATTCCCCGGCGAACGCGAACCAGCCGTCGACCGGCTCTCGATGGAGATACCCAAGGGCGAGATCGTCGTCTTCGTGGGACCGTCCGGTTGCGGCAAGACCACGACGATGAAGCTGATCAACCGGCTGATCGAACCGACGTCGGGGAAGATCATCCTCGACGGCGAGGACGTCACCACTGTCAATCCCGACCGGCTGCGGCGGAGGATCGGCTACGTCATCCAGCAGATCGGGCTGTTTCCGCACATGACGATCGCGGAGAACATCGCGACCGTGCCCAGGATGCTCGGCTGGGACAAGCAGCGCGTCGACAACCGGGTCGACGAGCTGCTGGAGACCGTCAACATGGACCCCGACGTCTACCGTGGCCGCTACCCCAAGGAGCTGTCCGGCGGTCAGCGGCAGCGGATCGGCGTCGCCCGTGCCATGAGCGCGGACCCTGACGTCATGCTCATGGACGAGCCGTTCGGCGCCATCGACCCGATCACGCGGGACCGGCTGCAGAACGAGTTCCTCCGGCTGCAGGCCGAGATCAAGAAGACCATCATCTTCGTCACGCACGACATCGACGAGGCGATCAAGATGGGCGACCGGATCGCCATCCTGCGCGACCAGTCCGAGATCGCCCAGTTCGATACCCCGGAGCGGATTCTGGTCAACCCGGCCGACGACTATGTCGCCGACTTCATTGGGCGTGGCGCCTCACTGAAGCGGTGCGGCCTGAGCAGAGTCCGGGATATCGAGCTGCACGACTGGCCGACGGTCACCGACGACACCTCACACGACGAGGTGCGGCGGGCCATCCAGGAGAGTGACAAGGGATGCGCGCTGGTCCTCGACGAACAGCGACGCCCCCGGCGCTGGCTCGCCGCCGAGCATCTCGGCCGCTCCGACGAGCGACCGTTGTCCGAGATGGGGCTGCCCGCCGACGCCATCGTCCAGCCGCTCGCAACGCTGTCCGACGCGCTCAACGAGATGCTGACCGCGCGCTACGCGTGCGCGATCGTCGTCGACTCGGACGGTGCGTTCATCGGAACGGTCGACATCGAGACGATCAACGAGGCGGTTCGCGGAATGCGTCACGCCGAGCGGGCCAGGCTACGCGCTCAGCTTGCGGACGAGGAAGTGGTCGAACAGCCATGACCGTCACCGAAGACCGGGCCATAGCCGAACTGGACACCGGTGCGGCTCAGGAGACCATCCCATCCCGGGCGACCGGCGGCCGCACGCTCTCTGGCTACCTCTTCATGCCGGTGCTGCTCGCCGCGGTGCTGCTCGTGCTCTATCTCTGGGTGAGCAACCAGGAGCTGGAGGAGCGCGAGTCGGCTCGGCTCAACAGGGACACCATCATCTCCGATGTCATCAAGCATATCGAGCTCACCGCGCTCTCGACACTGCTGGTGCTCATCATCGCCATTCCGCTCGGCGTCCTACTGACCCGCCCTGCTCTCGGTCGCATCACGCGGCCGACCGTCGTGATCTTCAGCATCGGTGCCGCAGTGCCTTCAGCCGGCGTGCTCTTCCTTTTCGCTGAAGTCTGGAACGTCGGCTTCTTGCCGGCGATCGCCGCGCTCGTGCTCTACACGACCATTGTCGTGCTGCGCAACACGATGGTCGGGTTGCAGCAGGTGGACCCCGCGGTGATCGAGTCCGCGCGTGGCATGGGCATGACCAAGATCGCTGTCCTCATACGCATCGAGCTGCCGCTCGCAGTCCCGATCATCATGGCCGGAGTCCGCACCGCGCTGGTGATCAATGTCGGTACGGCCGCCCTTGCCGCGCTGGTCGGCGCCGGGGGCCTGGGCGGCATCATCAATGCCGGCATCAGCGCCAACCGTGCGGTCGTCACACTCGTCGGCGCCGTCCTCACCGCCGTGCTGGCCCTCGCGGTCGACTACGTCGCCGGTATCGCTGAGGACCTGCTCCGGCCGAGGGGACTGTGATGACCGAGAACACCATCACGAAGGAGAGACCATCATGCGGGGCATGAAGACCAGAACCATCCCGGCGATAGGCTTGCTCACCTGCATGTCACTCGCCATCACCGCCTGCGGTGATGGCGGCGGTGATGGCGGCGGGGGCGGCACCGTGACGGTGGGCTCCAAGGAGTTCAACGAGCAGTTGCTGCTCGGGCAGATCGCCATTCTGGCCCTCGAGGACGCCGGGTACAACGTGCGGGACGAGACCGAGATCCGGGGAACGTCGACCGTTCGCAATGCGCTGGAGTCCGGAGACATCGACCTGTACTGGGAGTACACGGGCACCGGCTGGAACGAAATTCTCGGCCACGAGGCCGCCGAGGCCCCCAGGAGTCCTGAAGAGCTGGCCCAGGCGGTCCGCGAGGAGGACGCCGGGAACGGCATCGTGTGGTTGGAACCCGCCGACGCGAGCAACGGATACGCGATCGCGGCGCACCAGGACACCGTGGCCGAGTTCGGAGTCGAGACCTTGTCGGACTACGCCGAGCTGGCCGGCAGCAACCCGGATGATGCGTCGCTGTGCGCGGCCGCGGAGTTCCTGGACCGCCCGGACGGCTGGCCGGGGATTGAAGAGGGTTACGGCTTCGACCTGCCACAAAGCGAGGAAGAAGAGATGGAGCTGGAGGTCGTCTACGCCAGGGTCCCCGAGCGAGACCCCTGCAACTTCGGCGAGGTGTTCGAGACCGACGGCCGGATCCAAGGCAACGACCTGGTGGTCATCGAGGATGACCAGGAAGTGTTCGTGAAGTACAACATCGCGATGACCGTCCGCGAGGAGGCCCTGGACGAAAACCCCGAGATCGAAGAGATCTTCAACGAGATCGCCGCGGTGCTGGACACCGAGACGCTAACCGCGCTCAACGTCCAGGTGGACGTCGACAATGAGGATCCCGAGGACGTCGCCCGTGCCTTCCTCGAAGAGAACGATCTCATCGGCTGACCGTGCGGGATGGCAGGCGACGAACCACCCCGCACGCCTGGGCGAATGGTCGGGTCGGCGATCCGGGTGCCGCAAGACCTAGGATCAGCGTGCCTCGCGACTCGGGGGGTCGACCACCAGGTGCGGTTTCTCCTCGGCCAGCCGGGCGAGCAGGCCGTTGACGAATCCCGGTGACTCGTCGGTGGAAAGCTCCCTGGCCAGGCCCACCGCCTCGCTCAGGACGACACCGTCGGGTACGTCGTCCACCCACAGCAGCTCGAACACGCCGATCCGCAGCAGGTTCCGGTCCACCGCGGGCATCCGGTCGAGCGACCATCCGACGGCGTACGTAGAGATCAGCTCGTCGATCCGGGCCTGATGCGCGACCACGCCCTCGACCAGCGAGACGGCGTACGCGTTCATCGGGCGCTGTGGGTCGTCGCGGCGTACCTCCAGGGTGCGCCCGGCCGGCAGCCCGCGGAGCTCGCTCTCGAACAGCACCTCCACGGCGCGCCTGCGGGCCTTCGTGCGAGCCGCCACGTTCAGCTGCTCACGCGGCCCAGGTAGCTGCCGTCGCGGGTGTCCACCTTGACCTTCTCGCCGTTGGTGATGAACAGCGGCACGTCGATGTCGTAACCGGTCTCCAGCTTGGCCGGTTTGGTTCCTCCGGACGACCGGTCGCCCTGCAGGCCGGGCTCGGTGTACTCGATGGACAGCTCGACCGAAGCCGGGAGCTCGATGTAGAGCGGGGTGCCTTCGTGCATCGCGACGGTGGCCTCCTGGTTCTCCAGCATGAAGTGGGAGGCCTCCCCGACGGTGTCCGGGTCCACGTGGATCTGGTCGTACGTCTGGGTGTCCATGAACACGTAGGACTGGCCGTCGTTGTACAAGTAGCTCATCTGCCGCTTGTCGACGTTGGCCGTGTCGACCTTCACGTCGGCGTTGAACGTCTTGTCGACGATCTTGCCCGACATCACGTTCTTCAGCTTGGTGCGCACCACGGCGCCGCCCTTGCCGGGCTTGTGGTGCTGGAACCACAGCACGGTCCAGAGCTGCCCGTCGAGGTTGAGCACCGTGCCGTTCTTCAGGTCGTTGGTCGTGGCCATACGTCTAGATCGTCTTTCCGTCGGATGAGTAGCGCGGGCGGATGGTCGCCCTCGGCACGACTGCACAGTCTAGCCGCCGCCACCACACGCCGAGTGTCCCCTCCTGCACGCCGACACCGGCGCGTCCCGCGCAGAAGGGGCCACTCGGCGCGAACCGTCAGCGGGCGACCTCGGCGTACGCCGCCTCGAGCAGCCCCTCGTCCGGTCCTTCCAGGATCGCGGGCTCGGCCAGGGCGTCGAGTACGACGAACCGCAGCCGGTCTCCGCGTGCCTTCTTGTCCACCCGCATCGCCGAATGCAGCGAATCCCATGCGCCGCCGGCGTACGTCGTGGGAAGCCCGATCCGCTCCAGCACCGCCCGGTGCCGGTCCGCCGTGGCGGCGTCCAGGCGGCCGGCGAGTCGCGACAGCGCGGCGACGTACACCATGCCGACGGCCACGGCCGACCCGTGGCGCCACCGGTAGCGCTCCACCCGCTCGATGGCGTGGCCGAAGGTGTGGCCGTAGTTCAAGACCTCGCGTCCGACCCGGCCGCCGGACGAGGTGCGCTCGGTCAGGTCGCCCGCCACGACCCCCGCCTTCACCCGGACGGCCCGCTCGACCAGCTCGCCCACGACCACACCGGACGGGTCGGCCGCCTTCTCGGCGTCCGACCCGACGAGATCGAGGATCCCCGGATCGGAGATGAAGCCGCACTTGACGACCTCGGCCAGGCCACCGGCCATCTCCCCCGGCGGCAGGGTCTCGAGCGCATCCAGGTCACAGAGCACGCCGGCCGGCTCGTGGAACGAGCCCACGAGGTTCTTGCCCTCGGCGGTGTTGATGCCGGTTTTACCTCCGACCGCGGCGTCGACCATGCCGAGCAGCGTCGTGGGCACCTGGACGATCCGCACGCCGCGCAGCCAGGTGGCCGCCACAAATCCCGCGAGGTCGGTCGTGGCCCCGCCGCCGAGGCCGACGACCGCGTCGGACCGGGTGAAGCCGGAGCTGCCGAGCGCCGACCAGCAGGACGCGGCCACTTCGGCCCGCTTGGCGTCCTCGGCGTCCGGCACGTCGAGGAGGTACGGCTCGTAGCCCTCGCCGGTCAGCCGGGCGCGGAGCCGTTCCGCTGTCGCCCGCAACGGCGGCGAGTAGACGACCGCGACGCGTTGCACGCCGTCCCCCAGCAGCGCCGGCAGCTCATCGAGCAGATCGCGGCCGATGAGCACGTCGTACGGCCGCGCCGTCGGCACGGCGACTCGCCGCACGTCCGCCGGACCTCCGGTCACAGGCCGGCCACCTTCGTCACCTCGTCCGCGATCTCGTCCGGCGTACGGTCGTCCGTGTCGACGACGGCCGTCGCCACCTCGCGATAGAGCGGATCGCGCTCGTCCATCAACGCCTTGAGCCGCCCCCGCACGTTGCCGAGCAGCAGCGGACGCGACACGCCGAGACCCACCCGGCGGACGGCCTCCGACAGCCCGACGGACAGGAACACCACCTGGTGGTCGCCCAGCAGCTCTCGGGTCGCCGGGTCGACGACCGCCCCGCCACCCAGGGAGAGCACGCCCTCGTGATTCCGGAGCGCGTCGTCGACCGCTTTGCGTTCGAGGGCCCGGAAATGCGGCTCGCCCTCGTCGACGAAGATCTCCGAGATCGGCTTGCCGGCCCGGCCTTCGATGTCGGCGTCGGTGTCCCGCAGGTCCACGCCGAGGCGCTCGGCGAGCACCCGTCCCACCGACGTCTTGCCCGTGCCCGGCGGGCCGACCAGCACCAGCAGCGGCCGCGACTCGGCGCTCACCGGTACCTCATCGCGGACAGGTAGGCGTCGTGGTTGCGCCTGGTCTCCTCGACCGAGTCGCCGCCGAACTTCTCCAGTACGGCGTCGGCCAGCACCAGCGCCACCATCGCCTCGGCCACCACCCCGGCCGCGGGAACGGCGCACACGTCGGACCGCTGGTGGTGAGCGATCGCGGCCTCGCCGGTGCTGACGTCGACCGTACGCAGGGCCCGCGGCACCGTCGAGATCGGCTTCATCGCGGCCCGCACCCGCAGCAGCTCGCCGGTGCTCATCCCGCCCTCGGTGCCGCCGGAGCGTCCGGACGCACGCCGGATCCCGGACTCCCCGCGCTCGATCTCGTCGTGCGCCACCGAGCCGCGGCTGCGGGCCACCTCGAACCCGTCGCCGACCTCGACGCCCTTGATCGCCTGGATCCCCATCAGGGCACCCGCCAGCCGGCCGTCGAGCCGGCGGTCCCAATGCACGTGGCTGCCGAGGCCGGGAGGAAGCCCGTGTACGACGACCTCGACCACACCGCCGAGCGTGTCGCCGTCCTTGTGCGCCCGGTCGATCTCCTCGACCATCGCGGCACTGGCGTCCGGGTCGACGCAGCGCACGGGGTCTTCGTCCAGCCGGTCCGCGTCGTCGGGTCCGGGGACCACGCCCGCGGGGCCCCGCGCCGTGCCCAGCTCGACCACATGGCTCACCAGCCGGACCCCGCACGCCTGCTGGAGGAATCTCCCCGCCACCGCACCGAGCGCCACCCGCGCGGCGGTCTCCCGCGCCGATGCGCGCTCGAGCACCGGCCGGGCCTCGTCGAAGGCGTACTTCTGCATCCCGACCAGGTCCGCGTGCCCCGGCCGCGGCCGGGTGAGCGGCGCGTTGCGCGCGAGCTCGGCCAGCTCGGCCTCGTCGACCGGGTCGGCCGCCATCACCTTCTCCCATTTCGGCCACTCGGTGTTGGCCACCCGGATCGCGACCGGGCTGCCGAGCGTGCGGCCGTGCCGGATGCCGCCCTCGATGTCGATCTGGTCCTGCTCGAAGCTCATCCGGGCCCCGCGCCCGTAACCGAGACGGCGGCGGGCCAGGACCCGGGCGACGTCATCGGAGACCACCTCGACACCGGCGGGCAGGCCCTCCAGGATCGCGACCAGGGCAGGGCCGTGCGACTCCCCGGCGGTCAGCCAACGCAGCATGCGCACAGTGTTTCAGACCCGGCGAGCACACCCGCTGAGTGTGACGCTTTCGACCGACACACCGGCGTGTTGCGTCGATCACGTCACACTCACCGGGGCGGAGGTCAGCCGGCGTACCAACCGGCGAAGAACGGGCCGGTCAGCACGCCCACCAACGCGCCGATCAGCATGAACGGGCCGTACGGATACCGCCTGCGGTCGACCACCTTGAGCAGCACCAGCAACCCCCCGACGAGCGCACCAAGCAGAAACCCGGCGTAGATCCCCACGATGAGCTCCGCCCAGCCCAGCCAGCCGAGGCCGATCCCGAGCACCCCGGACAGGCGCACGTCGCCGTACCCCATGCCGGGCGGATAGATGAACCACAGGAGGAAGAACAGCCCGCCGGTGATCAAGAACCCCAGGCCCCCGCGCACCAGCGTCTGCCAGTCGCCGTCGAGCAGCGTCGCGAGCGCGGCCAGCACGCCGACGATGAGGTACGACGGCGCCACCAGCCGGGTCGGCAACAGCCGGGTGCGCCAGTCGACGTAGGCCAGGACCACGCCGACCATCCCCAGGTAGACCCACATCGGCAGCGCCGGAGACCACCCGAGCCGCCAGCCGAGGACACCGCACACCGCGGCCGACGCGACCGCCGACCAGCGCCCCAGACCCGGTACCCGCGACAGATCCGCGTAGCTCATCCGGCCCTCGGCGTCCTCGGGATCGTCCGACTCCGGCAGCCAGCCGACCACCCGCGGCGCGAACCTACCGCCGACCGCGCCAACGGCGGCGGTGCACGCGACGACGACGGCCAGCCCAGGAGTCACGGAACGTGAGCCTATCCACGCGCTGGTCCGCGGCGCGCCCGTCAGGCCGCGATCGGGGCGCCGGACCGGAACATGCCGTCCGGGTCGTAGCGTCGCTTCACCCGGCGCAGCCGGGCGTAGTTCGGGCCGTAGTACGAGCCGACCGCCCGCCCAGGCTCCAGGTAGTTCACATAGGCACCCACCGAGGCGGCGCGCAACGCGCGATGACCCTCGGCGATCCAGCGGTACGTGTCGCGGACCTCGGACGTCGGCGCGCTCGGGCTCAGCGCGACGTACCACTGCACGGTCGCCAGCGCCCGCCGCCAGGCGAACGCCGTCCCGCCCACCCCGACGTCGGCCACCGCACCACCCAGCGGGTCGAGGATCGCCGCCGCCGTCCCGCCGGACTCCGCCCGGGCCCGGATCACCCGCAGCAGCGACCGCACGGTTCGGCCGCTCATCGGACCACCGAGCACGTCGCTGCCCGAGGCGGTGTCCGCCCGGTTCAGCGCACCATCCGGTTGGAGTCGGCATTGGTCGTCGGTCAGTTCCGAGCATCCGGCCAATAGCTTCGTGGCCTCGTGGTGGGACCGGGTGAAGACGTCCCGGCTGGCCGGTTCACGCCCAACGGTCGCGACCAGCCGATCGGCCTCACGCTCCGCGTCCCCGTCCAGCGCGAGCCCGACCACGATCGGCCGGATCGAGCCGTCCGGGCTCGCGTCGAGATGCAGGTTGGCCCACGCGCTGCGCGGCTGCGCCGGGACCCGCCCCTGCCAGCCGAGCACCATGGCCTCGGCGTCCGCGTCCCGCCAGGTGAGGAAGGAGAACCCGACCTCGCCCGCGGGATGCGTGCGCATGCGCATCGACGTCACGACCCCGAGGTTTCCGCCTCCCCCGCCGCGCAACGCCCACCACAGGTCGGCGTCCCGCTCGGCCGACACCTCGCGAACCTCGCCGTCGGCGGTCACCACGGTGGCCGCCCGCAGGTTGTCGCAGGTGAGCCCGTACGCGCGCATCTCTGCACCCAGCCCGCCGCCGAACGTGAGGCCGGCCGCGCCAACGCTCGGGCAGCTGCCGGTCGGCACGGTGCGCCCGTGGGCCTCCAGCGTCCGGTGTACGTCGAACAGGAGACCCCCGGCGCCCAGCAGGACGGTCTGGGACGCCGGGTCGTACTCCACTCGGCTCATCGGCCGGACGCTGATCACCATCGCGCCGTCGGCGGTCGACGCCCCGACGTACGAATGCCCGCCGGCCATCGGCCGCACCGCGACGCCGTGCCGCCGGCCGAACATGACCGCCTCCCGCACGTCCGCGGTGCTGCGCGCACGGACGACCGCCGCCGGGCGACGGACGTCGAACCGCGGCTGGTAGAGCCGCCTCGCGGCGTCGTAGCCGGCGTCGTCCAGCAACACCACGTCTCCCTCGAGTCCGCTCCCGAGGGCGCGCCAGTCCGCGACCGTGGGACGGGCCCGGGTCGTGGGCCCCGTGGGTGTCGCCGCGCCCGACGGCCGGGGCGTCCGGGCACCGGAGGCGGCCGGGCCGTCCGACCCCGTGCAGCCGAGCAGGGCCGCCGGGCCGAGCGCCGACGCGATACCCGCCGCGGCGCCGCGGAGGAGGGTGCGCCGCGTCAGGTCGGTCATGTCTGGTACGACCTCCCGGAGAGCGCCTCGAGTCCGGCGCGGCGCATCTCCTCGAGGGGGGCCTCGTCGCAGCCGGTCATCAGCTCGACCTGGAGGGTCGCCTGGTGCACCAGGAGGTCCAGGCCGCTCACCACGGTCCGCCCGGCCGCGGCTGCGGCCTCCGACAGCGGGGTCGGCCACGGGTCGTAGATCACGTCGAACACGACCGGCACGCCCGCCAGCTCGGCCGCATACGGGGGCTGGGCGGCCGCCGGAATGGTCGACACGACGACGTCGGCCCGCGACGCGCCGGCCGACTCGCGGGAGAGCTCGTCCAGCCGGCGTACGGTCGTCCGCGGGGGCGACTGGAGACGTCCGGCCGCGGCGACGGTCTCCGCCGTCCGAGCGGGCTCCCGCGCATAGAGGGTGACCTCCCGGCAGCCGAGTCCCGCCAGCGCCAGCACCGCCGAGGTGGCCGTCGCGCCGCCGCCCAGGACGACCGCCCGCCCGAACTCGGCGGCGGACGCCCGCTCGCGGAGGGCGCGCCGCATCCCGGGTACGTCGGTGTTGTCGCCGGTCCGCCGATCCCCCAGCACCACGGTGTTCGCGGCTCCCGCCAGGGTCGCGGTCTCGGAGGCCTCGTCCAGCAGCGGCATCACGACCCGCTTCAGCGGCATCGTCAACGACAGCCCGCGCCATTCGGGACCGAGGCCGGCCAGGAACTCCGGGAGTCCCTCCTCGGTCACCTCGACCGCGTCGTACTCCCAATCGAGGCCGAGCGCGCGGTAGGCGGCACGGTGCAGGGACGGCGACAACGAGTGCGCAATCGGGCTGCCTAGAACGGCGCAACGCATACGACGGCCTCTTTCTCCAGCGCGCTCAGCAAAGGTCGCTGCGCTGACAGTACCGCTGGTACACGCGCACGTTCCGCTGGTGCTGCCGATCGGTCGACGCGAACCTCGTCTCGCCGGTCTCCAGGTTGACCGTGACGAAGTAGCGCCACTCCCCGTCGGCGGGATTCAGGGCGGCGTCGAGCGCCTTCTCCCCGGGTGCCGAGATCGGGCCCGGAGGTAGCCCCGCGTACCGATAGGTGTTGTACCGCGAGTCGACCCGTCGCTGCTCTGCGGTGGTGGCCACCGAGTCGTACTCGCCGATCGCGTAGTGCACCGTGGAATCCATCTGCAGGCGCTGGCCGGAGTTCAGCCGGTTGTAGATCACCCGAGCGGCCTTGGGCAGATCCCGAGCGCGGTTCACCTCCCGCTCCAGGATGCTGGCGACGATGACCGCCTGCGCCGGTGATATGCCGCCCCTCGCGGCTTGCCTCTCCAGCCGGACCGATTTCGCGGCCTGTTTGAACCGGTCGACCATGGTGGTCAGCATCGCCTTGGCGTCGGTTCCGGGAGTGACCTCGTACGTCGCCGGGAACAGGTAGCCCTCGTGTCTGCCCTTGGCGTACCCCGGAAGGCCCAGCTGAGGCGGTTTCCGGATGACCGCCCGGAGATCCTCCATGGTCAGCGCGGTGCCGTCGACGACGGTCCGCAGCGTCTGGTCGACGGTGAGCCCCTCCGGGATCGTGACCGTGGTACTGACCCTCGAGTCCGGGTTGAGCATCCGCTTGAGGGCCGATTTCCCGCTCATCTCCAGCTTCATGTCGTAGAACCCGGCCTGGATCAGCCGCGCCTCCGGCTCGTCCCGAGCCTCGTCGGTGAACGCCTCGACACTGGCCACCACGCCGTCGCGGACCAGGGTCTCGCCGATGTCGACCGCAGTGTCCCCGTCCTTGACCTCGATCTCCACCTTGCCGTGCCCGCCGCCTTGGAAATCGGCCGGCGGCGCCAGGAGGTTCTCAAGCCAGACCCGGCCCTGCACCACCGCGAACACGCCAACCCCGACAAGGATCGCCAACGACAAGAACACCGCGATGCAGCCGGTGTTTCGTCGTCTGCCCCGTCTACGCCCCCGATGGCGGGCCAGGCTCCCGTCATCGTCGGTCACGGGACATTCCCTCCTCGCTGTTCTCGCTCACGGAAGTGGGCGCGCGACGTTGCCAGCTCCCTCGATGGCTCCCTCACCGTCCTCCAAGGTCCAGGATCTCGCCGGGCGCGGATCCAGTGCCCCGCTCGCTGTCCAGCACATGCTGCAGCAGCACGACGGCGGCCGCCTGGTCGACCACCGCACGGCGCCGCGCTCCCTTCCTCCCCCGACTGGACAGCACCCGCTCGGCGGTGACCGTGGTCAGCCGCTCGTCGACCAACCGCACCGGGACCGGAGTCAGCCGCTCGCCGATCTCGTGCGCGATCTCTCGCACCTTAGTCGCTGCGGGTCCCTCGCGTCCCGACAGGGATCGCGGCAACCCGATCACCACCTCGAGAGGAGCATAGCTACGCACAATCTCGGCAAGTCGGTCGAAATCACCTGGACCGCGCCTGATCGTCTCGAGAGGTACGGCGAGCAGTCCCGAGGAGTCACAGACCGCGATCCCGATGCGTACGTCGCCGAGATCCACGGCCACCCGGACTCCGGTTCGCATCGCACGGCCCTTCCCTCCGAACGGCACGGTCATGATGTCCGGCCGGAGATCTCGCTGGACGATCGGCGCCACTCGGCAGATCGTAGGGCGTCACTCTAGGACGCGGTGACCTGCTCTCCCAACGCGTGCTCGATGCGGGTGAGGGCGGCGTCGATCTGGCCGACGTCCGTGCCTCCGCCCTGAGCGATGTCGTCCTTGCCGCCGCCGCTGCCCCCCAGCACCGTGGCACCGGCCTTCACCAGCGCGTTCGCGGAGACGCCCCACTCCCGGGCCTGCTCGTTGGCCGTCACCACGACGGCCGGCTTGTCGTTCGCCGACCCGATGACGGCGACCACGCCGGGCATCCCGCCGGGCAGCCGGTTGCGGACGTCGAGCGCGAGCTTGCGGACGTCGGCCGCGCCGGCGCCGTCGGCGCGATGGCCCACGAAGCGGACGCCGAAGACGTCGCGGGCCTCCTCGGCCAGCCGGGCGCCCGAACCGAGCAGCTGCGCCAGGCGAACCCGCTCGATCTCCTTCTCCGCGGTGCGCAGCCGTTCGACCAGGACGTACACCCGTTCGGGCAGCTCCTCCGGCCGGACCTTGAGCGCCTCGGTGAGCTGGGCGACGAGGACGTGCTCGCGAGCCAGGAACCGGTAGGCATCGGCGCCGACCAGAGCCTCCACCCGCCGCAGGCCCGCGCCGATGGACGACTCGCCTAGGAGCTTGACGACCCCGAGCTGACCCGAGCGATGCGCGTGCGTGCCCCCACACAACTCGCGCGCCCAGTCGCCGACAGTGATCACCCGGACCTCGTCACCGTACTTCTCCCCGAACAACGCCATCGCGCCGGACTCGAGCGCCTCGTCGCGGCTCATGACCTCGGCGTGTACGCCGAGGTCGGCCATCACCAGGTCGTTCACCCTGGTCTCGACATCGACCAGCACCGACTGCGGTATGGCACCGGAGGCGGAGAAGTCGAACCGGAACCGGCCGGGCGCGTTCTCCGAGCCGGACTGGGTCGCGGTCTCGCCGAGCGCCTCCCGGAACGCCTTGTGCACCATGTGGGTCGCGGTGTGCGCCCGGCTGATCGAGCGCCTCCGCTCGACGTCGACCTCCGCGTGTGCGGCCGAGCCGACGGTCACCTCGCCGGAGAGCACACGGGCCTGGTGCACGACCAGGCCGGTGATCGGCGACTGGGTGTCGAGGACCTCCAGCCGGGCACCGTTGTCCAGCTCGATGACCCCCTGGTCGGCGAGCTGGCCGCCGGACTCGGCGTAGAACGGCGTACGGTCGAGCACCAGCTCGACCTCGTCGCCCTCGTGCGCCGCCTGGGTCGTGCCGTCCCCGGCGACGATCCCGCGCACCGTGGCCTCGGAGACCACCTCGTCGTACCCGGTGAACTCCACCAGCGAGCCGATCGAGTCAGCGACCTCGCGATACGCGGTGACGTCGGCGTGCCGGCCCCGCTTGGCGGCGGCGTCGGCCTTGGCCCGCTTGCGCTGCTCGCCCATCAGCCGGCGGAAGCCGTCCTCGTCGACGGTCAGGCCCTGCTCGGCCGCCATCTCGAGGGTCAGGTCGATCGGGAAGCCGTACGTGTCGTGCAACTGGAACGCCTGGCTCCCGGAGAGCGCTGTCCGGCCGGACTGCTTGAGGGTGGTGACCGCGGTGTCGAAGATCTGGGTGCCGGTCCTGAGGGTCTGCCGGAAGGCGTCCTCCTCGGCGTACGCCACCTGGCTGATCCGCTCCCACTGCTGCTGCAGCTCGGGGTACGAGAGCTGCATGCGGTCCCGGCTCACCGGAAGCAGCTCGGGAAGCGCCGGCTCGTCCACACCGAGCAGGCGCATCGACCGGACGACCCGGCGGAGCAGGCGGCGTACGACGTATCCGCGGCTCTCGTTGCCGGGAGTCACCCCGTCGCCGATGAGCATCATCGCGCTGCGCACGTGGTCGCCGATCACCCGGAACCGGACGTCGTCCTCGTGCTTGACGCCGTACGCCCGCCCGGACATCTCGGACGCCTTCTCGATGACCGGGTAGACCTCATCGATCTCGTACATATTCCTCTTGTTTTGAAGCAAAGACGCGAGACGCTCCAGGCCGAGGCCGGTGTCGATGTTCTTGGCCGGGAGCTCGCCCGTCGTCTGGAAGCCGGGCTCCTTGTGGCCACGGTCGCCTTGGTACTGCATGAAGACGAGGTTCCAGATCTCCAGGAACCGGTCCTCGTCCACGATCGGGCCGCCGTCCGGCCCGAACTCCGGGCCGCGGTCGACGTAGATCTCGCTGCACGGCCCGCACGGCCCGGCAATGCCCATGGACCAGTAGTTGTCCACGATTCCGCGTCGCTGGATGCGCTCGGATGGAAGGCCGGCGACCTTCTTCCACAGCTCGATGGACTCGTCGTCGTCCTGGAACACGGTCACCCAGATGCGGTCCGGGTCGAAGCCGTAACCCCCGTCGCTCTGCGACGTGGTCACCAGGTCCCAGGCGTGCTGGATCGCGCCTTCCTTGAAGTAGTCGCCGAACGAGAAGTTGCCGCACATCTGGAAGAACGTGCCGTGCCGGGTGGTCTTGCCGACCTCCTCGATGTCGAGAGTGCGCACGCACTTCTGCACGCTCGTCGCGCGTTCGTACGGCGGCGCCTGCTGGCCGAGGAAGTACGGTACGAACTGCACCATGCCGGCGTTGACGAACAGCAGGTTCGGGTCGTCGAACAGCAACGATGCCGACGGCACCACCGTGTGGTCGCGCCCCTCGAAGTGGGCGAGGAACCTCCGGCGGATCTCCGCGGTGTCCATCAGCGGCCTTTCTCCTTCATCGCGATTGTGTGCCGACCTTGTTCGTGCGCGTGCGGCCTGCCGGCCGGCGGGTCAGCCGGCGGCGTACTCGACGGCCGCGGGGACCGGCCGGCTCCCGGACTCGATCTCGGGCGGGTGTTCGGCGGGCCCGATCGCCGAGCGTCCAGTGTGCCCGTCCTGTACAGCATTGTGGTGTTCCCACAGCTGGTCCCGCAGCTGGTTTTCTCGTTCGGCCATGCCCTCGCGAACCTCGCGGCTGAACTCGCGCGCCCCGAGCCGCAGGGCGCCGACCTGGTAGCTGATCCCCGCCGGGGTGAACCGCTCGACGACCCGTCGGGTCTTGACCACGACGTACACGCCGCTGCCCATTCCGACGGCGAACCACAGTGCCCTGCTCATCTCACCAGCCTCTCGCTGTCTCGGTCTCGCTCATCCCGCTCGTCTGGCCGCGATCCGGCCCCGCCGCCGACGGCGCTTGAACTCGCGGCGCATCTGGTACGCGATGTAGGCACGCTTCTCCTCCCTGAGGGCCCGGCGTACGCCGTACGCGAACGCCGCCACCTTGATCAGCGGCTCGCCCACCGTTGCCGAGACCACCGCGCGGTTCGGGACCGGGGTCGACTCACCGGGGTCGTCGGTGGTGATGACGTACTCGGCGGCCTCGGGCGCGGGGGCGATCTCGGCCCGGCGTTCGTTCAGCGAGGCCATCTCGTCGTGGAGGATCCGTACCTCGGCTCTGGAGTCCTTGAGCTCCCGGCCGAGGCGGCGCACGGTCGCCAGGAGATAACCGGCGACCGCGAGCGTCGCGACCGCCGCCAGCAGAAGCAGCATGCCTCCTCCGTTCACGCTCCCCGACCCTACCGCGATCACCGACTCCGTCGAGTGGCCCTGTCTGTACGTGACACGCCGGTGTCAGCGGTCGAGTCGGGCCACTCGACGGGGCTGTGGACAGTAGGGCCCGAGGTGCAGTCCCCATCCGGCATGGTGGCCATCATGTTCGACCCGGGGAATGGTCTTCCAGACCGACTCATCCAGTCACCCTGCGCGGTGCATGTGCTGCGCACGGCCGGCCTGAACCGCCGTGAGCTCGACGGACCCCTGTGGTCTGCTCCCCACCACGGAGTGCGGCAGTGGGCGGCTCTCGATCCGGACGACCCGATGGTCCGGATCGGCGCAGCGGCCGCCCTGCTGCCTTCCGGGTGTGCGATCAGCGGGTGGGCAGCGGCGTACGCCCACGGCATCACCTACCTCGACGGTCGTGCGGGATCGCGTCTACGCGACGTACTCCTGCTGCTCACGCCGGGGCATCGCCTGCACAAGCGTCCGGGAATCACCCCTCGTCGGGTGAAGGAGTGTCCGGAGATCACGACCGCGGGACTCGACTTCCCGTGCGTCACCCTCGCGCGTGCCTCGGCTGACGAGATGTGTCTCGCATATGCGCTGGAGGATGCCGTCGTCATCGCAGACATGGCCACCAGCACGCGCACCGGTCAACGGACCACGTCACTGACCGACCTTTCAGTCATGGTTGCGGAGATGCGGGGTGCTCGCGGGATCCGTAGGGCGCGGGCCGCGCTTCGGCTGGCCAGCGATCGCTCGGCGAGTCCACCGGAGACACGATTCCGCCTGGTCTGGGTGCTCGAGGCGGGGTTGCCTCCGCCCCTGGTGAACTGCCCCATCTTCAGTCTCGACGGTGATCTGCTGGGCTACGGGGACCTGGTCGACGAGGATGCCGGGGTCGTGGGTGAGTTCGACGGTGCTCAGCATCGGGAGCTCGGGCAGTACTCCTCCGACATCGTCCGGCACGAAGCCCTTGAGCGGCACAACCTGACGATGTTCCGCGGCACCATCCTCGATCTCCGACGACGTGCCTCTCTGCGGCGCCGGATGCGGAGCGCCTATGAGCGCGGAATGACACGCGATCGGTCGAAGGATCGATGGACACTCACGCCGCCTCCGTGGTGGCTGGAGCGAGCCGCCTGACCGCCCGAGACCCGCCGAGTGGACCCAGATGCCCGGTGACACCGGCGCGTCGCGTGCGTACGAGGCCACTCGGCAGAAGTGCGGAACCTCACTCGCCGCGCAGCAGGCGACGGATCCTGGCGAGGCGCTCGCGCACGGCGGCCTCGGCGCCCATCTCGGTGGGCTGGTAGTACACCGCGTCCGCGACCACGTCGGGGGCGTGCTGCTGCTGTGCGACGGCGTACGGCTCGTCGTGGGCGTAGTGATAGCCCTCGCCGTGCCCGATCTTGGCCGCACCGCCGTAGTGCGCGTCCCGCAGGTGGGCGGGCACCGGCCCGATCATGCCCGCGCGTACGTCGGACGCGGCCGCGCCGATCGCCTTCACCACGGCGTTCGACTTCGGCGCGACCGAGAGCGCGATCACCGCATGCGCGAGGTTGATCTGCGCCTCCGGCAGGCCGACCAGCTGGACGGCCTGGGCGCACGCGACCGCGGTCGTCAGCGCGGTCGGATCGGCCAGCCCGATATCCTCGCTGGCCAGGATCATCAGCCGGCGCGCGATGAACCGCGGGTCCTCCCCGGCCTCGACCATCCGGGCCAGGTAGTGCAGGGCGGCGTCGACATCGGACCCGCGGATCGACTTGATGAACGCGCTGATCACGTCGTAGTGCTGGTCGCCCTGCCGGTCGTACCGCACCGCGGCCCGGTCGACGGCGGTCTCCGCGACCGCCAGGTCGACCCGATCGACGCCCTGGGTGAGCGCGGCACCGGACGACGCCTCGAGATAGGTCAGGGCCCGCCGGGCGTCTCCGCCCGCGAGCCGCACCAGGTGGTCGAGCGCGTCGTCGTCGACGGTGACCCCGCCGGCGAGTCCGCGCTCGTCCTCGATCGCCTGGCGTACGACGGCCCGGACGTCGTCGTCGGTCAACGGCTCGAGGGTCAGCAGCAGCGAGCGGGACAGGAGCGGCGAGATCACCGAGAAGAACGGGTTCTCGGTCGTCGCGCCGATCAGGGTGACCCAGCGGTTCTCGACCCCGGGGAGCAGGGCGTCCTGTTGCGCCTTGCTGAACCGGTGCACCTCGTCGATGAAGAGCACGGTCTCGCGCCCGCCGCGAGCCAGCTCCGCGCGCGCCGTGTTGATCGCGGCACGGACCTCCTTCACACCAGCGGACACCGCGGAAATCTCCACGAAGTCCCGCTCGGTCTGCCCGGACACGATGGCGGCGATGGTGGTCTTGCCCGTGCCCGGCGGGCCCCAGAGCAGCAACGACATCGGCTGGTCGCCCTCGACCAGCCGCCGCAGCGGCGACCCGGCGGCCAGCAAGTGGTCCTGCCCGGTCAGCTCATCCAGGGTGCGGGGACGCATCCGTACGGCGAGCGGGGCGGACGCGTGCGACGCGTCGGCGAGGCTTCCGCTCCCCTCGCGCCCAGGCATCGGCGCCCGAGGCGCGACCTGGCCCTCGTCGAACAGGCCCTCCGAATCCACAGAGCGACACTATCCCGCCGCACCCCGTCTCCAGCCCCTCGCATCGCCCATCTCCAGCCCCTCGCGCCGAGATTGCACATCTGGCCGATCCGCGCCCACCCCTCGCGCCGAGATTGCAGGTGTGGTCGACCACTCCTGCAATCTCGACACAAGGAGTGCCTCAGGCGGACGGCGCCGGCGCGAGAAGCAGCGGGCCTCAGGCCGGTGGCTCGGGCCGGGCGTCGACCCCGGCCTCCTTGCGCTGTGCCTGCGAGATCGGGGACGGAGCACCGGTCAGCGGGTCGTATCCCCCGCCGCTCTTCGGGAAGGCGATCACGTCCCGGATCGAGTCCGAGCCAGCCAGCAGCGCCACGATCCGGTCCCAGCCGAACGCGATGCCACCGTGCGGCGGAGCGCCGTACTTGAACGCCTCCAGCAGGAACCCGAACCGCTCGTTCGCCTCGTCCTCCGGCAACCCCATCACCCGGAACACCCGGCGCTGGACGTCCTCCCGGTGGATACGGATCGACCCGCCGCCGATCTCGTTGCCGTTGCAGACGATGTCGTACGCGTACGCGAGCGCGGAACCGGGAGCGGTGTCGAACGTGTCCAGGAACTCCGGCTTCGGAGCGGTGAACGCGTGGTGTACGGCGGTCCACGCGCCGCCGCCCACCGCGACGTCCTCGGTCTCGGCGACCTCCTCGAACAGCGGCGCGTCCACGACCCACGCGAACGCCCATGCCGACTCGTCGATCAGCCCGCAGCGCCGCCCGATCTCCAGCCGCGCCGCGCCCAGCAGCGCACGCGACGGCTTCGGCCACCCGGCGGCGAAGAACACGCAGTCGCCGGCCTTCGCGCCCACATGGTCGGCCAACCCGGCCCGCTCGGCGTCCGAGAGGTTCTTGGCCACCGGCCCGCCCAGCTCGCCGCCCTCGCCGACGAGCACGTACGCGAGCCCCTTCGCGCCCCGCTGGCGCGCCCAGTCCTGCCAGGCGTCCAGCTCCTTGCGCGCCTGGTCGGCGCCGCCCGGCATCACGACGGCGCCGACGTACGGCGCCTGGAAAACCCGGAACGGCGTGTCGGCGAAGAATTCAGTGCACTCGACCAGCTCCTGGCCCATCCGCAGGTCCGGCTTGTCGGTGCCGAACCGGGCCATGGACTCGGCGTACGTGATCCGCGGGATCGGCCGCCGGATCTCGTGCCCGACCAGACGCCACAACCCGGCGAGGATCTCCTCGGACAGCGCGATCACGTCGTCCTCGTCGACGAACGACTGCTCGATGTCGAGCTGGGTGAACTCCGGCTGCCGGTCGGCCCGGAAATCCTCGTCGCGATAACACCGCGCGATCTGGAAGTAGCGCTCCAGTCCGGCCACCATCAGCAGCTGCTTGAACAGCTGCGGGCTCTGCGGCAGGGCGTACCACGAACCGGGTTGCAGGCGGGCCGGGACGAGGAAGTCGCGCGCTCCCTCGGGTGTCGAGCGGGTCATCGTCGGGGTCTCGACCTCGACGAAGCCGTTGTCGTGCAAGACCTCCCGGGCGACCCGGTTAACCTCGCTGCGCAGACGCATCCCGTTCGCCGGACCGGTGCGCCGCAGGTCGAGGTAGCGGTACTTCAGGCGTACCTCCTCGCCCACGCCGGTGTGCTCGTCCAGCTGGAACGGCAACGCCGCCGACTCGCTCAGGACCTCGACGTCCGAGGCGACCACCTCGATCTCGCCGGTGGGCAGCTGGGGGTTCTCGTTGCCCTCGGGGCGCGCGCCCACCTCCCCGGTCACCCGGATGCAGAACTCTGGACGCAGCCGGTGTGCGGTCTCCTCGTCACGGACCACGACCTGTACGACGCCACTGGCCTCCCGGAGGTCCAGGAATGCGACGCCTCCGTGATCTCGCCGTCGCGCGATCCAGCCCGCGAGCGTGACGGTCTGGCCGGCGTGCTCGGCGCGCAGGCTGCCGGCGGCATTCGTGCGGATCACGACAATCTCCTCGACTCCACTGGAAAGCGATGACGGGACATCAGGACGGCTCGCCCTCGCCGACGATCCGCGGGTGAAGGTCCTCCTGCGGAGGTGTCCACGAGTCCGGGTCGGCGGGTCTCTGGTCGCCGCTTCGGATGTCCTTCACCTCGTGCCCGATCGGGGACTCGGCCACGGCGCCGGCCGCCGGGAACCACACGTACGGGATGCCGCGCCGCTCGGCGTACCGGATCTGCCTGCCGTACTTCAGCGGCGACGCCGCCACCTCGGACGATATGCCGCGTGCCCGCAACGACTGCGCGACCCGATCGCAGACCGGCCGCGACTCCTCGTCCGGCAGGGCCACCAGCACCGCCGAGGGGACACTCCGCGACGCGGTCAGCAGGTCGCGCTGGAACAGCGGCATGAGCAGTCGGGTGATGCCGATCGAGATCCCGACGCCGGGGTACGTCGTACGGCCGTCCGACGCGAGCGCGTCGTAGCGGCCGCCGGAGCACACCGAGCCGATCGCCTCGAACCCGGTCAGCAGGGTCTCGTAAACGGTGCCCGTGTAGTAGTCGAGTCCGCGGGCGATCCGCAGGACGGCGTGCACCTCGAGCCGCTCCGACACGAGGCCGGTGCACCCGTCCATCACCTCGGCCAGCTCGCGCAGACCCTCGTCGAGCAGCTCATGTGTCACGCCAAGCGCGCGGACCTGGTCGACGAACGAGGTGTCGGCCGCCGTGATCTCGGCCAGGGCGAGGCACTGCTTGATCTGGTCGTCGGACAGGCCGGTGTCGTCGGCCAGCATGGCGGCGACGGTGTCCGCGGGGACCTTGTCCAGCTTGTCGATGGTCCGCATCGCCGCGTCGACGTCCTCGATGCCGAGCCCGCGGTAGAAGCCCTCGATCAGCTTGCGGTTGTTCAGCTGCAGCCGAAGCGTGGGTACGGGCAGCGCCGAGAGCGCCTCGGCGATCACCCGGGCGATCTCGACGTCGTAATGAAACGGAAGCACGTCGCGCGCGACCACGTCGATGTCGGCCTGGGTGAACTCCCGGAACCGGCCCTCCTGCGGGCGCTCGCCGCGCCATGCCTTCTGGATTTGGTAACGCCTGAACGGAAATTCCAGCTTGCCGGCGTGCTCGAGAACATAGCGGGCGAACGGCACCGTGAGGTCGTAGTGCAGGCCGACGCGCGCGTCACCCTCGGCCTCGTCGGCATGCAGGCGACGCAGGACGTAGACCTCCTTGTCGATCTCGCCCTTGCGCAGAAGCTGGTCGAGCGGCTCGACGGATCGGGTCTCGACCGGCGCGAAGCCGTGCAGCTCGAACGTGCGCCGGAGCCGGTCGATCACCTGCTGCTCGACGATGCGCTGGGCAGGGAGCAGCTCGGGATACCCGCTGAGGGGTGTCGGTTTCGCCATGCTCACAAGCCTTTGGTCGGGCCGGAGGCGGGAGCCAGCTCGGCGAGGAACGGGTTGGTCGCACGCTCGCGGCCGACCGTGGTCTGGGGCCCGTGGCCGGGGAGTACGGCGATCCGGTCGTCGAGCGGCAGCACCTTGGAGGCGAGGCTGCGCAGCATCGTCGGGTGGTCGCCGCCGGGCAGGTCGGTGCGCCCGATCGATCCGGCGAACAGCAGGTCCCCGCCGAACATCACCTCGGGCACGTCCTCCGGCCCGTCGTACGGCGTACGGAACGTCACCGAACCCCTGGTATGCCCCGGCGTGTGGTCGACCCGGAGCTCCAGTCCGGCCAACCGCAGCGTGCTGCCGTCGGCGAGCTCGCACACGTCGTCGGGCTCCGCGAACGCGTAATCCCCCCCGAGCATGAGCGCGGCGGACTCCTCCGAGAGACCCGCCATCGGGTCCACGAGCATGTGGCGGTCCTCGGGGTGGATGTACGCCGGCGACTCGTACGTCCCGGCGACCGGGACCACACACCACACGTGGTCGATGTGTCCGTGGGTGAGGAGTACGGAGACCGGCTTGAGGTTGTGCTCTCGTACCTTGTCGGCCACGCCGTCCGCGGAGTCTTTACCCGGATCGATCACGACACACTCGGCACCCGGACCGGTGGCGAGTATGTAGCAGTTCGTCCCCCACGGCCCCGCGGGGAATCCAGCGATGAGCACCGAGAACCTCTTCCAATGGCGACGGATCTGGACAAAGTCTTTGTCTGCGCAGGGTATCGAGCCGGGCCGGGCGGCGGCGAACCGATTCCGGTTTGTGTGTCCTGGGCGGGTCGGCATGTGATGAACTGCACTGAGGCAAATAGACTGCACGGATCAGCAGGCATAGTCCATGCGGGTGGGCAAGGAGCACGCCGTGGCCGAACAGGTCCAGAACCCATGGGGGCGCGTAGCCGAGGACGGGACGGTCTACGTCAAGACGTCTTCGGGCGAACGCGCCGTGGGCCAGTGGCCGGACGGCGATCCCGCCGAGGCGATGGCCTTCTTCGTACGCCGCTATGAGGGCCTCGCGCTCGAAGTCGACCTGCTGGAGAAGCGGGTCCAGGGCGGCAACCTTGGGCCGGACGAGGCGGCCGCGGCGATGCGGAAGGTACACGGGGTGCTGCGCGACGCCCAAGCGGTCGGCGATCTCGCGGGCCTGATCGCCCGGGTCGACGCCCTCGAGTCCGTGGTCGCGAGCAGGCGCGAGGAGAAGAAGGCGGCGCGTGCCCGCAAGATGGAGGAGGCGCTGGCGCTCAAGCAGCAGATCGCGGACGAGGCGGAGGGCATCGCGGCCGGCCAGGACTGGCGCAGCGGGGCGAACCGCTTGCGGGAGCTGCTCGACCAGTGGAAGTCGCTACCCCGCCTGGACAAGACATCCGACGATGCCTTGTGGCGGCGGTTCTCGACGGCGCGTACGACGTACACCCGCCACCGCAAGCAGCACTTCGCCACCCTGCACGAGAAGCGGGATGCGGCCAAAGTGGTGAAGCAGAAGCTGGTCGAGCAGGCCGAGGCGATGGCCGACTCGAAGGACTGGGGCCGGACCGCTGGGGAGTTCCGCGAGCTGATGCGTCAGTGGAAGGCCGCGGGTCCCACGCATCGCGACGTCGACGACAAGCTGTGGGCGAGGTTCCGTGGGGTACAGGACACCTTCTTCTCCGCTCGGGATGCGGCGAACGCCGAGCTGGACAAGGAGTACCTCGCCAACCAGCAGGTCAAGGAGCGGCTGCTGGAGGAGGCCGAGAGGCTGCTTCCGGTGACCGATCCAGTCGCCGCCCGGGCGGCGTTCCGGGACATCGACGCGCGCTGGGATGCCGTCGGCAAGGTGACGCGCAACGCGGTGAAGCCGATGGAGGGGCGGCTGCGGAAGGTCGAGCAGGCGATCAGGGCGGCCGAGGACGACCGCTGGCGCCGGTCCAACCCGGAGGCGCGAGCTCGGGCGACCGACACCGTCGCTCAGCTGGAGTCGGTGATCGCCGACCTGGAGAAGAAGCGCGAGGACGCCGTGGCCAAGGGGAACGAGCGCAAGGTCAAGGAGGCCGAGCAGGCCATCGAGGCCCGCCGCTCATGGCTGGAGCAAGCACGCAAGGCCGTGGACGAGTTCACTCCCGGATCTTAAGCCGACCTTGCATGCATTCTGCTATCTTTGCATGCATGGAGACGAAACCGATCCAGATTCGGGACGTTCCCGTGGATGCACTCAACGTCATGCGGATGCGGGCGGCCGCGGAGGGAATGAGCCTCACCGCGTACCTCCGGAGGATGATCATCGAGGCGGCGTCCCGACCGACCGTCGCCGAGGTGCTCGAGAGGGCGGCCCAGAGGCCCGCCGCGGGCTTGACCATGGAGGATTACGTGGCTGCTACGCGCGCTGGGAGAGGTGAGTGACCGATCTCGTCGTCGACAGCTCACTTGTTCTCCGTGCATTGGGTGAGGCCGAAGCCGACGAGGTGTTGCGGCTGTCGGCGCCGCGGGTGCTACACGCGCCGCATCTCATCGACTTCGAGTTCGCCAACGCGTTACGGGGCCTAGCGTTGGGTGGCAAGCTGACGGCTGACCGAGCCGAGAGCGTACGGGCAGACTTCGCAGATCTTCAGATCGAGCGTTACTCCGGTGCGGTTGTATCCGAACGGGTCTGGCAGCTCCGGGATACCTTCACCGCGTACGACGCCGCCTATATCGCGCTGGCGGAGTTGCTCGACTGTCCGTTGCTCACCGGCGATGCGAAACTGCAAGGCCCGCATCGAGCCGACATCGAGCTGTACCCAAGCCCGGTTCCCTAGCCCGATCGAGGGCAGGCCGTCATGATCCCGACGGTCACATTCCACCTGCGGGCGGGCGCACGTGCTTCCAGTCCTCCAGCGGTTTCGATTCCGACGCGGGTCCCCAGCGCAGCATCCGCCACAACACGAGAGCCACGCCGACCAGAACGGCCAGCCCGAGGATTATCACTAAGGACACCATGACCACGCACCCCTTCCGCCCGTCTGAGCAGCCAGTCTAGCCCTCTCTGGCGAACAGCGCGGATCAGCGCTCTTCGATGACGGCGTGCAGGAAGGCCTTGGTGCGGTCGTGGTCGGGATCGGTGAAGATCTTGTCCGGCGGTCCGTGTTCGACCACCTGGCCGTGGTCGAACATCATCACCTTGTGCGACACGTCGCGCGCGAAGTGCATCTCGTGGGTGACGATCAGCATGGTGATGTCGGTGGTCTCGGCGATCTCCCGCAGCAGGTTGAGCACGCCGGCCACCAGCTCCGGGTCCAGGGCCGCCGTGACCTCATCAAGTAATAGCACTCTCGGCTCCATCGCCAGCGCACGGGCGATCGCGACCCGTTGCTGCTGACCGCCGGACAGCTGGCTGGGATGTGCCTCGTACTTCGCCTCCAGCCCGACTCGCTCCAGAAGCTCCTTGCCCTTCTCGTTGGCCTCGTCCCGGCTCTTGCCGAGGACGCGGATCGGCGCTTCGGTGACGTTCTCCAGCACGGTCATGTTGGGGAACAGGTTGAACTGCTGGAAGACCATGCCGATCTTCTTGCGGACCTGGCGGAGGTACTTCTCGTTGGCCGGGACCAGCTTGTCGCCCTTGGGCATGTGCCACAGCGGCTCGCCGTCCACCCAGATGTGCCCACCGGTGAGCGTCTCGAGCGTCATCAGCAGCCGCAGGATGGTCGTCTTGCCGGAACCGCTGGGCCCGATCAGGGTGACCCGCTCCCCCGGTGCGACGTCGAAGTCGAGGTTCTCTAGAACGGTGAGGTCGCCGAACTTCTTCAGCACCTCCTCGAACCGGATCATCGGCTCGCCGCTCGCGCGAGCGCCGGTCGTCTCGTATGCGGTGGTCGTCTCAGGCGTGGCCAAGGCGCATCTCCAATTTCCTCATCGCTACTGCAGCAGGGTAGCTCGCGGCCAGGAAGATCAGTCCAGCCAGCGTGACCACCTCGGTGTAACGGAACGCGTCTCCGCCGATCTGCGTCACCGCCACGGTCACCATCTCTGTGACGCCGATGACGTAGAGGAACGGAGTCTCCTTGAACATCGAGATGACGTAGTTTCCCAATGAAGGCAGCACGTTGCGAATCGCCTGTGGAAGCACCACTCGCTGCCACTGGTAGCGGGGGGCGATCGACAGGGCTGTGCACGCCTCCCATTGCCCCTTGGGCACGCTCTCGATACCGGCCCGGTACACCTCGGCGTAGTAACAGGCGTAGTGGACGCCGAGCACGAGCACACCCGCGGTCATGGCCGAGATGTTGAACCCGATGCCGGGGATGGTCGGGAACCCGTAGAAAACGAAGAACAGCTGGATCGGAATGGGCGTCGACCGCACGAACTCCACAATCACGGTCACAACTGGTGCCAGCACCGGCACCCGAACACGTCGAATGATCGCAAACAGCAGGCCCAGCACGGCCGCAAGTATCGAGCCCAGGACCGTTGCGACGAGGGTGAACTGGACGAAGGCATCAAGAAGCTCGGGCAAGTGCTCAAGGGCGAAGTCCATGTCCCAGGTCTGGAAGACGGTCATACCTTCACCGCCTCCTCTTCCTGGGGGCCGCGATACTTGAAGATCCTGCGGCGCTCCACGGGCCGGCCGAGCCTTGTATTCGCGCGAGCCTCAAGCACGTGCATGAACAGGGTGAACGTGTAGCTGAGTACGAAGTAGATCACCAGTAGGAGCGGGAAGATGAAGTTCTCGTTTCCTACGGAGTTGCGGTACTGGTCGCTGTAGAACGTGAGGTCATTCAGGAAGATGAGAAAGATAAGCGGGGTGCTCTTCAGAAGCTGGATGAGCAGGTTATTGAACGGCGGAATCATCAGTGGTATGGACTGCGGGAGGATCACCCGTCGCATGCGCTGTGCCGGCGTCAGGTTGAGCGCGATGGAGCCCTCCCACTGCGCCGTTGGTACGGCGTTGATCGCCCCACGCACGACTTCCGCACCGTAGGCCCCGAAGTTCAGTCCGAACGCGAAGACCGCCACCGCGAGCGGATCGAACCTGAATCCGAACTCCGGGAGGACATAGAAGAACCAGAACAGCTGCACAAGAAGCGATGTGCCGCGGAACAGCTCGATGATAATGCGCGCGATCGTGCGCGGGACGATGTGCCGCGTTCGTACAGCGATCCCGAGTACGAACGCCACCACCACTGCGGCGACGGCCGCGAGGACGGTGACATAGACCGTCACCCAGAGACCGGCAAGGAAGTCGTCGACCCATGCTCCGAACTGAAGGTCTTGCATGGCAGGCCTTCCGTCGCCTGGTCAGCCGGCGCCGCAGAGTTGCTCGGTCGTGACGCGCTCGGCGTCTTCTTGGGTTTCCGGACCGAAGCCGAAGGGTTCAATCAGCTCGAGCAGCCGCCCCGATTCTCGGAGGTTAGCCAGCTCCTCGTTGAACGCGTCGACCAGCGCGGTGTCCTCCTGCGCGAATACGGCGCCGCCGCAGCCGAGCTGTTCCTCGCCGTCAACCACAGGAGTGAAGGCCTCGGTCAGCTCCACATCAGAATCCGGATTCTTGTTGAGTATGTCCTTGAGGGTGATCGTCGTGAGGCCGAACGCATCGACCCTCCCCTGCTCCAGCTGCAGCAGGCCGTCGCGCGCGCCGCCGACCCGGGTGATGTTTCCGCCTGAGACCCCTGCCTCCTGGGCGTACTGCCCCTCGACCGCACCGCCGAGCACCACCAGCTTGGCGTCGGCATCCGCGATCGACTGGAAATCGGTGATGTTCAGCGGGTTACCGGGCGCGACCAGGAACGCGTTTGGCGCGCAGTACATCGGGTCGGAGAATGCCGCCTCTGCACATCGCTCTGGGGTGATGAACATCCCCGCCGCCACGACATCGAAGCGACCGGCATTGAGACCCGGGATGAGGCCGTCGAAGTCCACCTGGGTCGCTTGAACCTCGTCGATGCCGAGGTTCCCCCAGATCTCCTGCTGAACTGTCGGGTCCATGCCGGTCAGATCGCCGCCGTCGAGATAGCCGTAGGGCTCTTCACCGGCGATGCCGACCTGGATCGTGCCCTGCGACCTCAGTTCCTCCAACCGACCGCCCTCAGTGGCGCCGTTGGTGCCTGTCCGCTCGCATGCGGCGAGCAGTCCCGGAGCCACGACGATCCCGCCGGCCAACATCGAGCGCCTCAGGAAGTCTCTTCGTGACCACTCGGTTACGTGATTCAAGGGTCCGCCCTTCGTCCGAGTCCGTGACCGGGCCCTGGCAAGACATGGCCCCCATGAGTCGCCCCTTAGACGCCGGTGGCCGCGGTCGTCGTACGCATTGTGACGCTATTGAGCGTCAGTCACATTGTCAACAATCCGCGTGGACTCGCGCGTCGGTCACGGGCGGCGAGGTGGGAGTTTATAGATTGCAGCACACGAAAGGGCGGCAGGGATCGGTCGCGGGTCAGGCGCCGCCGCTCGGCGAACGGTCGTCCACGACGTCGAGGTCGTAGAAGGTCGCCGGCTCCTTCGAGGCCGCGGCCAGCTTCGCGGCCATCTCCTGGGTCTCGGGAAGGTTGGAGTTCACCATCGCCGACTCGTAGGAGTCGAAGAACACGATGCTGAAGTAGTGCCCTGGCTCGTTGCGATCCTCGGTGACGATCGCACGACGTGCGGTGCTCTTCCCCTCGGTCGCCTTCTCCCACTCCTCCTCGAGGGCGCGGAGTTTGTCGAAGTCGTCGGCTCGGTGCTCGATGATCTGGATGAAGGACATCGCGTCTCCTCGTAGGGCCGTCGTTGGGTGTGACGGTATGCCGACACACGACCCTCGCGGCATCCGGAAAACTCCGTACTCGCTCCGAGATCCGGTCACGCGTCGGAGCACCCGGATGCCGGTCGCGTGACCCCACGGTGACCCTCCGCAGCATGCCGCCAGGCTGGCGCAGGTACGAGCGGCGCCGGTGCTCGGCGTCCACGTCACACCACGTCGTTAGCGGGCCCCAGTCGCGCCGAAGAGACGGCCAGCTACCCGATCTGAGAAGGGAAGAAACGGCCGGAACTATTGTCCAGCGGCGGGCAGGCAGTACAGTTCAGATTGTAGACAATCCTACAGAAGGATCGCCCATGACACAGCTTTCTCCCGTACTCAAGCAGGCGACGCCGGTGCTTGCCGCGCGCGGCGAGGGCGTCTATCTGTACGACGAGGAGGACCGGCGCTATCTGGACTTCACCGCCGGCATCGGAGTCACGAGCACCGGCCACTGCCATCCCCGGGTCGTCGAGGCCGCGCAGCGGCAGGTGGGCACCCTGATCCACGGCCAGTACACGACCGTTATGCACCGGCCGATGCTCGATCTGGTCGACCGGCTCTCCGACGTGCTGCCGGCCAACCTCGACTCGGTGTTCTTCCTGAACTCCGGCAGCGAGGCCGTCGAGTCCGCCCTCCGGCTGGTGCGGCACGCCACCGGGCGGGCGAACGTCGTGGTGTTCCAGGGCTCGTTCCACGGCCGTACGATCGGCGCGGCGTCGATGACCACGTCCGGCACCAAGTTCCGGGCCGGCTTCGCCCCGCTGATGTCCGGCGTCGTGGTGTCGCCGTTCCCGTACGCCTTCCACTACGGATGGGACGAGCATACCGCCACCGAGTTCGCGCTCCGCGAGCTCGACTACATCCTCGCCACCCAGACGGCGCCCGACGAGACCGCGGCGTTCGTCGTCGAGCCGGTGCTCGGAGAGGGCGGCTACGTACCGGCGAACGCGGCGTTCCTGGCCGGACTCCGGGAGCGGGCCGACCGGCACGGCATCCTGCTGGTCGTCGACGAGGTACAGACCGGGTCCGGCCGTACCGGACGGTTCTGGGGACACGACCACTTCGGCGTCGTACCCGACGTCCTGGTCACCGCGAAGGGCCTGGCCAGCGGGTTCCCGCTGTCCATGATGGCTGCGCCCCGGGAGCTGATGTCGCGGGCCTGGCCGGGGTCACAGGGCGGCACGTACGGCGGAAACGCGGTCGCCTGCGCGGCCGCGTTGGCCACGCTGGACGTCATCCGGGACGAGAGCCTCGTCGAGAACGCCGCCGCCCGCGGCGCGGAGCTGGCCGACGGCCTGGTCAAGACCGCGGCCGACGTACCCGCCATCGGAGACGTGCGTGGGCTCGGTCTGATGCAGGCCAGTGAGTTCACCGACGCCGACGGGCGGCCGGATCCGGCGCCCGCCCTGCGAGCTCAGCAGGCGGCCGCCGAGCGCGGTCTGCTGCTCCTGACCTGTGGGTCTCGCGGCCATGTGGTGCGGATGATCCCGCCGCTGGTGGTGAACTCCGAGCAGGTACACGAGGCCCTGTCGATCTGGTCGGACGCCGTGCGCGCCGCCACGGATTCTTGACAGGCCTGAGTGGACGGCCTGCGCGCCCCGCCCACGCCGGCATCGGCTGAGATCGAGAAGCGGATCGATCACACCCGGCAGCTGATGCGAGAACGCGGCCTGTCCGCTCTTGCGCTCACCGGACCGGAGGACATCTACTACCTGACCGGCCTGGACCATCAGGGCTACTTCGCCTTCACGCTGCTGGTCGTGCCCTTGACCCGCTGCCCTCTGGTGGTGGCCCGCGCCATGGAGGCCTGGACGATCGCGGCCATGGCACCGGGGGTCGAGCACGTCCCGTACGGCGACGACGAGCACTCGTCGTGGGCGGCCGCCCGGGCGGTCCGGCATGCGGTCCCGGACACCGGGATCGTCGGGATCGACCGTTCCGGCATGTGGATGCCGCTCGCGGTCTGGGACGAGTTGCAGGTCGCCTGCCCCGGTGTGGAATACGTCGACGGGTCCGGCCTGGTGGAGGGCCTGCGCCAGGTCAAGTCGGACCTGGAGATCGAGTACGTCCGGCAGGCCGCCGAGACGTCCTCGCAGGCCATGAACGCCGGCATCGCGGCCATCACGTCCGGTGTCACCGAGCGGGACGTCGCCCGGAGGGTGTACGACGCGCTGCTGTCCGCCGGCAGCGAGCACCCGGGGTTCGTGCCGCTGATCCGTACCCGGGACCGGCTGTCCCTCGAACACTGCACGTGGACGAACCGCACGCTCGCCTACGGCGACGCGGTCTTCCTCGAGCTGTCCGGGTCGGTGGCGCGCTACCACGCTCCGCTGTCCCGGATCGTCCATGTGGGATCGACGCCGAAGGGCACCGTCGACTCCGCCGTCCTCGCCGCGGCCGGGATGGAGGCGGTACGCGCCGCGCTGGTGCCGGGCGCGGTCAGCGGCGACGTCTACGAGGCCTGGCAGGACGTCGTGGACACCGGCCTCGGCCACAAGCGCTACCGGCGACACCACTGCGGCTACCTGATCGGGATCGGCTTCCCGCCGAGCTGGGTCGGCGGCGGCTCGGTCGTGGGTCTCCGCCGCGGCGGAGATCTCGAGATCAAGGCCGGCATGGTGTTCCACGTGCTGTCGTGGTTGATGGGGCAGCACATCCCCGACTACATGCTGTCGGACTCGATCCTCGTCACGCCGTACGGCGGGGAGATCCTCACCAACGCGCCGTGGGACCCGATCATCACGACCTGACCACACCACCTTCGAGGAGTCACAGATGCGGATCACCGCGATACGAGCCACACCGATCGCCGTACCGTTCCGGGAGGACGAGCTGTGGGCGTACGGCGGCCGCAAGGGCACGATCAGCATCATGCTCGAGCTGGAGACCGACGAGGGCCTCACCGGGATCGGCGAGGCGGCGGCGTACCCCTCGGCCGACATCGTGCTCGCCGTCCTGCGATCGGTGGAGTCGTTCGTCCTGGGCGAGGACCCGACCGCCATCGAACGGATCATGAAGCGGATCAACATCGCCGGCACATGGCATCACGTGAAGGCGACCAGCCCCGCGATCGCGGCGGTCGAGATGGCCTGCTGGGACATCGTCGGCAAGCTCTGTGGCCAGCCGCTGGTCACGCTGTTCGGCGGCCGGGTCCGCGACTCCGTCGAGTACTTCTACTACCTCGGCCGCAAGTCGCCGGAGGAGATGGCGACCGACGCCGCGGCCGGGGTCGCGGCGGGGTTCCGCACGCTCTACCTGAAGGTCGGCTCGGACGATCCGTCCGACGACTTCGCCCGGGTCGAGGCGGTACGCGACGGCGGCGGACCGGACGCGCTGATCCGGATCGATCCCAACGAGGCGTGGTCTTCGGCCGCCGCGATCCGGATCCTGAACGACATGCACCGGTTCGGCATCGAGCTGGCCGAGCAGCCGGTGTCGGGGCGCAACCTGGCCGAGATGGCGTACGTGCGCAGCCGGGTGCCGATGCCGCTCCTGGCCAACGAGGCCTCGTGGACCCGCTACGACCAGTTGGAGGTCATCCGGCACTCCGCGGCGGACGTGCTGTCGGTGGACAACCAGATGGACGGCGGACTGCTGAACCTCAAGCGGTCCGCGGGGCTCGCGGAGGCGGCCGGGCTGCCTATACTCAAGCACAGCCTGGGCGAGCTCGGCGTCGCGATGTACGCCGCGGCGCACGTCCTGGCCTCGATCCCCGTGTTCCTGCCCGCGAGTCAGTCGTACGCGAGCCTCCTGGCCGACGACATCGTGCTCGGCGCGAGTCCGCTGCCGTACTCCGGCGGCCGACTGGAGATTCCCGGCGGTCCGGGAATCGGCGTCCAGCTCGACCCGGACCGGATGGCGGCGTACGCCGAGGCGTACGAGAAGGCCGGCGACGAGTTCGCGTTCCAGGAGCCGGCCGCATTGTCCGCCACTCCCCTGCTCCCCAAGCTGTAGCTGATCTTTCGCGCCGAGATTGCAGAAGTGGTCGACGAGATCTGCAAGCAGGGCTCCTCTGGTCGTGCCGAGATTGCAAACAGCCAGAAGTGCAATCTCGGCGCGAAAGGGGAGGCGGGCTATTGGGTGATGCGGTAAATGTCGAACACGCCCGGGACGTTGCGTACCTGCTTGAGCACATGGCCGAGATGCGCGGGATCACCCATCTCGAAGGTGAACCGGCTCTGGGCCACCCGGTCGCGCGACGTCACCACGGACGCGGACAGGATGTTCACGTGCATATCCGACAATGCCCGAGTGATGTCGGACAGCAGGCGCTCACGGTCCAGCGCCTCGACCTGGACCGCTACGAGGAACATGCTCTCGGCCGTCGGGGCCCACTCGACCTCGACCATCCGCTCCTTCTGCGACATCAATGACGCGGCGTTGGTGCAGTCCTCGCGGTGCACGGACACCCCGGAGCCGCGAGTGACGAACCCCATGATCTTGTCGCGGGGTACCGGTGTGCAGCACTTTGCCAGCTTGACCCAGACCCCGGGCTCACCCTTGACCATCACTCCGGAGTCGCCGCGCGGCGGGCGGGCACGGCGTTCGCGCTCGCTCGGCAGGCGTACGGCCTCGGCGAGGTCCTCGGTGGCGCCCTCCTCGCCGCCGTACAGGTCGACGATTCGGCGTACGACGTTCTGAGCGCCGACATGCCCCTCGCCGACGGCGGCGTACAAGGCGGAGACGTCGGCCAGCCGTAGGTCGCTGGCCACGGCAGTGAGCGTCTCATGGGTCAGCAGCCGCTGCAGGGGCTTGCCCTCCTTGCGGAGCAGCCGGGAGATCGCCCCCTTGCCCTTCTCGATCGCCTCTTCCCGGCGTTCCCTGCTGAACCAGTGCTTGATCTTGTTGCGGGCGCGGGCGCTCTTGACGAAGTTCAGCCAGTCCCGCGACGGTCCTGCGTTGGCCGCCTTCGACGTGAAGATCTCGCAGACGTCGCCGTTGTCGAGTGGGCTCTCCAGAGGTACGAGTCGCCCGTTGACGCGTGCGCCCACACATCGGTGCCCGACCTCGGTGTGCACCGAATAGGCGAAGTCGACCGGGGTGGAGCCGGTCGGCAGCGCGATCACGTCGCCGGCCGGAGTGAAGACGTAGACCTCGTCGACGTTGATCTCGAACCGCAACGACTCCAGGAAGTCACCCGGGTCCTCGGTCTCGCGCTGCCAGTCCAGGAGCTGGCGCAGCCATGCCATGTCGCTGGACGCGGCTTCGCCGCGCACGAGCTGCCGATCGGTGTCGATCCCGGCGTTGGAGTCCTCCTTGTACTTCCAATGCGCGGCGATGCCGTACTCCGCCCGCCGGTGCATGGCGTACGTGCGGATCTGCATCTCGACCGGCTTGCCCTCCGGCCCGATCACCGTGGTGTGCAGCGACTGGTACATGTTGAACTTCGGCATCGCCACGAAGTCCTTGAACCGACCGGGCACCGGGTTCCACCGGGCGTGGATCACGCCGAGGGTCGCGTAGCAGTCCCGCACGGAGTCGACCAGGATGCGCAGCCCGACCAGGTCGTAGATGTCGCTGAAGTCGCGGCCGCGCACGATCATCTTCTGGTAGATCGAGTAGTAGTGCTTCGGCCGGCCGGAAACCGTGGCCTTGATCTTGGCCTTGCCCAGATCGTCCTGAACCCGGTCGGTGACCTTGTCGAGGAAGTCGTCACGCGACGGGGCGCGCACGGCGACCAGGCGGACGATCTCGTCGTACACCTTGGGGTGCAGCGTCGCGAACGCGAGGTCCTCCAGCTCCCACTTCAGGGTGTTCATGCCGAGCCGGTGGGCCAGCGGGGCGTAGATCTCCAGCGTCTCGCGCGCCTTGCGCTCCTGCGTGTCCTGCCGGAGGTACCGCAGGGTGCGCATGTTGTGCAGGCGGTCGGCGAGCTTGATGACGAGGACCCGGATGTCCTTCGCCATCGCCACGACCATCTTGCGGATCGTCTCCGCCTGGGCGGTGTCGCCGTACTTCACCTTGTCCAGCTTGGTGACGCCGTCGACGAGCAGCGCGATCTCGTCCCCGAAGTCCGTGCGGAGCTGTTCGATGGTGTACGGCGTGTCCTCCACGGTGTCGTGCAGCAGTGCCGCGCACAGCGTCGGCGGCGTCATGCCCAGCTCGGCGAGGATGGAGGCCACGGCGAGCGGATGGGTGATGTACGGGTCACCGCTCTTGCGGGACTGGTGGCGGTGGTAGCTCTCGGCGGTCGTGTACGCCTGCTCCAGCACGCCCAGGTCGGCCTTGGGATGGGTCGAGCGCACGATCCGGCACAGCGGTTCGAGGACGGGGTTGACCGTTCCCTGCCGACCGAGACGGGCCAGCCGGGTGCGGGTACGCAGCCGCGTGGGCGTCGAGTCCGGCGCGGGCGGCGCCGGTGGAGGCGGAGGAGGTGCCGGCCGGGGCTCCGAGGGTGTCGTCCGCGCAGCGGTACGAGAACCACGGCCGGCCGGCCGGTCCGTGGTCGAGGTGGGAGTTACCTCGTCAGCCAAACGCGATCTCCTGTAGCCGAGGTAACCCAGTCTACGCATTCGGACCAACCGTGACATCCCGGCGGGGATGTCGGTGCGAACCCGGGGTCACCTGGCCCTTGTACCCTGGCACGCGATGGGAGGGACATTGAGGGCGATCGCACTCCTGGTGGTGGGTGTGTTCGGGTTGGCCACCGCCTGCGAGAGCGCCGCCTCGTCGTATTCGCCGAGGCCGGAGCGGGAGCGCGGCTTCTCGGTCTCCGTGGTGCCTCCCCAGGTGACCGGGCACAGGCTCCCGGTCCCGTGGGACACCCCGAAGGCGTTCCGCAGCCCGAGGGTGTACGAGCGGCTGCGACAGCCCACCGGGCCGGCTGTCGCCCGGCCCAACGTCGTACTGATCACGACCGACGACCAGACCCTGGAAGAGATGCGGGCGATGCCGAAGACCCGCGAACTGTTCGGCACGTCGGGCGTCATCTTCGACCAGGGCATCTCCCCCAACCCCCTGTGTTGCCCGGCGCGGGCGTCGATCCTGACCGGACAGTTCTCGCACAACCACGGCGTACGTACGAACTTCGCGCCGCACGGCGGTTACCGGGCCCTCGACTCCGCCGACACCCTGCCGGTGTGGTTGCGCGACGCCGGTTACCGCACCGCGTTCCTCGGCAAGTACCTCAACGGATACGGCAGGTCCCGGCCGGACGAGATCCCGCCCGGATGGGACATCTGGCGGGGTGCCGCGCTCGGGACCCGGCACATCCACGACTACTACGACACCGTCCTGAGCGAGAACGGCCAGCTGCGGCGTTATCCCCGCAGCTATCTGACCGACCTGTACGCCGACAAGTCGGTGCGACTGATCCGGCGGTTCGCCGAGTCCAGGCGGCCGTTCTTCCTCTGGCAGTCACACGTGGCCCCGCATGGCGGCTGCCGCTCCCGCTTCGGCTGGGACGCCTCCACCTGCTGGCATCCGCCGGAACCGGCGTATCGGCACATGGATGACTTCGCGGAAGCGCGGTTCCCCGGGCGGTTCGACCCGCCGTACGACGAGGCCGACGTCAGCGACAAGCCGGCCTCGGTGCGGAACGAACCAGCATTGGACGCCGACCGGAGGGAACGGACCACTCGGCTGATGCAACGCCGGCTGCAGTCCCTGGAGGCGGTGGACGACGCCGTGATCCGCACTGCCGCCGCGCTCGACAAGGCCGGCGTGCTCGACGAGACGCTGATCGTCTTCGCGTCCGACAACGGGTTCCTCCTGGGCGAGCACCGCACGTTCGGCAAGAACATCGGGTACGAGCCCGCGCTGCGGGTGCCGTTGATGATGCGGGGTCCGGGTCTTCCGTCCGGAACGAGGACGAACGAGGTGGCGACCTTGGTCGACCTCGCGCCGACCATCCTCGCGGCGACCGGAGTCGAGCCCGGGTTGCGGATGGACGGCCGCCACCTCCTCCCGGTGGCCAAGGGACGCAGGCCGGGGTGGAGCACCGTGCTGCTACAGGGCGGACCGAACGCGGACGACGACACCGGCGCGTGGCGCTTCGTCGGAGTGCGCTCCACCCGGTACACCTACCTCGAGCTGAGGCAAACCGGCGAGGTCGAGCTGTACGACCGGAGACGCGATCCGCGCCAGCTGCGCAACGTGGCCGAAAACCCGGCGTACGACGTGGTCGAGCGGGAGATGAGGCGCCGGCTGGGTGCCCTCGAGCACTGCGCGGGCACGAGCTGCCGGCGTGACTTCGGAACCGAACCCACACCGAGCGGGCCTCCGGTCGGATTGGGGCGCTGAACGTCAGCGCCGGTGGCCCGACCGTGGTGCGCCCGCGCTTGTGACCGTTCCCCGAAGGGGTGCGTTAAACGGTGATCAGGGCGGTGAGGTCGAGGCCGCCCGCCTGCGTACGTCCGTTGAGGAAGGACAACTCCAGCAGCACCGCGACATGGGCCACCGACGCGCCGCAGTTGCGCACGAGGTCCGCGGTCGCGGCCACCGTTCCGCCGGTCGCGAGTACGTCGTCCACGATGAGCACCCGGTCGCCCTCGGCCAGGGCGTCCTGATGCACCTCCAGGGTCTCCTCGCCGTACTCCAGCGCGTACGAGACCTGATGGGTGGAGGACGGCAGCTTGCCGAGCTTGCGCACCGGCACGAACCCCGCGTCGAGCGCGAGTGCGACCGGCGCGGCCAGGATGAAGCCGCGAGCCTCGATGCCGACCACTTTGTCGACGGCCGGCCGGCCCTCGGCATCCCGGCCACGGCTCGCCAGCGCCTCGACGACCGCGTGGAACGCGGAGTGGTTGGCCAGCAGCGGGGTGATGTCCTTGAAGACGATCCCGGGCTTGGGGAAGTCGGGGATGTCGCGAATCAGCTCCTGCCAGAGTGACTCGGCGGTGTTCTCGTCCTGCGTGGACCGGGTCATCGGTTCTTTCCCTTCCCGGGTCTGGAACGGCTGCCCCGTTTGCTCCGGGCCTGTCGTTGCGGCTGGCTGCGTTTCGCGGTGCCGACCGTCATCGGGCGCTGCTGGCGGCGGGTCGAGACCACGCCGGCGGCGGCGTCCGCGTCATGCAGGGTGGCCGGCATCGGCGCGTCGCCGCGGCGGGCCTCGACCCGGCGGATCTGCTCCTGTATCCGCGGCTCGCGCTCCTTGAGCTGCACCAGCAGCGGGGTCGCGAGGAAGATCGACGAGTACGCGCCGGCGGCCATACCGACGAACAATGCGAGCGCGAGGTCCTTCAGCGGTCCCGACCCGAGCTGGAAGGCCCCGACGTACAGCAGCGCACCCACGGGCAGCAACGCCGCCGCCGTGGTGTTGATCGACCGCACCAGCGTCTGGTTCACCGCGAGGTTGGCGCCCTCGGAGAAGGTACGCCGGCTGCTGGCCGCGATCCCGCGGGTGTTCTCGCGTACCTTGTCGAACACCACGACCGTGTCATAGAGCGAGTAACCCAGGATGGTGAGCACGCCGGTGACGGTCGCCGGGGTCACCTCGAACCCGCTGAGGGCGTAGACGCCCACGGTGATCAGGACGTCGTGCCCGAGCGCGGCCGCCGCGGCGAGCGACATCTTCCATTCCCGGAAGTACGCCGCGATGAACAGCATGACCAGCCCGAGGAACACCGCGAGCCCGGTGAGCGCCCGGTTGGCGATCTGCTCGCCCCAGGACGGGCCGACGAGATTCGAGGTCACATCGGCGGCCCCGGCGTCACGCAGGACGCGCTCCAGCTGCTGGGACTGGGCGGCGGTCAGCTCCTCGGTCTGAATCCGGACCTCGTCGTTTCCGGAGCTGGTGACGATCGGCTCGTTCTCGAGGCCGCTGCCGACCACCGCGTCCCGCATCACCTCGACGGCGGCCTCGTTGTCCGCGACCTTGGCGCGGAACTCCACGCCGCCGGTGAACTCCACCCCGAAGTCCAGGCCGCGGAACCCCAGCCCGAGGATCGCCACGACGAGGAAAACCGCGGACATGGTGTACCAGCGGCGGCGCCTTCGCTTGCTGACGAAGTCGACGGAGATCTCGCCGGAGTACAGGCGGTTCCCGAACGACCCGATGCGCGACATCAGACGACCTCACCCGTCGTACGGCTCCCGCGCATGCCGGCTCCCACCAGCCGCTTGACCCCGAGATGCTTCGGGTCGAGACCCGACAGCCGGTTCCCACCGCTGAAGAACCTCCGGCGGGCCAGCAGCGAGACCAGCGGATAGGTGAAGAAGAACACCACGAACACGTCGATCAGGGTGGTCAGCCCCAGCGCGAACGCGAAGCCCTTCACCACTCCGATCGCGAAGATGTACAGGATCAGCGCGGCCAGGAAGGTCACGGCGTCCGCGGCCAGGATGGTGGTTCGGGCGCGGGTCCAGCCGTGTTCCACGGCCGCCCGCAGGCTGCGGCCGTCCCGTACCTCGTCACGGAGCCGCTCGAAGAACACGATGAACGAGTCGGCGGTGATGCCGATAGCGACGATGAGTCCGGCGATGCCCGGGAGAGTCAGGGTGAAGTCCAGGGTCTCGCTGAGCAGCATAACCACGGCGTACGTGCCCGCGCCCGCGATCCCCAACGACGTCACGACGACGAACCCGAGCGCCCGGTAGTAGACGAGGCAGTACACCAGGATCAGGATCAGCCCGACGATGCCCGCGATTATGCCGGCCCTCAGATGGTCGTCGGCGAGCTGCGGCCCCTCCTCGTCGGTCGCGAGGTGCTCGAAGGACAGCGGGAGCGCGCCGTACCTCAGGGCGTTCGCCAGGTTGGTCGCGGTCCGCTGGGTGAAGTTGCCCTCGATGATCGCCTCGCCGGTACGAATCGGGCCCTGGTCCACCGTGGGCGCGCTCAGCACCTCGCCGTCCAGGACGATCGCGAACTGGCGCCCGGTCTGGTTGATCCCCGCGGTGACGTCGCCGAAGACGTCGCTCCCCTCGGAGTCGAAGGAGAGGTTCACGACGTACTGCACGCCTTGCGTCGGCAGCTGCGCACTGGCGTCGTTGAGCTCGGTGCCCTCGATGATGGCCGGCGTCAGCAGGTACTTCTGGAAGGCGTCGTCGCAGGTGATCAGCGGCTTGTCGGGATTATCGACGAGATCCGGCTGCCGCTGACCGGGGGGCGGGCAGGTGTAGGCGTTGAACTCCTGCTGCAGCTGGGCGCCGGGCCGCCAGTCGAGCAGCTCGGCACCTTCGAGGTCCGCCTGGTTCTGCTGCTCGGGCCGCGGGGTCTCCGTCTCCTCCGGCGTCCCGGGGTTCCTCGTCTCCTCGGGCTGGCCGGGTGCCTCCGTCGGATCGGGCTGTTGCGCGCCCCACGCGGGGGCCGGCCGGTTGTTCGGGCCCTCGGCGTCGCCGCCGTCCTGGGACCTGTCGGACCGGCCGTCGTTGCCCGGCGATCCGTCCTGGCCGGCTCCCCCGTTCTGCTGCCCGTCCTGTTGGCCGCCCTGGCCGGGTCCTTCGCCCTGCTGGCCGCCTTGCTGCCCGCCCGGTTGCTGCGCCTGCTGCGGGGGCGCCGGTACGGGCTGCCCGACCACGAGCCGGAACCGCAGCTGCGCGGTTCGCCCGATGGTCTCGGCGATTCCACCGCGCTGCTCTCCGGGGATCTCCACCACGATCTGGTTGCTGGCCTGCGTAGTCACCTCGGCCTCGGCGACGCCCGTGCCGTTCACCCGCTGCCGGATGATGCCGACGGCCTCGTTCATGCTCTCCTCGGTGACCTCTTCCGAGCCCGAGAGCGTGCTCGCCTCCAGCGTGATGCGAGTGCCGCCTTGGAGATCGAGGCCGAGTCGCGGAGCCCAGTCGCCACCGAGGACGACGAGCCCGTACAGCCCGGCCAGGACGAGAAGGAACACCACCATCATGCGTCCCGGGCGGCCGCGCGAGGGACTGGCCACTGTTAGACGTCCTCGTCCTTGGGCCTGGTGATGCTGTCGTCGGACGGCTCGGTCTCGTCGTGCGGAGCCGGCTCAGGGTTTTCCTTGGAGACGACGGCGTCCCGGTGCACCCGGAGGAGGACGTCCGGCGCGACCTCGACCTGGATCCCGTCGTCTCGGATCGCCCTGATCTGTGCATAGATGCCGCTGCCGAGCATGACCCGATCTCCGACGTCGAGACTCGACCGCAGACGGGCGACGGCGGCCTGCTTGCGACGCTGTGGTCGCCAAATCAGCATCCAGAACACGCCGACGATCAACAGCAGCGGCACAAGGTTGGCCAACGCCTCCACCGGAAACTCCTTGAAATCGTTTGTGCATGGTCGACCACCGGACCGATGTCGGTGGTGTGGCCAGCGTCATGCCAGCCAGATGCGGAGTCTATCCGGAGATACGCACAACCCGAGGTAGCGGACCCCGTCCTGTCACTCGGCCAATGCGGCGAAGAAGCTCATCAGCGAATCGAACGCGTCGCCTATCCCACCGGCCACGGCCTCGATCGCGCTTGCCGCGCCCTCCGGCTGGGTGAGCATATAGAAGATCGCGAAGGCAGCGACCAGGAAGATCAGGCTCCTCTTCAACAATGCAACCGGCATGACTCCTCCTTGTGAGGGCTGCGCCACCCACGCGTGGCTCCCGACACGTGCATCATTTAGCGTAGCGGATCAGTGGCGGAGAGTGAAACAGCTCATCGGGACCGCATGGCACGATAGACGAGTACCGCGGCCACCGCGACACAAACCGCCAGGAACACCGCCTGCAGGGCGTCGGTCACGCGGTGCGACTCCGAGAACAGGTAGAAGGCGAGGAAGACCACGGCGAGCGTGATCGCCGCCCACTTGACGAAGGCCAGCTTCGCACCGGCTCCGCCCTTCTTGGTCACGGCCATCGCTCCTCCTGGTTGCGTTCGTCCGGCATGGGCGCCTCCCTCCGGACCTAGGGACCGTCGGCGTACACCTCGACGTAGACGTTGACCGCCGCCCAGGCCCGGGAGCCGGGCGGGCCGAGCTCGGGCCGTTCACGCTGGTCGGACGCCTGCCAGACGTACCACGCCCGCTCGGTGGCCACGGTGATCCAGCTCCCGGACTCGTCGGTGTAGACCTCGCTGGCCGCCCGGTGGTCGTAGATCGGCCCGGCCGCGGTCATCAGCACGACCCGGCGGCCCTTGACCGTGGGCACGTCCATCACGGGCAGCGGCACGCCCGGCCGGGGTGGCGGGCCGTACGCCGCCCGGTGTGTCGCGGAGACGTCCCGGAGGTAGCCGTCCGCATCGAACTCCCAAGCCTCGTCGCCGGTCCGCTCGTCCTCCGGCCATGCCTCGGTGAGCGGATCGCCGTCCGGGCCGGCGTCATGGGGATCCCTGCCCATCGGGGCTCACCTCCTCACGGGTCCACACCATGATCGGCCAACCAGGTCTCGGGATCCACCGGCCTCCCGCGCACGCGCACCTCCAGGTGCAGGTGTGGGCCGGTGCTGTTGCCCGTACTGCCGACGGTGCCGATCGTCTGGCCGGCTCTGACCCGGTCTCCCACCTCGACGTACTGGGACTCCTGGTGCGCGTACCAGTACTCGGCGTCGGCCGCGTCACCGCGGACCTGCGTGAGGTTCCCGTACGCGCTGTTCCAGGTGGTCGAGACGACCGTACCGTCGGCCACCGCGGTAACCGGCGCGCCGGACGGCGCGGCGAAGTCCAGGCCGGTGTGGCATTCCGACCAGAGCCCGGAGCACTCCCCGAAGGCCGCGGTCAGGGCATAGCCGCCGGACAGCGGCAGCCGCACCCTTCCGGGTCCGCCGGCGCCGGTTCCGGCGGCATTCCCGGCCACGGACACGTGCACGTGGTCGAGGTGCCGCGACGTCGGGTCGGTCGAGCCGGACGGGTGCTCGTACTCCCGCCAGCCCTCGTCGGCGCGCTGCCGGCTCCAGATCTTGCCGTCGAAGATCACGTACGTCACCCCGAGTCTCGAGGCGTGCCGCTTGACCCAGCCCGCGATTCTCCACCCCTCGGCGTTGCCGGCTCTGGTGTCCCAGTTCGGGATCACGGCGTCGACCGCACGCCCGGTCTCGTGGTCGCTGTCCGGGTTCGCGGCTCGCTCACCGGTACCGCTGAATCCGGCGATCTGGGAGAACTTGTCACCGAGGCAGCGCAGCACCCGCAGTCCGTCCGGGGTCAGGCCGGCCTCGACCGAGAATCCGGTGGACGGACACGACATGGCACCGGGATTGCCGCACAGTGCCGACGAGGTGTCGTCGCTGCGCAGAGTCGCGACCACCTGGCGAGCGAGTGGCTCCTCGTCGGCGTACGCGTACGGGAACGCACTGCGCTGCACCTGCTGGGCGACCGCGGTCAATGACAACTTCCGCCATCCCCGGATGTCCATCAACCCGGTGTTGTCGGTATGCCTGGCGACCCCGAAGAACGCCTCGGCCGACTTGACCGGGTCGCCGATCTGCCGGGCGGTGCCCCAACCCTGCGACGGGCGCTGTTGGAACAACCCGAGGGAGTCCGCGTGCCCGCCCCGGTAGTTGCGCAGCGTCGACTCCTGCAGTGCGGCGGCGATCGCGATGACCTGCCCGTACTCGTTGATGCCGTTCTTCCGGGCGACGTTCACGATGGCGGCGGCGTTGCTGACCTGCTCGTCGTCGAGATCCCCCACGACGGGTGTCTCGCCGACCCGCACCAGGTCACAGCCCTCCACGGGCTGCGTGGCCTGCACCGACGCGTCGACCGCGGCCAGGATCACCACGATCAGCACCACCGGAATCGCCATCAGGAGCAGCACGAGGAACGCGTTGCCCGCGACGAGGAGGCCCGCCACCCGGCGTGAGGTGCGGGACTGTGCGAGCTGGGCGATTGCCCTTGCGGTCGCCGGGTTCATGCTCAGCGCTTCTGGTTCCTCTGATTGGACTCGTCCCTGTCGTTGCTCTCGGTTTCGCGCTCCTCCGCTTCGGTGTCGTCGGTGCGGGGCTTGCGTACCTGCTGCACGTCCACGGCGACCCAGCTCCCGTCCGGTTGCTGCGCCACGCTGACGGCGATGACCTCGCCGGTGCTGAGGGTGACGTGGAGGTTGGCGTACACGTTGGAGTACGCGTCGGGCTCCGGCTCACCGACGATGTCGCCCTTCGACAGCTCGGAGGCGGGTACGAGCAGCAGGGCCTCGGTCAGGTGCGGCGTCGCGACCCGCTCGAGGGCCGCGCGGCGTTGCGACCGGTTGTCCCGGAGCTTCCAGGCGTTGGTGAAGTCGATCGCGGCGCGTACGGCGTCCTCGGGTACCTCTTCGGGCCGGGTGGCGTCCTTTCCGGTCGCGGGACTCTTCGGCGTGTCGGCGTCCTGGGCCGTGGCGCTCGCCCGCGGACGCGGAGTCCGCTCCTCGGTGACGGTCTGCGGCGATGCCTCGTCGTTGCCGGTGAACTGGCTGAGCGCGACCACGAGGCCGACGACGATCACCACCACGGCCAGTATCGCCGCTCCGGGACGCGACATGGCGATGAACCGGCGTACCTTCTTCGGATCGGACAACGGGTCCGAGCCGTCGGTATACCGATCCGGTCGTCCTCTCATGACTCCTCCTCGCTAGAGGCGGCGATCGGCACGGGAGTAGACCATGAAGACCTCGTTGCCCTCCCGGTCGAGCTGGGTATCGGCCAGCGGGATCTCGACGTCCGCGTCCTGCGGGCTGGCGGGGTTCCGCTGGTAGACGGGTTCGACGGCCTCGTCCTCGCCGATCGCGAACCGCCGAAGCGGCGGACCGGACGCGGCGTCCGGCGGCTTCGGCACACCGAAGTCGTACGACGGCTCGAGGCGCCCGTCCGCCGTGGCCGCGGCCGGGACCATGGCCGGCGAAGCGGTCGGGTCGAAGGGTCGATCGGTCGCGGCGGCGGGTACGGCGGGCAGCTCCCGTACGGGCTCGGACGCTCCCCGGTGCTTGCCGATCGCCGGAGCCGGCCGGCCGGCGGGTACGTCGCCTGGCGCCAGTCCCGGCGCACCGTACGGCGTGGTCGCCGGGGCCGTCGGAGTACCCCACTCGATGTCCACCTTGTACGGCTCGGGGACGGTCGGCCGACCGGCGTGCCGGCCGGGCGAGGCGACCGGAATCGGCGGGAGGGTCTCCTCCTCGGGGAGCTTCCGCCCGGGAGGCTGTGTGGTCGTCGTCGGCGAGTCGGGCCGCGCCCTGCGATCGGCGGCCGCGACGCCCTCCTCGACGGCGTGCCGGTGCATGGCATAGTCCACGGCCCGCCGCATGGTACCGGCGAGATAGCTCTGGTTGGGGTTGACGCCGGGGACCATCGACTTCAGCGCCCGGAACGGCTTGGCGATCATCAGGCAGACCACGGTGAGGACAACGAGGAAGAACAACTTCCCGAGCGGGTTCATGTTCACCACGAGCAGGGCACCGACGGCCAACGTGTAGACCCCCACGATGAAGTTGAACTTCACCACGTTCCACAGAGCGGCGGCGAACAGGTCCCACAGCCCCTGAATGTGCACATGCCCCTTCGGATGGGCGCCGATCAGCCCGATCACCGGAAACGCAACCACGAACAGGCGCACCATCAGGAACCCGATGGCCACCAGGGCGAGCCCGAACGCGATGAACAGCGCGGTGAACAGCACGAACGGCCACGACATCACCGCCTGCCCGAGCCGGTACTGCGCCTCGTTGCCGGTGAAGTGCGCGTACGCCGCCGGGTCGGAATCCTGGACCTCCTGAGCGATCCGCTCGTACGTCTCGCCCTTCTCCTCGGCGATCTCCTCCGCCGCGTCCGGATCGCCCCGCATCTCCTCGACCTCGGCCCACGTGTAATGGGTCGACCAGTACAGCTCCGGACCGTACCTCCGCGCGGTCGGCGAGTCGGCGGATCCGAACTGACCGGCCGACCAGGTCGGATAGATGATCTCCTCCATCACCAGCGACTCCACCGTGGAGTTGCCGAACGGCTTGCGGGCGACCGAGGAGAGCTGACCCAGGCCGTCGTCGAAGAGCTCACCGGCCTTGGCCGGGTAGTTGAGGAAGAACACCGAGACGACGAGTACGACGACCATCCAGGCGAAGGCCGAGCCGGTCTCGGCGAACGCCGCCTGTCGTGCCCGCCACAGAAGGAAGATCCCGATGGCGAGGATGGTGAGGGGGAACCAGAACTTCCAGATGTTGTCCATCACGGCCCGGTTGATGTCCGTGATCACCGCGTCCAGCCAGCCGAGCGGGAGGTTCTCGACGAAGCCGCCGATCCACGACAGGAACACTCCGCCGAACTTCGACACCTCGAGCGCAAGATTGCCGAATGCGGTGAACGGGCCGGCGGTCGGAGCCTTCGCGGCGTCGGGACCGCAGCCGAGGTCGTACGTTCCCCAATGGGTGCCCCAGCCGTAGACGTCCGACACGGAGTACTTCGAGTTGTCCGCGAACGGACGCGCCTCCGCCGGCGGTACGTCGTCCGGCTTGGTGACGAACCAGCCGACCAGGCCGCCGTCCGGCCGGGCGGCGGACACCGGATCGCCCTCGCAGGCGGCCTGCGCCGCGGGGACCGGGACGAGCAGCAGGAGCACCAGCAGGACGAGAACGTTCCCGATCCGGGTCGCCCACGACCAGCGCGGTCCGTTCATGCCGCCGCACCATCGCGCCCGAGGCCGAATAGATCGGCCACCTCGTCGATGAAGAGCTGCGGCGGTGCCTCCTTCGATGCCAGACGTGGCAGGCCGGGTGTGGTCTCCAGGACAGTGGCGAGCTCGGGAGCCCAGTCCCGGTCGACGCGGATCTTGTCCACCCGGCCATAGCAGTCGCGGTAGATGAACTCCCCGGTCCTCGACACGTCGAAGGTCGAACCCGGCGCCGGCCGCGGAGACAGCTTGGTGACCGCCGTGGCGTACTCCTTGGGCGCACGCAGCAGGCCGGTCATCGCCTTCTCCGCGATGTCGAGGTCCTCCAGCCGGCCGACAAGCGCTCCCCCGATCAGGGCCTCCACCCGGCCGACGGACAGTACGTCCTCGGGATGCTGGGACGACGTGTAGACGGCGGTGTTCCACTTGCGGGAGTCGCGCCCCAGCCGGACGAACAACGCCCGGCCCGAGCCCCAGTTGCCCATGAAGTGCGACTCGTCGAGGAAGATGTTCTTCCGTTCCCCCATCGACCGGCGGTAGATGAACCGGGAGGTGTAGAACGCGGCCAGATGCAGCAGCGGCTGCGCGAACAACTCCTCGATGCTCCAATGGTCCCGGTCGGTGTCCGGCGACGGCAGCACGAGACCGGGCATGGTGATCACGACCAGCTGCTTGTCGGTGGCCGCCTCCGCGGTGAACTCCGAGGATCTGTCGGTCGGGAAGATCAGCTCCCCCAACGGGAACTCCGACGACTCCTCGAGCAGGTCCGCGATCTCGCGGGCGTACTCGTCGCCGGCGCGCAGCATCTTGATCACCTGGTGCGGGTTGACCGACACCGACCCGCCGACGTAGCGGATCGCGTCCCGCAGCCGCTTGTCGGTGGCGGGGTTCCGCAGTGTGGTGTTCGGCAGCATCATCCGGAAGGTGTCGAACCCGAGCTGTTTGCGTTCGGCGTGGGCGCGGGCCTTGGCCCGCCCGTACTCCCGTTCGCTGCGGAACTCCTGCGGCTGCGGCTCGGGAATCAGCTGCCACGGCGCGAGGGTTCCAGGCTCCGCGTCGGTGAGATTCAGATGCCGGGCGTGCGGGGCGAAGCTCGGCATCTGGCAGAGCCGCGCCAGCGGGCCCGACGGGTCCAGGATGATGGTCGGCTGCCCCCGGGTCACCGAGTGATAGGCCAAGACACCGACCAGCGTGGACTTGCCGCCCCCGGGCTCGGCGACGATCGGTACGACGCCCGGTGCGTTCAGCCGCTCCATCGGGAAGTGCCCGTCGTGGAGTACGGCGCGACGCGCGGTGGCCGTCGTGTACCCCAGGTAGGGACCGGTCGGCGTACCCACCGACGACGACACATGCGGCATTCCGGCCGCGAAGTAGCCCACCGACATCCGCCGCTGGTATCCGGACAGCGCCCACAGCTCGCCGGGGATGAACTCCCGCAGCAGCTCCACCTGTCCGGGCGGATGGGCCACCTCGATCCGGTACGACTCGCCGTACCGGTCCATCAACGTGCGGGCGTGGCTCAGGCACTCGTCCTCGGTCGTGCCCCAGACCGCGGCCCTAATCGGGCCGGCGAACCGCACCGCTGTGCGCGCGTCCCCCTCGGTCACCTCGTCGTAGGTGGCGATCGCCTCCTTGATCCCGCGGGTCACCGCGGGCGGCGGCGTCTCCTCGTGCTCCCGGTAGTGCTTGTCGATGTTCTCGGCACGGTTGCGCTCGAACTCGACCGCCGACCGCAAAGCGGTCGGCGGCACCAGATAGCCCGAAGCCGACCATTCGACCGGGACCGCGAGGCGATCGGTGGCGAGCATCCACGGGTCGATCCCGTCCTGGGGGAACTCCCGGGTCGGCATCCGGCCGAGCGTCAGCACCGCGACGTGGCGCTCGACGGGCTTCTCGCCAGGCGTGAGACCGACCAGCCGGACGGTCCGCCCCATCGGCTTGTAGAACCAGTCCACCGGATCGGTGAACGCGTAGAGGTCCTCCCCGGTCCACTCCCCGCCCGCGACCCCCGCGTGCGGCGGCACCGGCATGCCTAGCGAGCAGGAACGGTGCATCAGCCACGCCATCTGGGTCGGCGAGAGCGGCCGCGCGTCGAATCCCGTGCCGGCCAGGTGCTGGTTCAGCTGCTTGATCTCCTCCAGGAGCTTCGCCCCTGCCCCGGTCGACGGCGCCTCGCCCCGCACCATGGACCGCAGGATCTTCACCGGCGGCGCGTCTCCGAGCCGCACGCCGAGGGTGACGATCTTGTCATCCAGCAGGGAGGTGTGCAGCCGGCGCTGCTGAGCCTCCAGGTAGGTGTCGAACGTCTCCACGCCGGGCACGTCCGGCAGCGGGTTCGGGGTGTCCTGGTCGAGCTTGCGGGCGAAGTCGTAGGCCGGGAACGGCCGCGAGCTGGTCCGCACCCGGATCGCATGCCCGGCCAGCTGCGCGTAGCGGTGGACGTTCTGGTCCCACAGTCTGGTACGGGTGTCCTCGCTGGTGAAGGTCCATTCCTGCGGTGCGAGGCCGTACCAGCCCCACAGGCTCGTCCGGGTGACCAGGAGATGGCCGACGATCTCGCGGGCCTCCAGGTCCAGCTCGACCACTCGTTCGCGGCCGAACACCCGGTTCTTCAGTCCTTTGCCGATGTTCATGCGGGATCACCCTCGCCGTCGACCCCGACTCGCGATCTCACTGCCGCCACCCCCATCGAGGCTGAGCCAGCGGCGCACAGCGATCCGTGCTGCGCAGGTACAACGTCCGCAGGACTTCCATGCTCCAGTCGTGTACGACGACGATCTCGCGGGTGTTCACCCGTACCTGCCTCTCCCCGGTAGGCGTTTGCTGGGACCGCTTCCACTCCCCCGGGATCACCCGCCGCCAGTACCTGATCGGACGGTCGTAGTCGACGTACGGCATCAACCGGGCGGTCACGAGGTGCGCGAACGGCATCGCCCACATCGGTCCGGCGATCAGGCCGAGCAGGGGTTCGGCCTGCCACAGAATCAGGCCCAGGACGGCGGAGAACCCGAGCCAGATCGCCCCGAACGTCGCCCACCGCCGGTACTCCCACGCCCAGCTGAGGGTGTGCCCGCGCGGTCCGAGCCAGACCGCGCGCAGACGTCGCGGCGCATCGTCAGTGCGGATCGACGGCACCCGGCTCACCCGCCGGTGATGCCGAGGAAGTCCAGGATCCTCCTGCCCAGGACCGCGAAGGTCACTGCTCCGGCGCCTGCCGCCACCAATACGATGCCGACCACGGCGTTGAACCCGATCCGTACGGTGTCGCTGTAGTCGGCCTTCTTCGACCTCCCGATCACGACGATGCCGACCCACACGAGTGCCAGGCCGGCCAGTGACACCAGAAGCACTTGGATGGCGTTCAGATCGAAGAACGTGTCACCACCGCCGCCGGCAGCGAGCACGGGGCTGATCACTTGAGCCAACATGTTCGTCCCTTATATCCGTATCGCAACTATTCGCAGTGTAATCCGTGACTGCACTGGCACCTAACGTAGCTATTCATCTGCTCAGCGTCGATCGGTACCGAGGGGCAAGATCCGGTCGGAGGCAGCCTCGGGCCGAGATTTGTCCTGCGCGAGCGCACGACGCGGCGACCGATGCCCCGCACGCCGCCCACAGTCGCCGGCGCCCGCCCATCGCCTCGGTAGGAGTTCAGGGCAGCGGGCCGCCACCACCCAATGGTCATCTTTGTCCGGGTTTGCGCGGGCCAACCCTCCCGCCGAGATTGCGCACATGTCCGCCGGTCCGGCGCTCTTCCCTCGTCGTACCGCTGTTCCCTCACCGGGCTACCGCCGTCTGCCCGAGATGTTCCTTATGCGGCGCGGTTCAGCGAGCAAACAGCGGATCGGCGAGTGAGGACGGACCGAGCCACCCCGCCCCTGTGGCCCCACTCCTCGCGCCGAGATTGCACATGTGGTCGACCAGATGTGCAATCTCGGCGCGAGGGGGGCTGGTCAGGGTGACGAGGGCTAGTCCGGATCCTCCTCGAACAGCGTGGCGGGCCCACCGGAACCGCCGGGAAAGGCCGCACCCGCGGGCGGGCGGAGCCCGAGATGCCGCCACGCCGTCGCGGTCGCCACCCGCCCACGGGGAGTGCGCGCCAGGAATCCGGACCGGACCAAGAACGGTTCGGCGACCTCCTCGACCGTCTCCCGCTCCTCGCCGACCGCAACCGCCAGGGTGCCCAGCCCGACCGGGCCGCCGCCGAACCGCGCGCACAGGGCGTCCAGCACCGCGCGGTCGAGGCGGTCCAAGCCCAGATCGTCGACCTCGTACAGCTTCAGCGCCGCCTTGGCCTCCCGACGCTGGATGTCGCCACCGGAGCGCACCTGCGCGTAGTCGCGCACACGCCGCAGCAGCCGGTTGGAGATCCGCGGCGTGCCGCGCGATCGGGAGGCGATCTCGGCCGCGCCGTCCGCGCTGATCTCGACCTGGAGCAGCCGGGCCGACCGGTGCACGATCAGCTCCAGCTCGGCCGAGTCGTAGAACTCCAGGCGTGCGGTGAATCCGAACCGGTCGCGCAGCGGACTGGGCAACAGCCCGGCACGCGTCGTCGCGCCGACCAGCGTGAACGGCGGGATCTCGAGCGGAATCGCGGTCGCGCCCGGCCCCTTCCCCACCACGACGTCGACCCGGAAGTCCTCCATCGCCATGTACAGCATCTCCTCTGCCGGGCGGGACATCCGGTGGATCTCGTCCATGAACAGCACGTCGCCCTCGTTGAGACCGGAGAGGATGGCGGCGAGATCACCGGCGTGCTGGATCGCCGGGCCACTGGTCACCCGCAGCGGGGCGCCCATCTCGGCGGCGATGATCATGGCGAGCGTGGTCTTGCCCAGCCCCGGCGGGCCGGCCAAGAGCACGTGGTCCGGGCTCTTGCCCCGGCCCCGCGCGGCCTCGAGCACGAGCGAGAGCTGCTCACGCACGCGGTCCTGGCCGATCAGCTCGTCGAGGGTCCGCGGGCGAAGCGCCGCCTCGACCGCGCGCTCGTCGCCCTGCGCCTCCGCCTCGACCAGGGTGCGGCCACCGGTGAGGTCGCCGGCGAGGTCGTCGTACGACGGTGTCTCTCCCATGACCGGCATCATGCCTTCGAAAGCGTGCGCAACGCGGCACGCAGCAGCGCCGGCACGTCGGGCTCGTCGCCGGCCTGCCCGGCCACGGCATCGACCGCGGACTCGGCGTCGCGCGCCGACCAGCCCAGACCCAGCAGCGCGCCGTGAACCTGGTCGCGCCACGGCTGGGCGGGCGCGTTCGGCCGGGCAGCCACCGGTGCGCCGCCGTGGTCCGGAGCGCCGATGCGGTCCTTCAGCTCCAGCACGATGCGCTGCGCGCCCTTGCGGCCGACGCCCGGCACCTTCGTCAGCGACGTGAGGTCCTCGGTCGCGACCGCGCGACGCAACTCGTCGGGACCGTGCACGGCCAGCATGGCCTGCGCGAGCTTGGGCCCGACGCCGCTGGCGGTCTGCAGCAGCTCGAAGAGCGTGCGTTCGTCGTCGTCGGCGAACCCGTAGAGCGTCAGGGAGTCCTCCCGTACCACCATCGAGGTGGCCAGGGTGGCCTCGTCGCCGACCCGGAGTGCCGACAGCGTGTTCGGGCTGCACCAGACCTGGATCCCGACGCCGCCCACATCGACCACGGCGACCGTGAGATTGACCGCCGACACTCGCCCGCGCACGGACGCGATCATGTGCTCGGTTCCTTCCCTCGGATCGGAGTGGTCACGCGGTGCCCTTCGCGGCGGCCATCGCCTGATCCAGCCGGGCCTGGGCGCCTCCCCGCCAGACATGGCAGATCGCGAGGGCGAGCGCGTCCGCCGCGTCGGCCGGCGTGGGCCGCTCGGCGAGTCGCAGCAGCCTGCTCACCATCGTGCCCACCTGAGCCTTGTCTGCCCGGCCGCTCCCGGTGACCGCGGCCTTGACCTCGCTCGGGGTGTACAGGGCCACCGGAAGGCCGCGCCGAGCCGCGCACACCAGCGCGACACCACTGGCCTGGGCCGTGCCCATCACGGTCTTGACGTTGTGCTGGCTGAACACCCGCTCGACGGCCACCGCATCGGGCTCGTGGTGTTCGATCCACCGGTCGAGGACGGCCTCGATACCCGCCAGGCGCTCGGCCACCGGCGTTCCCGCCGGTCCGCGGACGACGTGGACGGTCACCAGGCTCAGCGGCCGTCCGATCTGGCCGTCCACGACTCCGAGGCCACATCGGGTCAGGCCGGGGTCGATGCCGAGAACACGCACTTCGGACCTTCCCTCTCGGTGCACGCCGAACATCTGTTCGGATCACGAGCCTAGGCTTTCCGACGGCGATGCGGTGTACGACGCGCCGAACTACCCGTCGAGGTCGAGCAGGCGCCGGCTCTCGGCGTACTTCGCGCGCAGCCGGTCGGCCGTCGCAGGGTCGAGCCGCGCCAGCCGCAGAGCGTCCGCGTTGTCGGCGATGTCGGCCCGCTTGACGACCCGAGCGATCGGGTCGGCCAAGGCGCGCGCGATGCTGGCGGGGAGCGGCTCGCCGGGCAGCTTGGTGAGCGCGACCACGGCGTCGATCACCCGCTCCGGGCAACCGGCCGCGCGCAGCGCCTCGGCGGTGACGTCGGTGTCCTCGAGTACGTCGTGCAGCACCGCGGCCATCTTCTGGCCCGGGCCCTCGACGCGGCGCATGACGCGGAGCGGATGCCCGATGTACGGCATGCCCCCCTTGTCGACCTGGCCCTCATGGGCCGCGCGTGCGATGGCGATCGCATCCTCGAGCGTGAAGTCCGGCGGCTCGCCGCTCACGGTAGACCACCCCAACCACTGCGACACGAGATGATGTGGGCCGAGAGGGTACGCGAACCCCGAGGCAGCCGCGACCACCCCGCGTTCGGCCTGTGGACAGTTCCGGCGCGGGCTCTCGACCCACACCCGTAGAGACGGGTCGGCTCGGGAGTCATGACGCGGCGGACCGTCCGATTCCGGCGTCGTACATGAGAAACGTCCCGCACCTTACGGCCTCTCGGGGCTCGAGGTGCGGGACGTCGCGGCCCCCGGTGGGGCGAAGCGGTACGCCGGTCAGGCCGCCGTACCCTCGTCTTCCTGGACGGACGCGGCCGGCGCCGCGGGGACGTGCGCCTTCGCCAGCTCCACCAGCTTCTCGAACGCCGCCGGGTCGTTGACCGCGAGGTCGGCGAGCTGCCTGCGGTCCACCTCGACCTCGGCGGCGCGCAGCCCCTGGATGAACCGGTTGTACGTCATCCCGTGCTGGCGGGCGGCGGCGTTGATCCGGGTGATCCACAGCCGGCGGAAGTCACCCTTGCGCGCCCGGCGGTCCCGGTAGCTGTAGACCGCCGAGTGCGTGATCTGCTCCTTGGCCTTGCGGTACAACCGGGAACGCTGGCCTCGGTAGCCGGAGGCCTGTTCCATGACCGCCCGGCGTTTCTTATGGGCGTTGACTGCCCTCTTGACGCGTGCCACGTGTCGTTCTCCTTGTTGGTCGTCGGGTCAGGGCAATCACTTGCCGAGCAGCTTCTTGACCTGCTTGCGGTCGGCCTTGGATACGTCCTCGGATCCGGCGAGCCGGCGGGTCAGCTTCGAGGGCTTGTGCTCGAGGTAATGACGCCGGTGGGCCTTCTGCCGGCGCAGCCGGCCGGATCCGGTGACCTTGAAACGCTTACTGGCACCGGAGTGCGTCTTCATCTTGGGCATGTGTCGGCCCTCTCTGGTATCGCCGTCGTGGATGCTTCGTGGGTGGGTGCGTGGGGTGTCTGAGCCGTACGGTGGCCTCAGATCATGTCGGGGTCGAGGTCGGAGGGCCCGCGGCGTTTCTTCGCCGCCTGGTGCGGTGCTTCGGCGGTGCGTTCCTCGCGCTCGGCCTCACGATCGGCCTCGCGCTCAGCCGCCACCCGGGCCTTCTCGGCCTTCACCTCCGCGCGCGCCTCCGCCTTCTTCTTCGTCGGGCTCAGGACCATCGTCATGTTCCGGCCGTCCTGCTTGGGTGCGGCCTCGACGAAGCCGAGCTCTTCGACCTCTTCGGCGAGTCGCTGCAGGAGCCTGAAACCAAGCTCGGGGCGATGCTGCTCCCGGCCACGGAACATGATCGTGATCTTGACCTTGTCTCCCTGCTTGAGGAAGCGGACGACATGGCCCTTCTTGGTCTCGTAGTCATGCTGGTCGATCTTGGGACGAAGCTTCATCTCCTTGATGACCGTGTTGACCTGGTTGCGACGCGCCTCCCGGGCCTTCTGTGCGGTTTCGTACTTGTACTTGCCGTAGTCCATGAGCTTGCAGACCGGCGGGCGGGCCGTGGGCGCCACCTCGACGAGGTCGAGGTCGGCCTCCTGGGCCAACCGCAGGGCATCCTCGATGCGGACGATGCCGACCTGCTCGCCGTTCGGACCGACCAGGCGTACCTCCGGCACGCGGATGCGGTCGTTGACGCGCAGCTCTGTGCTGATGAGTCCTCCATATATGTCGCTGTGCTGGGTTCGACCCGGACACGAAAGGCGGCTTCCGCATCTGCACGAGCGAAGAGCAACCGGCACGGCGTACGACGACGCCGACCCCCACGAGCACCCGCGTGAACGAGCCTCGCAGCCTGACCCGACGGCCCCAAGACCAGCCGATGCGGGTGGGAGTGCGCTCCGCTTGTGGATCCCCGGGGACCAGGGTGTGGTTCACCCAGGGATCGGCCACCGACGAGCGTACCAGGACGGCCCAGTCGCCGCACAACCCGCGACGAGATCGGCCCGCCACGTCCGGATATCGGCGCCGGCGCACCCGTCGACCAGCGCCTGCGGCCGCTCGCGGCCAGAGGGTCACCGGGGTCACCGGGTCACCCGCGGCTGGGCGGCTCCAGCCAGACGTCGGGATCGGGGCCCATCGGCACGATCCCGTTCGGGTTGATGTTGTGGTGCGTGATGTAGTAATGCCGCTTGATCTGGTCGAAGTCCACCGTGTCGCCGAACCCCGGAGTCTGGTAGAGGTCTCGCGCGTACGCCCACAGCGCCGGCATCTCCGTGAGCTTGTTGCGGTTGCACTTGAAGTGCCCGTGATAGACGGCGTCGAAGCGCACCAGCGTGGTGAACAGCCGGACGTCGGCTTCGGTGATCTGCTCGCCGACGAGGTAGCGCCGGTGGCTCAGCCGGTCTTCGAGCCAGTCGAGACGGGCGAAGAGTGCGCCGTACGCCGCCTCGTACGCGGCCTGACTTGCCGCGAACCCGCACTTGTAGACCCCGTTGTTCACGTCATGGAACAGCAGGCCGTTCACCGTGTCGATCTGGTCCTGCCACGGCTCGGGATAGAGATCGGGGGCATCCGGGGCGTGGTACTCGCGCCACTGTGTCGAGAGGTCCAGGGTGATCTGCGGGTAGTCGTTGGTGGCGACCGTGCCGGACGGTACGTCGATCATCGCCGGGACGGTGACCCGACCGTGGAACGTCGGGTCGGTCGCGAGATACGCCTCAGAGAGGTACTCGATGTCCAGCACCGGGTCGCGTCCGCCCGGGTCGAGACCGAACCGCCAGCCCCGTTCGTCGCGGATCGGGTCGACCGTGCCCACCGAGATGACGTCCTCCAGACCCAGCAGTCCGAGCACGATGCGGGCCCGATGCGACCAGGGGCAGGCCTTGCACCAGATCAGCCGGTAGCGGTTCGGTTCGACCTGCCATCGCGTGCTGCCGTCCGCGGTGATGCGTTCGATGAACCGGTTGGACTGCCGGACGAACTCGCCATGCTCTCCGGTCTCGTCTGCGAACTGCGCCTTGGCCATGTGTCCCAACCGTAGCGGGGTCGTCGCCACGGCCGAGACCGGGCTCGAAGGACCCCGGCCCCCTTTCGCGCCGAGATTGCACATCTGGCCGACTCAGTCGTTGCGCGACGTACGCGAGTGCGCGTCGACCAACCCGACCAGCTGCTCGGTCGCCCGCCGCGCCCGCCGGCCGTCCGCGCCCTGAATCGCCATCGCCATCACCGTCGTGCCGTCGTCGACGTCCAGCACCGCCCACGGCTCACCGGGCCCCAGGTGCACGCCGAGGACCTGCGCCCACTCCAGCCGCCACACCCGATAGACGTTCACGATCCGCAGCCCGGAGTCGTCGGCCGACACCGAGCTGCGCGCGATGCCGAACAGGCCCACCAGCATGACCAGGAGGATCCCCAGCAGCGTGACCCGCTGCGCCCAGTTGAACTCCGCGCGAATCTCGCCCGGCATCGCGAACCACATGAAGAGCACCGCCGCCAGCAGCATGACGCTCATCAGCAGCACCATCAGGCGCGCGCCCAGCGGCCGGTAACGCCACGGAAGTGGCGGCAAGGACACGGCCGGGTGGGTGTTCATAGTCGGCACGCATGGATGTCGGTGACCAGGATGGCGCGCGCGCCCACCTCCCAAAGGTCGTCCATCACCTTCTGTGCGCGTGCCCTCGGCACCATCGAGCGGACGGCGACCCAGCCCTCCTCGTGCAGCGGGGACACCGTCGGCGACTCGAACCCCGGCGTGAGCCGGACGGCGGCATCGGCGTGCTCGACCCGGATGTCGTAGTCCATCAGCACGTACGTCCGGGCCACGATCACACCCTGCAGGCGCCGCTTGAACACGTCGATGCCGACGGGCTCAGGGACGTCGGCACGCCCGACCAGCACGGCTTCGGATTCCAGGATGGGCTCGCCGATGATCTCCAGACCGGCCTGGCGCAACGTCGTGCCCGTGTCGACGACGTCGGCGATCACGTCCGCGACGCCGAGTCGTACGGCCGACTCCACCGCACCGTCCAGCCGGATCACGTGAGCGTCGATCGAGTGCTCGGTGAGCCAGGCCTCCAGAACACCGGCATACGACGTCGCGATCCGCTTGCCCTTCAGGTCCGCGACGTCGGACACCGTGCCGGGAGGTGCCGCGAACCGGAACTGCGAGGAACCGAACCCGAGCGCCAAAACCTCGTGCGCGGGAGCGCCGGAGTCCAGCAGCAGGTCCCGGCCGGTCACACCGAAGTCGATGGTGCCCTCGCCTACGTAGACCGCGATGTCGCGCGGCCGCAGGTAGAAGAACTCCACCTCGTTGTCCGGATCGGTCAGCACCAGGTCGCGGGTCGTCCCACGCTGCCGGTACCCCGCCTCGGTCAGCATCCCCGCGGCGGCATCGGCAAGTGACCCCTTGTTGGGGACGGCAATCTTGAGCATCGAAGGTTTCTCCTCCGGCGGCAGCGCCGCCGTCACAGATGGGCGTAGATGTCGGACAGGGTGAGCCCGCGGGCCAGCATCAGCACCTGCGCGTGGTACAGCAGTTGGCTGATCTCCTCCGCGGCGCGGTCCTTGCTCTCGTGCTCGGCGGCCATCCACGACTCCGCGGCCTCCTCGACCAGCTTCTTGCCGATCGCATGGACGCCCGCGTCGAGTGCGGCCACGGTGCCCGAGCCCGCCGGCCGGGTTCGGGCCTTCTCGTCCAGCTCGGCAAACAGCCCGTCGAACGTCTTCATGTCCCCCGATCCTATGTGCAGCCGCGGACCGGGAGCGCGCTCGTCCTCGCGTCGAGATCGCGCGCCGCCACGGATGCGGCGTCGCCGCACGCACCGCGCGACGCCTCGGGCGGCCAGATGTGCAAATCTCGGCGCGAGGAGTCGAACGTTTCGCGCCGAGGCCGTGCCGTCAGCCGTCAGCTGGGCTTGAGCAGCTCGCGGATCGCCAGCGCGGTGCCGACCGCCGCCTGCGCCGCCTCGTACCCCTTGTCCTCGTGCGAGCCCTCCAGCCCAGCCCGATCGAGGGCCTGCTGTTCGGTGTCGCAGGTCAGCAGTCCGAAGCCGATCGGTACGCCGGAGTCGAGCGCGACCCGGCTCAGCCCGTCGGTGGCCGCCCGGCAGACGTACTCGAAGTGCGGCGTGCCGCCCCGGATCACCACGCCGAGCGCCACGATCGCGTCGTACCCGCGCCGGCTGAGGAGCAGGGCCGCCACCGGAAGCTCGAACGACCCCGGCACCCGGACCGTCGTCGGGAACTCGACCCGCGAATCGTCGAGCGCACGCACCGCACCGCCGATCAGGCCTTCCATCACCCGGTCGTGCCAACGGGCCGCCACGACCGCGACCCGTAGGTCGCGACCGTCGTACATCTCCGTCGGCGGCGCGCCCTCGCGACTCACCGCGCCTCCCCCGACTGTCCCGCATCGCCGCCCAGCCCCGGCCGGATCTCGGTACCGGGCTCGGGCTCCAGATCGGGCAGGTCGTGGCCCATCCGGTCGCGTTTGGTACGCAGATAACGCAAATTGTGCTCCGTGGGGCTCACGGGCAGCCGCACCCGCTCGGCCACTTCGATTCCGTAGCCCTCCAGCCCGGTGTGCTTGGCCGGGTTGTTGGTGAGCAGGCGCACGGACTTCACCCCCAGCTCCGCCAGGATCTGCGCGCCCGTGCCGTAGTCCCGAGAATCCGCGGGGAGCCCGAGCTCGAGGTTGGCGTCGACGGTGTCGTGCCCGTCGTCCTGCAGGGAGTACGCGCGCAGCTTGTGCAGGAGCCCGATGCCACGCCCCTCGTGCCCCCGCAGGTAGACGACGACGCCGCGTCCGGCGGCCTCGATCGCGGCCAGCGCCGCGTGCAGCTGCGGCCCGCAGTCGCATCGCTGGGAGCCGAACACGTCTCCGGTGAGGCATTCCGAATGCAGGCGTACGAGGACGTCCTCGCCGTCGCCGAGCTCGCCGTGCACGAGAGCCAGGTGTTCCGAGTCGTCGACGGAGTTGCGAAAGCCGTAGGCGAGCAGGCTCCCGTGCTCGGTCGGCAGCCGGGTCGCCGCGACACGTTCGATCTGCCACTCGTGCCGTCGCCGATACCGGATCAGGTCATTGATCGCGATCAGGGCCAGGCCGTGCTCGTCGGCGAACTCCCGGAGCTGCCGGCCCTTCTTCATCGTCCCGTCGTCGTTCACGATCTCCGCGAGCACCCCGGCCGGATTGAGCCCCGCAAGCCGGGCCAGGTCGACCGCCGCCTCGGTGTGGCCCGGCCGTACGAGCACGCCGCCCTTCCGGTAGCGCAGCGGGAAGATGTGACCCGGCTGGACGATCTCGTACGGCTCCGTCGCCGAGTCCACGAGCACGCGAACCGTCCGGGCACGGTCGGCGGCCGAGATCCCCGTCGTGACACCGTCGCGCGCGTCGACGGACACGGTGAACGCAGTGCGCATCTGCTCCCGGTTCAACGGGGTCATCATCGGGACGCCGAGCCGGTCCAGCGCGGGGCCCTCCATCGGCACGCAGATCACCCCGCTGGTGTGCCGGATCATGAAGGCGAGCAGCTCGGGGGTGGTCTTCCCGGCGGCGAAGATCAGGTCCCCCTCGTTCTCCCGGTCCTCGTCGTCCACGACCACGACCATCCGGCCGGCGGCGATCTCGGCGACCGCCCGTTCGATCGAGTCCACCTGTATGTCGGTCATAGCATTGCCTGCTCCATAGCCGGCTCACCGGTATCCAGAGGCCGCAGCCTCGGCTGCGCCCGAACCCAGGTGAGCATCCCCCATATCCAGAATCCACCGTAGAACGCGTAGAACCTCGGGTCATGCACATCGTGCGCAGGAGCGCACGCACCGCCTGACACACGGGTCAGGGCGCTGGCTCGTTCGTGCCGGAGCCCGATCACGTGGCCTCCCTCGCGCTCAGCAGTCGTTCGACGTACTTCGCGAGCACGTCGACCTCCAGGTTGACCGGGTCGCCGACCGCCTTCCGGCCCAAGGTGGTGAGCCGCAGAGTGGTCGGGATCAGGCCGACGGTGAAACCGGGTGGCCGGTCGTGGACGTCGACCACGGTCAGTGAGATCCCGTCGACCGCGATCGAGCCCTTGACCGCGACGTACCGCGAAAGGTCGTCCGGTATCGCGATCCGCACGATCTCCCAGTGCTCACCGGGCGTCCGCTCGGTGATGGACCCGACCCCGTCGACATGGCCCTGCACGATGTGGCCGCCGAGCCGCGCGTCGGTCGTGACCGGCCGCTCGAGGTTCACCGGTGAACCGGCGGCCACCTGCGCCAGCGAGGTCCGCTGCAGCGTCTCCCGCATCACGTCGGCAGTGAAGGTCGTGCCGTCGCACTCGGTCACCGTCAGGCAGCACCCGTTGACCGCCACGGAGTCGCCGTACTTCAGGTCGCCGGCGACCCGCGACCCCTGCACGGTCAGCCGCGCGGCGTCGCCGTGGTTCTCCATGGAGACCACGGTGCCGAGCTCCTCGACGATTCCGGTGAACATCTCAGTCGCTCCGTTCCATCGGGACCCCGGTGAGGCGCAGGTCGGGTCCAATCTGCGTGACGTCGGTGATGTCCAGACGCAGCGCCTCGCCCATCGTCGAGACACCGGCTTCGTCCAGCGCGTGCCGTCCGGCACCGAGTAGCAGCGGCGCGACGTACGCCACCACCTCGTCGACCAGGCCCGCCGCCACGAACGCGCCGGCGAGGGTCGGTCCGCCCTCCAGCCAGGCGTGGTGCAGCCCGCGCCCGAACAGCTCGGCGAGCACCTCGGCGGGATCGTGGGTCGGGAGTACGACGGTCGGCGCCGCGTCGTCGAACACCCGTGCCGTCGCGGGCAGCTCCCGCCTACCGACGACCACCCGCAGCGGTTGCGGGAACCCTGGCCGGCTGCCCTCCGCGCCGCGCACGGTGAGCTGCGGATCGTCGGCGACCACCGTCCCGGTGCCGACCACGAGAGCGTCGCAGACCGCCCGGAGCCGGTGGACGTCCTGCCGGGCGGACAACGACGTGATCCACTGGCTGCTGCCGTCCGCGGCGGCGCTTCGCCCGTCCAGCGTTGCCGCGAACTTCCAGGTGACGAAGGGGCGGCCGTGCCGGGTCGCGAAGGTCCACTCCCGGTTCAGCCGCTCCGCCTCGGCCCGCAGGACGCCGGCCTCGACGTCCACACCGGCCCGCCGCAGTACCTCACCGCCGCCGCGGGCGATCGGACTGTCGTCCGGTACGGCGTAGACCACCCGTGCGATCCCGGCGTCGAGAAGTGCCTGTGAGCACGGGCCGGTGCGTCCGGTGTGGTTGCACGGTTCCAGGGTCACCACGGCGGTCGCCCCCCGGGCCTCGCCGGCCGCCCGGTTCAGCGCGTCCACCTCCGCATGGTCGGTGCCGATGCCCCGATGGCGGCCTTCCGTCAGCGGCGAGCCGTCGGGGCGCAGCAGTACGCAGCCGACCCTCGGGTTGGGACCGTGCGGCGCATCCGGGGAGGCGGCGAGCTCGATCGCACGGCGCATGGCCGCGATCTCGGCTCCGGATGCCATCTGCCCCTCCGTCCGCGTGCTCGCGAACTCCGGGGCCAGAGGAGGCGCGGCGTCCCGCGAATCCGCGGACGACGCCACGCCGCGCGCATCCTCCCATCCGGACTTTCACCGTCGGTCCCGGAGTTCCACCGGGTCCACCGATCCTCGGCGTACGCCGAGAACCGGGTCGCGGACTGTCACCGCCGGCTCGGAATTGCACCGACCCCGGAGCGCGCGAGAAGGTCTCTCTCGTCACCGGACAGTGTGTCACCTGAGACGCCAACGCGCACGAACAACCGGGGTGACCCCCACCACTCACCACGAGCGGGCGGGCCTCACCGCGGCCGGATCAGCCCCTCCTGCACCACCGAAGCGACCAGCCGGCCGTCCTGGCTGAACACGCGGCCGAACGCGAAGCCACGCGCACCGGACGCCGACGGCGCCGTCTGGTCGTAGAGCATCCACCGGTCGGCACGGAACGGCCGATGGAACCACATCGCGTGGTCGAGCGAGGCGGTCTGGACGCGCTCGGACGAGATCGGTATCCCCTGCGGCACCAACGCGACCCCGAGGAGCGTCAGGTCGCTGGCGTACGCGAGCACGCAGGTGTTGAGCTCCCGGTCGTCGCTGAGCTCGCCGGACGCGCGGATCCACAGCCGGGCGATCGCCGGATGATCCTCGGCGGACAGCACCCCGCCGGGCCGGGAGTCGCCGACGTACCGCACGTCCAGAGCGGCCCACTCCTGCTGCCATTTCTCCATGCTCTCGCCGGTGGACGCGGCGTACAGGTCGCCCAGCGTCGGGCAGTCCTCCGGAGGTGGTACGTCGGGCATCCGGTCCTGGTGGTCGAAGCCCTCCTCGTCGAGATGGAAGGACGCGGTCATGTAGAAGATCGGCCGGCCGTGCTGGCGCGCCACCGTCCGCCGGGTCGTGAACGATCCGCCGTCCCGGATCCGCTCCACGTCGTAGATGATCGGGCCATTCGGGTCGCCCGGCCGCAGGAAGTAGGCGTGCAGCGAGTGCACCCACCGGTCGTCCGGGGCGGTGCGGCTCGCGGCGGCCAGGGCCTGAGCGGCCACCTGCCCCCCGAACACCCGCTGCAGATGGGTCTTCGGCTGCCGGCCACGGTAGAGGTCCACCTCTATCGGCTCCAGGTCGAGCAGGTCGACCAGCTCGGCGATGGACCCCGGCATCAGTACTCGAACGCCTCGGCGAACTCCGCGCGCGCCGCCCGCCACCGGGTGCGGTCGAACCGGCCGTCCTGCCCGATGGCGTCCACGGCCTCGTACGCCTCGAGCATCGCCTGCTGGCTGGTGTCGTGCGACGAGACACCCAGCCGCCCGAACGTCACCAGCTGCGGTACGCCCTGGACCCACTCCTCGATCTCCCGGAGCCGCTCCTGGTAGCGCAGGTCGTAGATCGGATACGCGCGGGGCAGCCGGGCCACCGTGACGCCGCCTCCCGAGACCTCGGGCAGGCCGGACATGCCGATCGCCTCCCGGGCCAGCTCGGCCAGGGCGTCGTCCTCGGCGTTCCAGATGTCGTCGTCGACCAGGCACGGGATCTCGAGGCAGATCACGGTCCGCCGCTTGGGGTCGTCGGCCGACCGGCGGAAGTTGCTGGGCTCGGAGATCCGGATGACCGGCGTGTTCGGGTCGGTCAGGTAGTGGACGTCGTACGGCGACCAGCGTGCCTTCCGGTGCACGAGGTACACGATCACCATCGCCCGGAACCGCAGGCGCGCGGCGTCCTCCATCGCCTGCAACGACGGCCCCGGCGACGTCAGGCTCCCCACCAGCGGCAACGGCAACGAGCTCAGCACGATCCCGGCGTCGACCTGGCCTCCGGTGCTGGTGCTGACCCGCACGTCGTCGAAGCTCGGACGCAGCCGGTACACCTCGTCGCTCAGCCGGATCTCCACACCGGCCTTCGTCGCCGCCTCGGCGAGCCGCTCGCTGATCTGGCCGAAGCCGCGGCGTGGATAGTGGAACCGGTTGGACTGCCGCCCGCGCCCGCGATCCCGGCGTGGCCGCAGGGCGCGCCCGGCCGCCTTCCAGGCGCCCTGGCCGGGAAGCAGCCGGCCGGCCTGGGCGGCGGACAGCTCGTTACCGGGGAGACCCCACAGCTTCTCCGCGTACGGTGCGTAGACCGAGTCGTACGCCGTCTGCCCGACCGTCGGACGCACGTGTGCCTCGTAACTCTCGGCAGAGACCCGGCGCAGCGGCCGGGTCAGGGCGTCCCGTGCCAGGGAGGCGGTGGTCCTGGTCGGCAGCCTGCGGAGTACGGCCCGCGGCCCCATGGGCAGCGGCAGCCAGGTGTCGCCGACCCGTATCCGGTCCTTGCGGTGCTTCGACTGCAGGTCGTCGCCGAGCAACTCCTGCAGGTCGCTCAGGACCCGCGGCGAGATGTTGTGGTTGAGCCGGTGGATCCCGTAGTCGACGCGTAGCCCCGCGACCTCGTGCGAGCCGGCCACGCCACCCACGAAGTCCGCCCGCTCGAACACCGTGACGGAGAACCCTCGCCGGGCCGCACGCCAGGCCGCGGCGAGGCCGGCCGGTCCTGCGCCGAGCACGACCACGTCCGCGGAGTCGCTGGTCGATGAGGTGGCGTCCATGTGTGCCGGAAGCTTATTGCGTCCCGTAGGCCGGAGTGGAGTGGGGATAGGGTCGGATGACCATGGCGTTCGAAGGTGCTGCGGACACGAGGCTCGTCGAGGGTGTCCGCCGTGAGTTGCGCTCGTCCGCCTATCCCGAGAAGGCGCCGGTCATGCAGGCGTACATGAAGTCCGAAATGCCCTTCTACGGCGTACAAAGACCCGCGGTGCAGCGGATCTGCCGCCGCGTCTTCACCGAGCGCCGGCTCCCGGATCGGGACTCCTGGGAGGCCACCGTCCGGCTGTTGTGGGACGGCGCCGAGCGGCGCGAGGAACGCTACTGTGCGATCAAGCTGACCGGGCACCGGTTCTATCGGGACCTGCAGGATCCGTCGACGGTGCCGCTCTACGACCACATGGTGACCACCGGAGCATGGTGGGACTTCACCGACGAGATCGCGACCCGGCGGGTGGGCCCCTTGGTGCGGGCGTACCCCGGGTCGATGGTCCCGGTCCTGATCGCCTGGGCCCGCGACCAGGACATGTGGCGACGGCGTACCGCGATCCTGGCTCAGTTGCGGAGCGCCGAGCAGACCGACGTACGCCTCCTGCGAGCCGTGATCGAGCCCAACCTCCCCGACCCGCAGTTCTTCATCCGCAAGTCCATCGGCTGGGCGCTCCGGCACTACGCGCGCACCGACCCCGACTGGGTGCGGGCGTACGTCGAGGAGCATGCGGACGCGATGTCGAGCCTGTCCCGCCGCGAGGCGAGCAAGTACCTCTGACCGGGGCTGCCCGTCGCGTGGCGCGAAACGGCTCCGATTCGCGCTGGATCACAACAAGAACGCGCCACGCTGGACATGGCCGGCGAGCGCCCAGACCGGCACTCAGCCCCCTAGCCGGGCAGGAAGGACAGCCGGACGGTCCGGTCGGGGTTGTCCACGTTGAGGTCGACCAGGCAGATGCTCTGCCAGGTGCCCAGGCCGAGCCGCCCGCCGATCACCGGAACCGTCGCGTACGGCGGGACGACGGCCGGCATCACATGAGACCGGCCGTGACCCCGCGAGCCGTGCCGGTGCCGCCACCGGTCGTCGGCCGGGAGCAGCTCCCCCAGCGTCCTGAGCAGGTCCTCCTCGCTGCCGGCACCGGTCTCGATGATCGCCACACCGGCGGTCGCGTGCGGCACGAACACGTGCAGCAGCCCGTCCGCCTCCCCGCGTACGAACGCCCGGCACGCATCGGTGATGTCGGCGACGGTGTCCCGCGCCCCGGTGGTGAGGTTGATCGTCTCGCTGCGCATGTCGGCCATCATCGCCCAGGGCGCGTCAGGCCGGCGCATTCGGCATCTCGGTCTGAGGCCCGCTTCCCCGGCGGGGTTCCGACTGGTGCCGAGCGCGGCCGACGGGTCAGGCGGTCTCGTGGCCGCGTTCGAGGGGGACGTCGTGCAGGGCGTCCTCGTTGTCGAGCCGCGCGATGTCCTCCACGACGTTGCGCGCGAGGTGCTGCCCGGTCAGCCCGATATCGGCGAGGATCTCGTCCCGTTTCGCGTGGTCGAGGAAACGCTGCGGGATGCCGTGCACACGTACCGGGGTGTCCACGTCCGCGTCGCGCAGCGTCTGGGCGAGCACCGAGCCGCAGCCGCCGATCCGCCCGCTGTCCTCGACGCTGACCACGAGCCGGTGACCGCGCGCCAGGTCGACCAAGGCCGGCGCGACCGGCTTGACCCAGCGCGGGTCGACGACGGTGACCCCGATCCCCTGGGCGACGAGCCGTTCCGCCACCTCCAGGCACGGCTGGGCCATCGCCCCGATCGCGACGACCAGGACATCCCGGTCGCCGGACCGGACCAGTACGTCGACGCCGTCGACCTGGTCCATGGCCGGCACGTCGGCCGCGACCGGGCCCTTGGGGAACCGCACCGCGGTGGGGCCGTCCTCGACGGCCACCGCCTCACGCAGCAGCTCGCGGAGGCGGGTGCCGTCGCGCGGTACGGCGATCCGCAACCCGGGCACCACCTGCAGGATCGAGAGGTCCCACATCCCGTTGTGGCTCGGGCCGTCCTCACCCGTCACCCCTGCCCGGTCGAGCACGAAAGTCACGCCGCAGCCGTGCAGCGCGACGTCGAGCAGGAGCTGGTCGAACGCCCGGTTGAGGAACGTCGAGTAGATCGCCACCACCGGGTGCATGCCGCCCATCGCCAGCCCGGCGGCACTCGTCGTCGCGTGCTGCTCGGCGATGCCGACGTCGAACGCCCGCTCGGGAAACCGCTCGGCGAACGCGTCCAGCCCGGTCGGGTGGATCATGGCCGCGGTGATCGCGACCACGTCCGGCCGCTCCTCCCCGATCGCCACCAGCTCGTCCCGGAAGACCTGGGTCCAGCCGGGCGCCGGGCCGCTCGCGCCCGTACCGGTCTCGCTACTCCGCGGCTTGACCTGGTGCATCTGGTCCTTCTCCTCGCACTCCGCCGCGTCGTACCCGTAGCCCTTGCGGGTCAGGCAGTGCACGATCACGGGGCCGCCGAAGTGCTTCGCCTGCCGCAGCGCATGCTCGACGGCCTGGAGGTCGTGACCGTCAACCGGCCCGACGTATTTCAGCCCGAGGTCCTCGAACAGGCCCTGCGGCGCCATGACGTCCTTCAGCCCCTTCTTGAGCCCGTGCAGCACCTCGTACGTCGGCGCGCCCACCACCGGAGCACGCGAGAGCCGCGACTTGATCAGCTCGAGCACCTTCTCGTAACGCGGATCGGTCCGCAGGCTGTTGAGATGCTCGGCGAGGCCGCCAACGGTCGGGAGGTAGGAGCGGCCGTTGTCGTTGACCACGATGACCAGTCGACGGTCCTGGCCGGCGGCGATGTTGTTCAGCGCCTCCCACGCCATGCCGCCGGTCAGGGCACCGTCGCCGACGACTGCGACCACGTGACCCTCCTCGCCGCGCAGCGCATGTGCCTTGGCCAGACCGTCGGCGTACGACAGAGCAGTCGACGCGTGCGAGTTCTCGACGAAGTCGTGCTCGGACTCCGCCCGGCTGGGATACCCGGAGATCCCGCCTCGCCGCCGGAGGCGTTCGAAGCCGGTCGCCCGGCCGGTGAGCAGCTTGTGCACGTAGCTCTGATGGCCGGTGTCGAAGATCACCGGCTCACGCGGCGAGTCGAAGACCCGGTGGATCGCCATCGTCAGCTCGACCACGCCCAGGTTGGGGCCCAGATGCCCACCGGTGCGCGAGACGTTCTCGATCAGGAACTCCCGGATTTCCCCGGCGAGATCCGCCAGCTGTCGCTCGTCGAGATCGCGCAGATCGCGCGGCGCGCCGATCGTCTCGAGCAACCTCATCCTGCGAGTCTAAGAGGTCGCCGCCAGGGGACCAATCGCCGCGATCGCGGGTTCGCGCAGGCTGCCCACCCACACCGTGCCCAGATGCTCGCGTACGCCGGTGACCATGTGGAAGTTGTCGTGAGTGCCGTTCAGGTCGTGGACCAGGGTGCCCGCGTCGTCGTACGCCTGCACCCGTACTGTGCGCTTCTCCTTCGGCAGCAGCGACTCCGGCAGGGCCCAGGCGACCTTCCGGAGCACCGGTGCCCGGGGCAGCATCAGGTCGAGCATCGGGTCGCGGGGCGCCGCGATCGCGGCCCAGAGCAGCCCGTCCGAACCGGTCGACATGTTGTCCGGGAAGCCGGGCAGGTTGTCCACCAGCAGATCGTGCTGACCGGCGCGCTCCCCGGTCAGCCAGTAACGGCGGATGCGGTACGCCGCGGTCTCGGCCACCGCGACGAACGACTCGTCGGCGGCCAGCGCGACACCGTTGGCGAACGCCAGGTGGTCCAGGAGCAGCTCGACGTCCCCCTCCGGCGTGCGACGGAACAACCTGCCCGTGCGGGAGTGCTCCAGCAGTTCGCCCATCCAGTCGTCCACGCCGAAACGCGCACACGTGTCCGTGAAATAGATCGTGCCGTCGGCGGCGACCGCCGCGTTGTTGCAGAAGCTCATCGGCACACCGTCGATGCGGTCGACGAGCACCTCCGGCTCTCCCCCTACCTCGCCCCCTCCCTTACCTCGGATGTCGATGCTGAGCAGCCCCCGCCTGGCGTCGCACACAATCAAGGATCTGTCCGGCGCCATCTCGAGCCCGAGCGGCCGGCCGCCGGTGTCCGCGACCTGCTCGATGACCCCGCCGTCGTAACCGATGCGATAGATCTTTCCGTCCTCGGTTCCGGTCAGGACCTTGCCGGCCCCGTCCACGAGCACGTCCTCCGTGCCGTGACCGGGGACCTCGATCACGTTCACCGGTGGCAGGTGGGGCGGTATCGGCTCGTCGCGCGAACGCTTCGGGGGCTTCCACCGGCGAGGGTGCAGAGGTGTCCGACTCATGTGGAGCGAGGCTACCGTTGGAAGGGTCAGGGACTGCTAGCGTGGGTCCGTTCCAGCGTAGGCGTCGGGAGTGGAGCACCGATGAGCGACGACGCGGTCGTACAACACGCCCCTCGAGACCAGTGGGGCACGAAGCTCGGATTCATCCTCGCCGCGGCGGGCTCGGCCATCGGCCTGGGCAACATCTGGCGATATCCGTACGTGGTCTACGAGAACGGCGGCGGTGCGTTCCTCATCCCGTACTTCGTCGCGCTCGCGACCGCCGGCCTGCCGATCCTCATCCTCGAGTACGGTCTCGGTCACCGTTTCCGTCGCGGCGCGCCGTTCACGTTCCGGGCGCTGTCGCAACGCTGGGAGTGGCTCGGCTGGTGGCAGGCCAGCGTCTCGTTCCTCATCGCCACGTACTACGTGGTCATTCTCGCGTGGTGCCTGAGCTTCATCGTCTACTCCTTCGGCACCCAGTGGGAGGACAACCCGGAGGGCACCGGCGCGTTCTTCCTCAACGACTATCTCGGCCTCGCCGACAGCTTCTGGTCGGTCGGCAGCATCCAGCTCAAGGTGCTGATCCCGCTGCTGATCGCGTGGGCCCTGGTCTATTTCCTGATGCGCCGGGGAGTGAACAAGGGCATCGAGCTCGCGGCCCGGATCCTGATGCCGCTGCTGATCGTGATGCTGCTGGTCATCGTGATCCGGGCGATCACGCTCGACGGCGCCGGTACGGGGCTGAACACGCTGTTCACCCCCGACTTCGGTGCGCTCGGCGAGCCCGCGGTGTGGGTCGCCGCCTACGGCCAGGTCTTCTTCTCGTTGAGCATCGCGTTCTCCATCATGATCGCCTACTCCAGCTACCTGCCGCGTCGTACCGACCTCACCAACACCGGCTTCGTGGTGGGGTTGTCCAACGCCGGCTTCGAGTTCCTCGCCGCCATCGGCGTCTTCGCCGCACTCGGCTTCCTCGCCTTGTCGCAGGGTGTGGGTGTGACCGAGGTGGTCGAGAGCGGCGTGGGGCTGGCGTTCGTCGTGTTTCCGCAGATCATCAGCACGCTGCCCGGACTGAACAGCCTGTTCGGCGTCCTGTTCTTCGGGGCGCTGTTCTTCGCCGGCGTCACCTCGATGGTCTCCATCCTGGAGTGCGTGGTGGCCGCCATCCGCGAGAAGTTCAACCTCAGCCGGACGGCCGCGGTCAACTGGATCTGCGGGGTCGCGGTACTGATCAGCCTCCTGTACGTCACCCGCGGCGGCCTGTTCTACCTCGACACCGTCGACCACTTCCTCAACCAGTACGGACTGGTCACCGCCGGGCTGGTCGAGGTGATCCTGGTCGCGTGGATCCTGCGCCGGCTGGGCGAGATGCGCAGTCACATCGACGGGATCTCCTATGTGCGCACCGGGCCGTGGTGGACGATCTCGCTCGCCGTGCTGACTCCGCTGCTGCTCGGCTACATGACCATCTACAACCTGTGGAACGAGTTGCAGGAACGCTACGAGGACTACCCGGCCAGCGGACTGATCGCACTCGGCTGGGGAGCCGCCGTCTTCGTCATCGTCCTCGGAGTCGTGCTCTCCCTGCTACGCCCCCAAGAAGAGCTCACCGTCGACCAAGCCACGAGAGGGTGATCTGAGATGGGCACCGAAGCCATCGTCATGTTCCTCATCGGTGCGGTCGCGCTGTGGGGTGGAGTCGCCGTCGCCATCCTGAACTACATTCGCGCGTCCCGCAGCGACACGAGCTCGGACTGACCTGCTGCGTCGATTGAGCCGCCGGGCCGGCCGACGTCTCTCAATCCCGCGGAGCGTACCGCCGTCGCAGGGCCTCCTCGACGAGCCCCACCGCGCGACGACGCGCGACCAGCCGCACGATCTCGTGCTCCCACGCGGCGACGAACTCCTCGATCACGTCCGGCTGTACGTAGTCGCTGAGGGTCGTGCGGGCCTGCGGGAGCGCGCGCAACGCGCCCTCTCGGAAGGCATCGGTGTGTACGACGGCGAACCGCACGAGGGCCACCGGATGCCGGCGGAGGACGGCGTACCCACGCAGCTCCGGCGGCGAGATGTCGAGCAGCCACGAGACCGCCGACTCCTCCCAGCCCGGAGCCCCCGCGGGCAGCACCGCCTGCGGCCATCCGGCTGGTGCCACCGGTCGAGTCATGCCACACATGATATCGAACATGTGTTCTGCATCTCTGCTTGAATGCAGTAGTCCTCGTGAGGTGATGATCGAGGCGGCGGATCGGGTCGGCCGTCAGGACCTCTCAAGTACCGATCAGCAGATCCGGTCGTGGTTGCCCTGACGGGGCCTGTGTCAGCTACCTTCCGTGGTATGTAAAGGAATTCGCCTTACCGTCATCCGTGGTAAGTCCAAGACATGAGGATGCTCTTCTATCTGCCGTCGCAGCGGGAGCCGTGAGACTGATGCACACACCCGCTCACCGAGCTGATCGGCGGCCCGCCGCGGTAACTGCACTCAAGCAGAGATGCAGAACATGTGTTCGAGTCACAATCCCGGGCCCGCTATGGTCGGGCCCGTGGACTGCCTGTTCTGTCGCATCGTCGCCGGGGATCACCCGGCCCACCCGGTTCTCGACGAGCC
>WHTJ01000062.1 GCA_009377795.1 Propionibacteriales bacterium | reverse complement strand
TCCCGGGCGGGCGTGTTCTGTGTGAACGTCCGATCTCGGTACTCCATGGCACCGTCCACAAGGTTGGAATCGGCGACTCCGGCCGCGTCGGTCGCGGGTTGCGTGGAGTTGCGTTGCTGCTCCATCCGGGTCAACCCGGCCAACACCCGAGCACCGTCCTCCGGGTTGAACCTCCCCCAGATCACCAGGCAGCCGTCGTCCCAACGCCATCGCACCCCGAGGCGACCGTCGCCGCCGTCGACGTCCCCGTCCGACGGTCTCGACCTCGACCGCTCATCGCGCTCGCAGCGAGAAGGTTATGGGCGATGCTGATGAGGTCCGGGCGCAGGTCGCGGTGTACGCGTACCACCGCACCATCAGGATTGCGTCGCAGGTAGCACGCAACGTGAAGAGCAGAGACCAGCAATCCCACGGCGTCATCGCGTGGTCCAACAACCTGGACCGGGACCCTCGCGGTGTGCGGAGTGTCGCTCAACAGCCCGACCGCACCGCCATAGGGGTCGGCTCCGAGGTACACCAGCCTGCCGACCGTAGACATGGCCAGTGCACCTAAGCACAGCGGGCAGGGTTCCAGGGCGGTGACGAGTGTGTGATCCTCGTAGCGCAGGTGAGGGTCTAGTGCGACCAGGGCATTGACCTCAGCGTGCGCGAGCAGCGAGTTCGCCAATTCCGGTGGCGGTGCGCTGGGCTCATACATCCGGCTTCGGCCAGTGGCCACAACCTCGCCCGTCTGATTCAACACGACCGCTCCAACCGGCACACTGCCAGCACCGAATGCCTGCCAGGCCAGCTCAAGGCACAGTCGCTCGGCCGAATTCAGGGACGACATCACACCGATCCATGGTGCCCACCCGCTGTTCCGATGCCAGCCCTCCGACTCGGCGGCGAGGGAACCGTCGCCCCAGCTGGTCAGAAGCCGAGCGGGTGAGCTAAGCCGGTTCCGGCTCCGCGCAGGGCACGTCCAGCTCGGAGAGCCGGGCCCGGCCGCCGTCGAGTGCGGTCAGGACCCAGGCGCCGTCGTCGGTCAGCGTGAACGAGTGCTCGAAGTGCGCCGACCACGACCCGTCGGTGGTGACCACGGTCCAGTCGTCTCTGAGCACCGTGGTCTGCTTGGTGCCCAGCGTCACCATCGGCTCGACCGCGAGGGCGAGCCCCTTGACCAGCTTGGGACCCTTGCCCGGCCGGCCGAAGTTCGGGACGTTCGGTGGCTGGTGCATCTGCGACCCGATGCCGTGCCCGACGTAGTCCTCCACGATGCCGTAACGCCCCTGCGAACGTACGTAGCTCTCCACGGCGAACGAGATGTCGCTCACCCGGCCGCCGAGACCGGCCGCGGCCAGGCCCCGCCACAGCGACTCCTCGCAGACCCGCATCATCTCGGTCACCTCGGGCGGCACCTCACCCACCGCCACCGAGATGGCCGCGTCGCCGTGCCAGCCGTCGACGATCGAGCCGCAGTCGATGGAGATCACGTCGCCCTCGCGCAGCTCGAGACTGCCCGGGATGCCGTGCACCACCTGATCGTTCACCGACGTGCAGATGGTCGCCGGAAACCCCCGATAACCCTTGAACGACGGCTCGGCCCCGCAACCGTCGATGTGCTCGGCAGCGAGCGCGTCCAGGTCGCCGGTCGTCACACCGGGAGCGACCGCGGCCCGCAGCTTCTCCAGCGTCTGCGCGACCACCAGGCCCGCCACGCGCATCTTCGCGATCTGCGCCGGTGTCTTGAGCTCGATCCCGTGCGTACGAAGCATCATGCCGACAAGGCCTCGACAGCCCGGTCGGTGACCTCCTCGACCGATGCGGAGGCGCTGATCGAGACCAGGAGCCCGGCCTTCGCGTAATAGTCGACCAGCGGCGAGGTCTGCTCCTCATACACCTCGAGCCGTCGCCGGATGGTCTCCGGCCGGTCGTCGTCGCGCTGGATGAGCTCACCGCCGCAGAGGTCGCACACACCCTCCTCGGCGGGCGGATCGAACTTGACATGCCAGATGTGGCCGCATTTCTGGCAGGTACGCCGGCCAGCGAGCCGTATCACGACCTCCTCGTCGTCGACCTGGAACTCGAGTACGGCGTCCAGCGGGGTGTCCATCTCGACGAGCATGGAGTCCAGGGCCGCGGCCTGCGCAAGGGTCCGCGGGAAGCCGTCCAGCAAGAACCCACCAGACGTGTCGCCCTCGGAGAGACGGTCGCGCACCATCGCGATCGTGATCTCGTCGGGTACGAGATTCCCGCCGTCCATGTGACGCTTTGCCTCGAGACCCAGTGGGGTCTGCGCTGCGACGTTGGCGCGGAAGATGTCGCCGGTGGAGATGTGCGGAATCCCGTAGTGCCGCGACAAGAACTTCGCCTGCGTGCCCTTGCCCGCTCCCGGCGGCCCGACCAGGATGAGCCGCATCAACGCAGGAACCCTTCGTAGTTGCGCTGCTGCAACTGGCTCTCGATCTGCTGAACGGTGGACAGGCCGACACCCACCATGATCAGGATCGACGTACCCCCGAACGGGAAGTTCTGGTTCGCGTTGATCACCACGAGCGCGATCAGCGGGATCAGCGCGATCAGGCCGAGATAGTTGGAGCCGACGAACGTGATCCTGGACAGGACGTAGCCGAGGTACTCCTCGGTCGGCCGGCCGGCCCGAATTCCCGGGATGAACCCGCCGTACTTCTTCATGTTGTCGGCCACCTCGGTCGGGTTGAAGGTGATCGACACGTAGAAGTAGGTGAAGAAGACCACGAGCAGGTAGAACGACAGCATGTAGATCGGGTGCTGCTGGGTGATGAAGTACTCCTGCAGCCACTGCGACCAGCCGGCGGTCTGGTTGAACTGCGTGGAGAGTGACGGCAGGTAGAGCAGGCTGGTGGCGAAGATGACCGGGATGATGCCGGCCTGGTTGACCTTCAGCGGGATGTACGTCGACGAGCCGCCGAACATCTTCCGGCCCACCATCCGCCGGGCGTACTGGACCGGGATCCGGCGCTGCGCCTGCTCGATGAAGAGCACCGCCGCCATGATCGCCAGCCCCACGATGATCACGACCAGGAAGGTCGGCCAGCCGTTCTGTTGCTGCACCTGCACGAGACCGCTCGGGAAGGTCGCCACCACCTGGACGAAGATCATGATCGACATGCCGTTACCGACCCCGCGCTCGGTGATCAGCTCACCCATCCACATGATCACGCCGGTACCGGCGGTCATCGTGATCACCATGACCACCGCGGCGAACACGTCCTGACGGTGCACCAGGTCGCCGGGGCATTGCTGGGTGAAGAGCTGGCCGGACCTGGCCATCGCGACGTACGTCGTCGACTGCAGTACGGCCAGCCCGAGCGTGAGATAGCGGGTGTACTGGGTCATCCTTCCTTGACCGGACTGGCCCTCCTTGTGGAGCGCCTCCAGCCGCGGGATCACCACCCGCAGGAGCTGCATGATGATGCTGGCGGTGATGTAGGGCATGATGCCCAGGGCGAACACCGCGAGCTGCAGCAGAGCGCCACCGGAGAAGAGGTTCATCAGGCCGATCAGGCCGGCCTGATCGATATCCGTGACACATTGGCGCACGTTCGCGACGTGCACGTTGGGCGTGGGCACCACCGAGCCGATCCGGAACAACACGATAATGAACAGCACGAACAGCAACTTGCGTCGCAGATCCGGTGTCCGGAAAGCGTTTACGAAGGCGCTCAGCACCGTGTCACCCTAACTCAGAGGCCAAGGCCTCCTTTAGCTCGGTGGCGGATCCTCCCGCCGCCTCGATCTTCTCCTTGGCGGACGCGGAGAACGCATGCACGGTCACCCGCAGCGCCGCGGTGGCCTCCCCGCCACCCAGGATCTTGACCGGTCGGCCCTTGCGCACGGCGCCCTTGGCGACCAGGTCGTCGACGGTCACGTCACCGCCCTCGGGGTACAGCCCGCCCAGGCGGTCGAGGTTGACCACTTCGTACTCCACCCGGAACGGGTTGGTGAAGCCGCGGAGCTTGGGCAGCCGCATGTGCAGCGGCATCTGGCCGCCCTCGAACTTGGCCGGCACCGCGCCACGCGCCTTCGTGCCCTTCGTACCGCGACCCGCGGTCTTGCCCCGGCGGCCGCCCTCGCCGCGGCCGACCCTGACCTTGGCGGTCTTCGCGCCCGGCGCGGGGCGAAGATGATGCAGCTTCAATGTCATGTCAGTCGACCTCCTCGACGGCGACCAGGTGGCTGACGGTCGCGAGCATGCCGCGAATCTCCGGGCGGTCCTCCTTGACCACCACGTCGCCGATCCGCTTCAGGCCCAGCGAGCGCAGGGTGTCGCGCTGGTTCGGCTTGCGGCCGATCGTGGAGTGGGTCTGGCGTACCTGGAGGCGGGACATCAAGCGCTCACCTCCGAGCGGGCCCTCAGCAGGGCCGCCGGGGCGACGTCCTCGACCGGCAGCCCGCGCCGGGCGGCCACCGTCTCCGGGCCCTCGAGGCTGCGGAGCGCCGCCTCGGTGGCGTGCACGATGTTGATCGCGTTGGACGAGCCGAGCGACTTGCTGAGTACGTCGTGGATGCCGGCGCATTCGAGTACGGCTCGGACCGGCCCACCCGCGATCACACCGGTACCCGGCGACGCCGGGCGCAGCAGAACGACACCGGCCGACTTCTCGCCCTGGACCGGGTGCGGGATGGTCCCCTGGCTCCGCGGCACCTTGAAGAACTGCTTCTTGGCCTCCTCGACCGCCTTGGCGATCGCGGAGGGCACTTCCTTGGCCTTGCCGTAGCCGACGCCGACCGTGCCGTCACCGTCACCGACCACGACGAGGGCCGTGAAGCTGAACCGCCGGCCACCCTGGACGACCTTGGCGACCCGGTTGATCGCGACGACGCGCTCGATGTACGCGCTGCGGTCCGCGGCACCGCCACGACGGTCGTCGCGACCACGCCGCTCGCCACCGGCTCCACCGCCACTACGGCGCTGGGGTGCGTTCATTCGAACTTCCTCTCTCTATCTGCTCGCGTCGTGCGGGTCAGAGCTCGAGCCCGCCACTGCGGGCGCCGTCGGCAAGGGCGGCGACCCGCCCGTGGTACCTGTTGCCGGCGCGGTCGAACACCACCGTCGTGATCCCCTCGGCCTTGGCCCGCTCGGCGAGCGTCTCGCCGAGCCGGGTCGCCTTGGCGACCTTGTCGTCCTCGGCCGAACGCAGGTCGGCCTCCATCGTGCTCGCCGAGACGATCGTGCGACCCGCGACGTCGTCGACCATCTGGGCGACGAGATGCCGCGACGTTCTGGTCACGACCAGACGCGGACGCTCCGGCGTACCGGAGAGCTTCTTGCGCGTGCGCAGCTGGCGGCGCAGCCGTGCCTTGCTGCGTGCCGCGGTCCTCTTGCCAGCGCTGAGCCGGACAGCCATCGTCACTTACCCGCCTTTCCGACCTTGCGGCGAATCCGCTCGCCCTCGTAGCGGATGCCCTTGCCCTTGTAGGGCTCCGGCTTGCGCAGCTTGCGGATGTTGGCCGCGACCTCGCCGACCTGCTGCTTGTCGATGCCGTGTACGGCGAGCCTCGCCGGCCCGTCGACGGCGAACGTCACCCCGTCCGGCGCGTTCACCGTGATCGAGTGCGAGTAGCCGAGCGACAGCTCCAGCGTGGACGGGCCCTTCGGCACCACCCGGTAGCCGACACCGACGATCTCCAGCTTCTTCTCGTAGCCTTCGGTTACGCCGACGACCATGTTGTTGACCAGCGTACGGGACAGGCCATGCAGGGCCCGGCTCTCGCGTTCGTCGTCGGGACGCCTGACCTCCAGCGAGCCGTCGTCCGCGCGGACGATCTCGATCGGCGCGGCGACCGTGTGCGTGAGCGTGCCCTTCGGACCCTTCACCGTGACCGTGCTGCCCTCGATGGTGACGTCCACGCCGGACGGAACCGGGATCGGCAGCTTGCCGATGCGTGACATGCGTGTTCTCCTTCCGGTCCCTTGCTCACCAGACGTAGGCGAGCACTTCGCCGCCTACGCCCTGCTTCTTCGCCTGACGATCGGTCAACAGGCCATGGCTCGTCGAGATGATCGCGATGCCCAGCCCGCCGAGAACGTTCGGGAGGCCGGTCGCCTTGGCATAGACCCGCAGCCCGGGCTTACTGATGCGACGTACGCCGGCGAGGGAACGTTCCCGGCTGGGGCCGTACTTGAGGAACATCGTGAGGTTCTTGCCCGCCGCACCGGGGGCCGGCTCCTCCACCTTCCAACCGGTGATGTAGCCCTCCGCCTGGAGGATCTCGGCGACGCCTACCTTCAGCTTGGAGAACGGCATCGACACCGAGTCGTGGTACGCCTGGTTGGCATTGCGCAGACGCGCGAGCATGTCTGCGATCGGGTCGGTCATGGTCATGGCTTGAGGTCTCTTTCCCTCCGCGGTTTCGCGACGACCTGCAAGGTGTCGTCGGACCTTCGGCGATCTGGGTGGTGGTGTGCGTTGTTGAATCGTCGGCTCGCAAGGTCACCAGCTGCTCTTCGTCACACCGGGCAGCTCGCCTCGGTGTGCCATGTCGCGAAGGCACACCCGGCACAGGCCGAACTTCCGGTACACGGACTTCGGCCGGCCACACCGCTGGCAGCGGGTGTAGGCGCGCACCTTGAACTTCGGTTTGCGGCTGGCCTTGACGACCAGTGCGGTCTTCGCCATACGTTCAGAGCTCCTTGCTTGTGCTTCCTTATCGCTCCGCGCTCTGCTTCCTTTTATCGCTCCGCGAAAGGGAAGCCGAGTTTCCTGAGGAGCGCGCGCCCCTCTTCGTCGGTGGTCGCCGAGGTGACGACCGTGATGTCCATGCCGCGGGTCCGGTCGACCCTGTCGGCGTCGATCTCGTGGAACATGAACTGCTCGTCCAGCCCGAAGGTGTAGTTGCCTCGGCCGTCGAACTGCCTGGGAGACAGGCCCCGGAAGTCGCGGATCCGGGGAAGCGCCAGCGTGAGCAGGCGGTCCAGGAACTCCCACATCCGCTGGCCACGCAGTGTGACGTGTGCCCCGATGGGCATGCCGGCACGCAGCTTGAACTGGGCGACGGACCTGCGGGCCCGGGTCACTGCGGGCCGTTGACCCGTGATGGCGGTCAGGTCGCGTACGGCGCCGTCCATCAGCTTCGAGTCTCGCGCCGCCTCGCCGACCCCCATGTTCACCACGATCTTGGTTACGCCGGGCACCTGCATGATGTTGGCCAGGCCGAGCTCGTCACGCAGCTCCGGGACGACCTCGTCCCGGTAGCGCTGCCTCAGGCGAGGAGCCTCCCTCGCGGTGTCCGTCGTCTCCGTCGGCGTGCTCATCAGATCTCCTCACCGGTTCGCTTCGCGATCCGGACGCTGCGGTGAGCGGTGTACGTCGACCCGTCCGGACGCCGCTTGCTCACCTCGTCGCGCCGGAAGCCCACCCGGGTCGGCACCTTCTTGCCGTCGACCTCGACGAGCAAGGTCACGTTGGACGCGTCGACCGACGCCTCCTGCGTCACGATGCCGCCGGACGAGCCGCCCCGGCCGCCCTGCTGGACGACCTTGGTGTGCCGCTTCACCCGGTTGACGCCCTCGACGACCACCCGGCCCGCGTCCGAGTCGACGGCGATGACCTTGCCTTCGGCACCCCTGTCCTTGCCGGCGATGATGCGGACCTGGTCGCCCTTCTTGATGTGAAGAGTCGTCGTCATCACAACACCTCCGGAGCAAGCGACACGATCTTCATGTACCTCTTGTCCCGCAGCTCCCGGCCGACCGGGCCGAAGATGCGCGTGCCCCGCGGCTCGCCGTCGGTGCGGAGGATGACCGCGGCGTTCTCGTCGAAGCGGATGTAGGAGCCGTCGGGACGGCGGCGTTCCTTCACGGTCCGCACGATCACTGCCTTGACGATCTCGCCCTTCTTGACGCCGCCACCGGGGATCGCGTCCTTCACCGTCGCCACAACGGTGTCGCCGATCCCGGCGTAGCGCCGGCCGGAGCCGCCGAGGACACGGATGCACAAGATCTCCTTGGCTCCGGTGTTGTCGGCGACCTTCAGCCGCGATTCCTGCTGGATCATTTGGCCTTCTCCAGGACCTCGATTACCCGCCAGCGCTTGGTGGCCGACAGCGGCCGCGTCTCCATGATCGCGACCCGGTCACCGACGCCGCACTCGTTGCGGTCGTCGTGAACCTTCAACCGGCTGCTGCGCCGCATGACCTTGCCGTACAGCGCGTGCATCACGCGATCCTCGACATTGACCACGACGGTCTTGTCCATCTTGTCGCTCACCACCAGGCCCTCGCGGACCTTGCGGCGAGTGCGCCCTGGCGCGGTGCCAGTGTCAGTCACGTTGTTCCCTGTCTCTTCCGGGCGGACGGGCTCACTCATGACGCATCCTCGTCGGAGGACTCGTCGGAACTCTTCTCCTCAGCACTCTCTTCGGAACTCTCGTCCGAAGGCTCGTCCGCGGCCTCGGCCTCGACCCACTCCGTGATCCCGAGCTCACGCTCGCGGAGGACGGTGTAGATGCGGGCGATGTCCCGGCGTACGGTGCGCAGCCGGCCGTGGCTCTCCAGCTGTCCGGTGGCGGCCTGGAACCGCAGGTTGAACAGCTCCGCCTTGGCCTCGCCGAGCTTGGTGGCGAGCTCCGACTCGCCCATGTTCCGCAGCTCGGCGGCCTTCGTGGTGGCCATCAGAACTCACCGCCTTCGCGGCTCACGAACTTGCCCCTCAACGGGCACAGCATGGGGAGCTTGTGCATCGCGCCCATCAGAACTCACCGCCTTCGCGGCTCACGAACTTGCCCCTCAACGGGCACAGCATGGGGAGCTTGTGCATCGCGCCCATCAGAACTCACCGCCTTCGCGGCTCACGAACTTGCACTTCATGGGGAGCTTGTGCATCGCCCGGCGAAGCGCCTCGCGGGCGATCGGCTCCGGTACGCCGGACAGCTCGAACATCACCCGGCCGGGCTTGACGTTGGCGATCCACCACTCCGGCGAGCCCTTGCCCGAGCCCATCCGGGTCTCGGCGGGCTTCTTGGTCAGCGGACGGTCCGGGTAGATGTTGATCCACACCTTTCCGCCACGCTTGATGTGCCGCGTCATGGCGATACGGGCGGACTCGATCTGCCGGTTGGTGACGTAGTGACCCTCGATCGCCTGGATTCCGTAGTCACCGAAGGCCAGGCTGGTGCCGCCCTTCGCCATGCCGCGACGCCGCGGGTGGTGCTGCTTGCGGTGCTTGACCCGCTTCGGGATGAGCATCAGGCCTCCCCCTCCGGTGTCGTCGTGGTGGTGGCGGCAGCGGTCGCGGCCGGTTCGGCCGGCGGATTCGCGGTCGTACCCTCCGTGGACGGCGGGCTCTGCTGCTGACCCCGGCGGTCGCCGCCGCGCTCGCCACCGCGGTCGCCGCGGTCCCCGCGGTCCGGACGGCGGCGGCTGCTCGGGCGTCCGCGGCCACCGGCGGCGGCGCGTGCCGCGGCCTGCGCCTCGCGCTCGGCGCGGGTGCCGGCGACCTCGCCCTTGTAGATCCAGACCTTCACGCCGATCCGGCCGAACGTCGTACGCGCCTCGTAGAAGCCGTAGTCGATGTCGGCCCGCAGGGTGTGCAACGGCACGCGGCCCTCGCGGTAGAACTCGGTACGCGACATCTCCGCGCCGTTGAGCCGACCGGCGCACTGCACCCGGATGCCCTTCGCGCCCGACCGCATCGCGGTCTGGATCGCCTTGCGCATCGCTCGCCGGAACGCGACCCGGCCGGAGAGCTGGTCGGCGACGCCCTGGGCCACGAGCTGGGCGTCCACCTCGGAGTTCTTGACCTCCAGGATGTTCAGCTGAACCTGCTTGCCGGTGAGCTGCTCGAGGCTGCCCCGGATGCGGTCGGCCTCGACTCCACGGCGCCCGATGACGATGCCCGGGCGCGCGGTGTGGATGTCGACCCGGACCCGGTCGCGGGTGCGCTCGATCTCGACCCGGGAGATGCCGGCCCGCTCCATGCCCTTGGTCAGCAGCTTGCGGATCTGCACGTCCTCGCCGACGTAGTCCTTGTACAGCTTGTCGGCGTACCAGCGGCTCTTGTGGTCGGTCGAGATGCCCAGGCGGAAGCCGTTCGGGTTGATCTTCTGTCCCATCAGCGGGTCCTGCCCTTCGTGGTATCGCCGTCCTCGGAGGCCGGCTGCACCACCACGGTGATGTGGCACGTGCGCTTGTTGATGCGCGAGGCGCGGCCCTGCGCCCGCGGGCGCCAGCGCTTCATGGTCGGTCCCTCGTTCACCAGCACCTTGGCCACCACCAGCGAGTCACGGTCGAGCGACTCGGTGGTCTCGGCGTTGGCCACGGCGCTCTCGATGGCCTTGTAGACCGGCTGGCTGGCGGCCTGCGGGGCGAACCGGAGTACGCCGAGCGCTTCGTCCACGGCGAGGCCGCGTACCAGATCCACCACCCGGCGCGCCTTCGGCGGGCTCACCCGTACGAAGCGCGCCACGGCGAAGGCGCCGGGCTCGTCACCCAGCAGCGTCTCGCGCCGGGCGCTGACGCGCCAACGCTCCTTAACGGTCATCTTCGAACTCTCTCGTCGATCTGTGGACCGCGCCGATCAGCGGCGGCGGCTCTTGCGGTCGTCCTTCTCATGGCCCCGGAAGGTTCGGGTGGGGGCGAACTCGCCCAGCTTGTGCCCGACCATGGACTCCTGGATGAACACCGGGACGTGCTTGCGGCCGTCGTGCACCGCGATCGTGTGGCCGATCATCGCCGGCACGATCATCGAGCGACGCGACCACGTCCGGATGACGTTCTTGGTGCCGTTGTCGTTCTGCACGTCCACCTTCTTGATCAGATGGTCGTCGACGAACGGGCCCTTCTTCAGGCTACGTGGCATTGGTCAGGCCCTTCCTCAGCGCTTTCCGCTCTTACGACGGCGACGGCGGACGATCATCTGGTCACTGGGCTTGCGCTTGCGCGTACGGCCCTCGGGACGGCCCCACGGCGAGACCGGGTGGCGACCACCCGAGCTCTTGCCCTCGCCGCCGCCGTGCGGGTGGTCGACCGGGTTCATGACCACGCCGCGTACGCTCGGGCGCTTGTTCTTCCAGCGGTTGCGTCCCGCCTTGCCCCAGCTGATGTTGGACTGCTCGGCGTTGCCGACCTCGCCGACCGTCGCCCGGCAGCGCACCTCGACGTACCGCACCTCGCCGGAGGGCATCCGAAGCTGCGCCCGGCCGCCCTCGCGGGCCACCAGCTGCACGCTGTTGCCCGCGGAGCGGGCGATCTTGGCGCCGCCGCCGGGACGCAGCTCGACGGCATGCACGGTTGTTCCGACCGGGATGTTGCGCAGCGGCAGGTTGTTGCCCGGCTGAATGTCGGCGCGCGGACCGGACTCGACGCGCATGCCCTGCTTGAGGTCCCTCGGCGCGATGATGTAGCGCTTCTCCCCGTCCGCGTAGTGCAGCAGGGCGATCCGCGCCGTGCGGTTGGGGTCGTACTCGATGTGCGCGACCTTGGCCGGCACGCCGTCCTTGTCGTAGCGGCGGAAGTCGATGATCCGGTACGCCCGCTTGTGGCCGCCACCCTGGTGGCGGACGGTCGTCCGGCCCTGGCCGTTGCGGCCGCCCTTCTTCGGCAGCGGCTTGACCAGGGACTTCTCCGGAGTGGAACGGGTGACCTCGACGAAGTCGGAGACACTCGAACCTCGGCGTCCGGGGGTCGTCGGCTTGTGCTTACGGATTGCCATGTGTGTCCTCGATCCTCGTCACGCCACCGGTCCGCCGAAGATGTCGATCCGCTGGCCCTCGGCCACGCTCACGATCGCCCGCTTCGACGCGGCGCGCTGCCCGAAGCCGGTACGCAGCCGACGCCGCTTGCCCTGCCGGTTCATCGTGTTGACCGAGGTCACCTTGACGTCGAACACCTTCTCGACCGCGATCTTGATCTCGGTCTTGCTGGCCTCGGGATGTACCAGGAACGTGTACTTGTTCTGGTCGAGCAGGCCGTAGCTCTTCTCGCTCACCACGGGAGCGAGCAGGATGTCGCGATGGTCCTTGTGCAGACTGCTCACTTCGCCTCCTCGCTCTCCGTGCTCTTCTGCGGTCCGGCGACGAAGGCGTCGTACGCCGCCTTGGTGAACACCACGTCGTCGCTCACGAGGACGTCGTAGGTGTTGAGCTGGTCGGGCGAGAGCACGTGTACGTATGGCAGGTTGCGGACGCTCAGCCAGGTCTGGTCGTCGTCCCGCTCCAGAACCAGCAACACGTGCGGACGCTCGGTGAGCCGGGCCAGCACGGTCCGGGCGCTCTTGGTGGACGGCGTCTCGGACTCGACCAGAGCCTCGACGACGTGCACCCGGCCGGCCCGGGCGCGGTCCGAGAGCGCTCCGCGCAGTGCGGCGGCCTTCATCTTCTTCGGTGTGCGCTGCGCGTAGCTGCGCGGAGTGGGCCCGTGTACGACGCCGCCGCCGGTGAACTGCGGCGCCCGGATCGAACCCTGGCGAGCCCGCCCCGTGCCCTTCTGCCGATAGGGCTTGCTGCCGCCACCGGCCACGGCACCGCGGCCCTTGGTCGCATGGGTGCCGCTGCGGGCGGCCGCCTGCTGGGCCACGACCACCTGGTGGATGAGCGGGATGTTCACCTGGGTGTCGAAGATCTCGGCCGGAAGCTCGACCTTCCCGGACTTCTTCCCGGCGACGTCGATCACGTCAATGGACGTCACTTCGCCTCCTCGCTCTCGCTCGTCGGCTCCGTGACGTGACGTACTGAGTTGCATTGTTCGCTCGCAAGCTCGCTCACGTGTCGACTCCCTTCGCCTTCGAGGCACTACGAATCATCACGACGCTCCCCCGCGGCCCGGGAACCGCACCCTTGAGCAGGATGAGGCCCTTCTCGGTGTCCACGGAGTGCACCGTGATGTTCTGCGACGTGACGGTCTCGCGACCCATCCGCCCGGCCATCCGAATGCCCTTGAACACCCGGCTGGGCGTCGCGGCGTTGCCGATCGAGCCCGGCGAGCGGTGGACGCGGTGCACACCGTGGCTCGCGCGCAGCCCGGAGAACCCGTGCCGCTTGACGACGCCGGCGTACCCCTTGCCCTTGCCGGTGCCGGTGACGTCGACCAGCTCACCGGCGGTGAACAGATCGGGGCTCAGCTCCTGGCCCGGGGCGTACGACTCCGCGTCCGCCGTCCGGATCTCGGCCAGATGGCGGCGCGGGGTGACGCCGGCCTTCTCGAAGTGACCGCGTTGCGGCCGGACGACTCGTCGGCTGTCCACGGCACCGAACCCGAGCTGTACGGCGGTGTAACCGTCCTTCTCGGCGGAACGTACCTGGGTGACGACGTTGGACGCCGCGTCGATCACCGTCACCGGTACGACGCGGTTGTTCTCGTCCCAGGTCTGGGTCATGCCGAGCTTCCTGCCCAGCAGGCCGCGCACGGACTTGTTGCTGCTCATGCGCCTTCCTCAGAGCTTGATCTCGATGTCGACGCCAGCGGGGAGTTCGAGACGCATCAGCGAGTCCACCGTCTTCGGGGTGGGATCGATGATGTCGATGAGGCGCTTGTGGGTGCGCATCTCGAAGTGCTCGCGGCTGTCCTTGTACTTGTGCGGTGAGCGAATCACGCAGAACACGTTCTTCTCGGTCGGCAGAGGCACAGGACCGGCGACCGAGGCACCCGTACGCGTGACCGTGTCCACGATCTTGCGCGCCGAGGAGTCGATGACCTCGTGGTCGTAGGCCTTGAGCCTGATGCGGATCTTCTGTCCCGCCATAGCTCTTTGTCTCGTCCTTCTACTCGTACCGCTGGATTGGTCGCGCACCACGGGGGAGCGCGTGCGTGCTCACCGACTTCGACCCCCGAGGTCGGGCGTGTCGCGTCCGCGACACAGCACTACTCGCTGTCGAATCGGTCTGGGGTCAGAGCCGGAGACAATGCCCCAGCTCCTGAGAGGGCAACTTGGACAGTATGCCAGACGAACACCAAGTCTGACGAATCGAGGTGCTCGCTCGGCCACGGCCAGCGGCGCTCAGGTGGATGCCTCGCCAGGCCGCAGGGAGCGCCGCCTGCTAAAGGCAGGCAAGCTGATGCGAGAACGCAGCGAGGCGCCGCCTGAGCGCCGTCTGGGCTACTTGAGGATCTTGGTGACCCTGCCGGCGCCGACGGTGCGGCCACCCTCGCGAATGGCGAAGCGCAGGCCCTCCTCCATCGCGATCGGCTGGATCAGCTCGACCGTCATCTCGGTGTTGTCGCCGGGCATCACCATCTCGGTGCCCTCCGGCAGCGTGACCACACCGGTGACGTCGGTCGTGCGGAAGTAGAACTGAGGCCGGTAGTTGTTGAAGAACGGCGTGTGCCGGCCGCCCTCCTCCTTGGACAGGATGTAGACCTGCGCCTCGAAGTTCGTGTGCGGCGTGGTCGTGCCGGGCTTGATCACGACCATGCCGCGCTCGACATCTTCGCGCTTGGTGCCCCGGAGCAGCAGACCGACGTTCTCACCGGCCTGGCCCTCGTCGAGCAGCTTGCGGAACATCTCGATGCCGGTGACCGTGGTGGTCTGCTTCTGCTCGCGGATGCCGACGATGTCGACGGTCTCGTTCAGCTTGACCACGCCGCGCTCGATCCGGCCGGTCACGACCGTGCCGCGCCCGGTGATCGTGAAGACGTCCTCGACCGGCATCAGGAACGGCTTGTCGCTCTCCCGCTCCGGGGTCGGGATGTTCTCGTCCACGGCGTCCATCAGCTCGGCGACCGCCTCGCCCCACGTGGCGTCGCCCTCGAGCGCGGGTGCCGCCGCGACCCGCACCACGGCCGCGTCGTCGCCGGGGTACTCGTACTCGTTGAGGAGCTCACGCACCTCGAGCTCGACCAGCTCGATGATCTCCTGGTCGTCGACCATGTCGCACTTGTTCAGCGCGACCACGATCGCGGGTACGCCGACCTGCCGCGCGAGCACGACGTGCTCGCGGGTCTGCGGCATCGGGCCGTCGGTGGCGGCCACGACGAGGATGGCGCCGTCCATCTGGGCCGCACCGGTGATCATGTTCTTGATGTAGTCGGCGTGACCGGGACAGTCGACATGCGCATAGTGGCGATTGTCTGTCTGGTACTCGACGTGCGCGATCGAAATCGTGATGCCGCGCTGCTTCTCCTCCGGCGCCTTGTCGATCTCGTCGAAGGGCTGGAAGGGATTCTGATCGGGATTCTTGTCGTGCAGCACCTTCGTGATCGCCGCGGTCAGAGTGGTCTTCCCGTGGTCGATGTGGCCGATGGTGCCGATGTTGACGTGCGGCTTGGTCCGCTCGAACTTGGCCTTCGCCACTGGATTCCTCCTAGACTTCGTTTCTCTTCTGCGCTGTCAGACGTCGTACGTGGTCCTGGGGCCCGAGCCTATTCGCCCCGGACCTTCTTGACGATCTCGTCGGCGACGTTCTTCGGCACCTCGGCGTACGAATCGAACTGCATGGTGTACATCGCACGCCCCTGTGTCTTGGAACGCAAGTCGCCAACGTATCCGAACATCTCCGAAAGCGGGACCAGAGCCTTCACGATCCGGCTGCCGCCGGGCCCCTCCTCCATCGCGTTGACATGCCCGCGCCGGGAGTTCAGGTCACCGATCACCTCGCCCATGTAGTCCTCGGGTGTCGTCACCTCGACCGCGAACATCGGCTCCAGCAACACGGGATGAGCGCGGTTCGCGGCGTCCTTGAGAACCATCCGGCCGGCCATCTTGAACGCCATCTCCGAGGAGTCCACCTCGTGATAGGCGCCGTCCTGCAGGGTGACCTTCAGGTCGACCATCGGATACCCGGCGAGCACGCCGAACTCCATCGCCTCCTGGACACCCTCGTCCACCGCGGGAATGTACTCGCGGGGGATCCGGCCACCGGTGACCGCGTTGACGAACTCGTAACCACCGTCGCCGCTGCCGCCGGTCGGCTCGAGGTCGATGATCACCTTGGCGAACTGGCCGTGGCCGCCGGTCTGCTTCTTGTGGGTGTAGTCGATCTTCTGGACCGGGCGGCGGATGGTCTCGCGATACGCCACCTGGGGCTTGCCGACGTTCGCCTCGACCCGGAACTCGCGCTTCATCCGGTCGACCAGGATCTCGAGGTGAAGCTCGCCCATGCCGGCGATGATGGTCTGGCCGGTCTCGTCGTCGGTGCGCACCTGGAACGTCGGGTCCTCCTCGGACAGCCGCTGGATCGCCATCGTGAGCTTCTCCTGGTCGCCTTTCGACCTCGGCTCGATGGCGATGTGGAGCACCGGCGCCGGGAAGGTCATCGACTCCAGCACCACCGGGCGCGCCTGGTCGCACAGCGTCTCACCGGTGGTGGTGTCCTTCAGGCCCATCACGGCGACGATCTGACCGGCGCCGATGGACGCGATCTCCTCGCGCTTGTTGGCGTGCATCCGGTAGATCTTGCCGATCCGCTCGCGCTTGCCCTTGGTGGGGTTAAGCACCTGCGTGCCCGCGTCGAGCCGACCGGAATAGACCCGGAGGTACGTGAGCTTGCCGAGATGCGGGTCGGCCATGATCTTGAACGCCAGCGCGGCGAACGGCTCGTCCTCGCTCGGGCTGCGCTCCACGGCGACGTCCTCGTCTTTAACGTCGTGACCCGTGATCCCGGAGACGTCGATCGGTGCCGGCAGGTACGAGATGACCGCGTCGAGCAACGGCTGCACGCCCTTGTTCTTGAACGCCGTACCGCACAGCACCGGGGTCACGGTGGCGGCGATGGTCGCCCGGCGGATGCCCGCCTCGAGCTGCTCGACGGACGGCTCCTCGCCCTCGAGATAGAGCTCCATGATCTCGTCGTCGGACTCGGCAAGGGTCTCCAGCAACCGGTCACGCCATTCGCGCGCGGCATCGGTGTGCGTCTCGGGGATCTCCTCGACCGTGTAGTCCTCGCCCTTGACCGTCTCGCCACGCCAGGTGAGCGCGCGCATGCGGACGAGGTCGACGACGCCGATGAAGTCGGCCTCCGTGCCGATCGGGATCTGGAGTACGAGCGGCGTCGCGGCCAGGCGGTTCTCGATCATGTCGACACAGCGGTGGAACTCCGCACCGGTGCGGTCGAGCTTGTTCACGAAGCACAGGCGGGGAACCTGGTAGCGGTCGGCCTGCCGCCACACGGTCTCGGACTGCGGCTCCACACCGGCGACACCGTCGAAGACCGCCACGGCACCGTCGAGGACCCGCAGCGAACGCTCCACCTCGACCGTGAAGTCGACGTGGCCGGGAGTGTCGATGATGTTGATCGTGTGGTCTTTCCATTCACAGGTGGTCGCGGCGGACGTGATGGTGATGCCGCGCTCCTGCTCCTGCTCCATCCAGTCCATGGTGGCGGCGCCGTCGTGGACCTCGCCGATCTTGTAGTTGATGCCGGTGTAGAACAGGATCCGCTCGGTGGTGGTGGTCTTGCCCGCGTCGATGTGGGCCATGATGCCGATGTTGCGGACCTTGGCCAGGTCGGTGGTGATGTTGGTAGCCACCTTGGGACATTCCTCGAAGTCGTGTGTGGATAAAGCTTGATCAGTGGGGCCCACGCCGCGGCGAGCCGCCCGGCACTAGCTCACCAGCGATAGTGAGCGAACGCCTTGTTGGCGTCGGCCATCTTGTGGGTGTCCTCGCGGCGCTTGACGCTGGCCCCGAGCCCGTTGGAGGCATCGAGCAGCTCGTTCATCAAGCGCGCGGACATCGTCTTCTCCCGGCGCTCCTGGGAGTAATGCACAAGCCAGCGCAGGGCCAGCGTCGTCGACCGCGATCCGCGCACCTCCACCGGAACCTGGTAAGTGGCGCCGCCCACGCGACGGCTCTTGACCTCGATCGCCGGCTTGACGTTGTCCAGCGCCCGCTTGAGCGTGACGACGGGATCGGTGCCGGTCTTCTCCCGGCAACCCTCGAGCGCGGTGTAGACGATGCGCTCGGCGACCTGCTTCTTGCCGCTGACCAAGACCTTGTTGATCAGCTGGGTCACCAGCGTGTTGGTGTAGACCGGGTCGACCTGTACCGGTCGCTTCGGGGCCGGACCCTTGCGCGGCATTAGCTCTTCTCCTTCTTCGCGCCGTACCGGCTACGCGCCTGCTTGCGGTTCTTCACGCCCTGGGTGTCGAGGGAACCGCGGACGATCTTGTAGCGGACACCCGGAAGGTCCTTCACCCGACCACCGCGAACGAGCACGATGGAGTGCTCCTGGAGGTTGTGACCGACGCCGGGGATGTAGGCCGTGACCTCGATGCCGCTGGTGAGCCGGACCCGGGCGACCTTGCGAAGGGCGGAGTTCGGCTTCTTCGGCGTCGTTGTGTAGACACGCGTGCACACACCACGCCGCTGCGGCGAGCCTTTGAGCGCGGGTGTCTTGTTCTTCGACACCTTGTCCTTGCGGCCCTTGCGGACCAACTGCTGGATGGTGGGCACCGCGTCGTTCTCTTTCCGGTCGCTATGGCTCGGTCGGTTCCTGGGTCGGTCGGGTTGCCAAGAGGGATCTGGGCGACCCGCGCGGTCGGGCGTGTCGCCCGAGTCCGCTGTCGTTACCACCGAATCCGGTGGCGGGAGGTGGGTCGTGCGACGTGCGCCGCGTCGTGCTGGCATACGTCATGGCCTGGACCAGCCAGGCACGCCGATAAAGATTACCCGAGCCCTCAGCCACGGTCAAAACACGGGTCAGGCGGTCAGGGGGTCAGCCGGCTCGCCAGGAAGCGTTCCGCGGCATCACCGTGTACGTCGACCGGCCCGGCCGCGCGCTTCCACATCATGAGGAACACATCGGCGGCGGGGCCGGCGACGTAGGACTCGTGACTCACACCGGGCGTCACCTCGGGTGCCTCGCCCGGGCGGGGTGTGACCAGCCAGGCATCGCCGGTGTCGTTGGCGCGAACGCACACCGGGGCGACCAGGTCGGCCGACACGCCGCGTCTCTCCATCCGTGGCAGCCACATGGTCAGCACCTCATCGATCCCGTCGACGGCGACATCCGGGTCGATCGGCGCGACCTCGCCGGGTCGAGCCTGCGCCACGTCGACGGAATGGACCAGCGTCTCGTGCAGCTGCCGGCGACGCCAGAACGCCACCGTCCGGTTGGTGGGATCCATCGTCCAGCAGGTCTCCCGCGGGTCCACGGCGTCCACGGTCGCCAGCAACGCCGCGGCCATTCGCGCGTACCACGCCGCCAGGTCGTCCTCGGGGCGTACGTCGGGGAACTCCTGCTTCGTGGTCGACAGCATGATGGACGCCGCCCATCGATGCACGCTGATGATGTGCGCCGTGAGATCCGCGACCGTCCACTCCGGGCAAGCGGGGACCTCGCTCGCCGGTGGCGCGGCCGAGAGGACGGCCGCCATCCGGTCCACCACGTGCCGAAGGGCTCCGAGCCGATCGATGGTCATCTGCCCAGTCTGGCAGCTCCGAGCAGACGCGCCGTAGCCCATCCGTCCCGGCGACGCTGAGAGTACGCCGCCGGGACGGACACGACGTCAGTTCTGATACGACCCGAAGTCGAAGTCGTCCAGCGCCACCGACTGGCCGGCGCCGCCCTCACCGAAGTCGTAGTCGTACGACTCGTACCCGCCGATCGAGTAGGCCTGGGCTCGCGCCTCCTCGGTGGGCTCCACCCGGACGCCGCGATAACGCTCGAGTCCGGTACCGGCCGGGATCAGCTTGCCGATGATGACGTTCTCCTTGAGACCCTTCAGCGCGTCGGACTTGGCGTGGATGGCCGCGTCCGTGAGCACTCGGGTGGTCTCCTGGAACGACGCCGCCGACAGCCACGACTCGGTGGCCAGCGAGGCCTTCGTGATGCCCATCAGCACCGGACGGCCGGAGGCCGGGGTGCCGCCCTCGGCGACCACTCGGCGGTTCTCCTCCTCGAACCGGACCCGCTCGGCCAGCTCGCCCGGGAGCAGCTGGGAGTCGCCGGACTCGATCACGGTCACCCGGCGGAGCATCTGCCGGATGATGATCTCGACGTGCTTGTCGTGAATCGACACGCCCTGGACCCGGTACACCTGCTGAACCTCGTCCACCAGGTGCTCCTGCGCCTTGCGGACACCCAGGATGCGCAGCACGTCCTGCGGGTCCGGGGTACCGCCCGTGAGCTGCTGGCCGACACCCACATGGTCGCCGTCGGAGACCAGGAGCCGGGACCGCTTGGTCACCGGGTACGACTCCTCCTCGGAACCGTCGTCGGGGACCACCACGATCTTGCGGGCCTTCTCCGACTCCTCGATCTTGACCCGCCCGGCGGTCTCGGTGATCGGCGCCTTGCCCTTGGGCTGGCGCGCCTCGAACAGCTCGACCACACGCGGCAGACCCTGCGTGATGTCCTCGGCCGACGCCACACCTCCGGTGTGGAAGGTCCGCATCGTCAGCTGGGTGCCGGGCTCGCCGATCGACTGCGCGGCGATGATGCCCACGGCCTCGCCGATGTCCACCAGCTTGCCGGTGGCCAGCGAGCGCCCGTAGCACTTCGCACACGCCCCGGTGCGCGCCTCACAGGTCAGCACGGACCGTACGCGGATCTCCTCGACCCCGGCGTCCACGAGCTCCTGGATCTTGACGTCGCCGATGTCCCCGCCGACCTCGACCAGGGTCTCGCCGGACTTCGGGTGGGTGATCTCGGTCGCCGCGCAGCGGGCGTACGCCGCGGCCTCGACGTTCTCCGCCTTGACCGTCCTGCCGTCGTCGGTCTTGGTGCCGATCCGCTTGATCAGCCCGCGCTCGGTGCCGCAGTCCTCTTCGCGGATGATGACGTCCTGTGACACGTCGACCAGGCGCCTGGTCAGGTAGCCGGAGTCGGCGGTACGCAGGGCCGTGTCGGCCAGACCCTTACGGGCACCGTGCGTGGAGACGAAGTACTCCAGTACGGAGAGGCCCTCGCGGAAGTTCGTCTTGATCGGCCGGGGAATGATGTCACCCTTCGGGTTGGCGACCAGACCACGCATGCCGGCGATCTGACGTACCTGCGTCATGTTCCCGCGCGCACCCGAGTGCACCATCATGTAGATCGGGTTCGTCTTCTCGAACGCGCCCTCCATGTCGCGCGCGACCTCGTGGGTGGCCTGCGTCCAGATCTCGATCAGCTCCTGGCGCCGCTCGTCGTCGGTGATCAGACCGCGGCCGAACTGCTGCTGCACCTTGGTCGCCTGAGCCTCGTAGCCGTCGAGAATGGCCTGCTTGCCCCCCGACGTGACGACGTCGTCGATCGAGATCGTCAGGCCGGACCTCGTGGCCCAGTGGAAGCCCAGGTCCTTCAGGGCGTCCAGAGCACGGCTGACCTCGACCTTCGGGTAGCGCTCGGCGAGATCGTTGACGATCTGGCCGAGGTGCTTCTTGCCGACCTCGTAGTTGACGTACGCGTAGTCCTCGGGCAGTGCATCGTTGAACAGCGCGCGACCGAGGGTCGTCTCCATGGTCAGCAGACTGCCGGGCTCCCACCCCTCGGGCACCTCGGCGCCGAGCGGCGGGCGTACCCCGGTCAGCCGCAGCTTGACCTTGGACTGCAGGTCGATCTCGCGCCGGTCGAACGCCATGAGCGCCTCGCCGACGGAGGAGAAGGCGCGCCCCTCGCCGGGAAGGCCGTCCCGCTCCATCGTGAGGTAGAACAGGCCGATGATCATGTCCTGCGTGGGCATGGTCACCGGGCGGCCGTCCGACGGCTTCAGGATGTTGTTGGTGGACAGCATCAGGATCCGAGCCTCGGCCTGCGCCTCGGCGGACAGCGGCAGGTGCACCGCCATCTGGTCGCCGTCGAAGTCGGCGTTGAACGCCGTACACACCAGCGGGTGGATCTGGATCGCCTTGCCCTCGATCAGCTGCGGCTCGAAGGCCTGGATGCCGAGGCGGTGCAGGGTCGGTGCGCGGTTCAGCAGCACCGGGTGCTCCGCGATGACCTCCTCCAGCACGTCCCACACGATCGGGCGGGCCCGCTCCACCATGCGCTTCGCGCTCTTGATGTTCTGTGCGTGGTTCAGGTCGACCAGCCGCTTCATCACGAACGGTTTGAACAGCTCCAGCGCCATCTGCTTAGGCAGGCCGCACTGGTGCAGCTTCAGCTGCGGGCCGACGACGATGACCGAACGGCCGGAGTAGTCGACGCGCTTGCCGAGGAGGTTCTGCCGGAACCGGCCCTGCTTGCCCTTGAGCATGTCGGACAGCGACTTGAGCGGACGGTTGCCCGGGCCGGTCACCGGACGGCCACGGCGGCCGTTGTCGAACAACGAGTCGACGGCCTCCTGGAGCATCCGCTTCTCGTTGTTGACGATGATCTCCGGCGCGCCGAGGTCGAGCAGCCGCTTGAGCCGGTTGTTCCGGTTGATCACCCGGCGGTACAGGTCGTTGAGGTCGGACGTCGCGAACCGGCCACCGTCGAGCTGCACCATCGGCCGCAGCTCGGGCGGGATCACCGGCACGCAGTCGAGCACCATGCCCTCGGGGCTGTTGGTCGTCGTCAGGAACGCGGACACGACCTTCAGCCGCTTCAGGGCACGAGTCTTGCGCTGCCCCTTGCCGCTGCGGATGACGTCGCGCAGCGCCTCGGCCTCGGCCCGCAGGTCGAAGCTCTCCAGGCGCTTCTGGATCGCCTGAGCGCCCATGTAGCCCTCGAAGTACTTGCCGAAGCGGAGCTTCATGTCGCGGTAGAGGATCTCGTCACCCTCGAGGTCCTGCACCTTGAGGTTGCGGAAGCGGTCCCAGACCTCCTCGAGCCGGTCCAGCTCACGCTGCGCCCGGTCGCGGAGCTGCTTCATCTCCCGCTCGGCGGCATCCTTGACCTTGCGCCGCGCGTCGGCCTTCGCGCCCTCGGCCTCCAGCTCGGCGAGGTCCTCCTCCATCTTCTTGGCGCGGGCGTCGATGTCGCTGTCGCGACGCTGCTCGAGCTGCTTGCGCTCGACGTCGATCTTGCCCTCGAGCGACGGCAGGTCGCGGTGGCGCGCCTCCTCGTCGACGTGGGTGATCATGTACGCCGCGAAGTAGATGACCTTCTCGAGGTCCTTCGGGGCCAGGTCGAGCAGGTAGCCGAGCCGGCTGGGCACACCCTTGAAGTACCAGATGTGCGTCACCGGCGCCGCGAGCTCGATGTGGCCCATCCGCTCCCGGCGTACCTTCGAACGGGTCACCTCGACACCGCAGCGCTCACAGATGATCCCCTTGAAGCGGACCCGCTTGTACTTGCCGCAGTAGCACTCCCAGTCCCGTGTCGGCCCGAAGATCTTCTCGCAGAACAGGCCGTCACGCTCCGGCTTGAGAGTCCGGTAGTTGATGGTCTCCGGCTTCTTGACCTCGCCGTTCGACCACTGACGAATGTCATCGGCTGTTGCCAAACCGATGCGCAACTCGTCGAAGAAGTTCACATCCAGCACGAGCGTTCCCTCTGATGTCGTTTCTCGCCTATGGCTTAGTTGCTTGTGGTTCAGGGTCTTGAGCATCGGCCTCGAGCCGGCGGCTCAGACCTCCTCTACGCTGCTGGGCTCACGCCGTGACAGATCGATACCGAGCTCCTCGGCCGCCCGGAACACGTCCTCCTCGCTGTCGCGCATCTCGACCGCGGTGCCATCGCTGGACAGCACCTCGACGTTCAGGCACAACGACTGCATCTCCTTGACGAGGACCTTGAAGGACTCCGGGATCCCGGGTTCGGGGATGTTCTCGCCCTTGACGATCGCCTCGTAGACCTTCACCCGACCGAGTACGTCGTCGGACTTGATCGTGAGCAGCTCTTGCAGGGCGTACGCCGCGCCGTACGCCTCGAGCGCCCACACCTCCATCTCGCCGAACCGCTGCCCGCCGAACTGGGCCTTCCCGCCCAGCGGCTGCTGCGTGATCATCGAGTACGGACCGGTCGAGCGCGCGTGGATCTTGTCGTCGACCAGGTGGTGGAGCTTCAGGAGGTACATGTAGCCGATCGCCACCGGGTCCGGGAACGGCTCGCCGGACCGCCCGTCGAACAGCCTCGCCTTGCCGTCGTTGCCGACCGGCCGGTCGCCGTCGCGGTTCGGATTCGTGCACGCGAGCATGCCCTGGATCTCGTCCTCCTTGGCACCGTCGAACACTGGCGTCGCGACCTTGGTGTCGGGGCCTGCCTCCGCGGCGCCGACGGCTGCGAGGCGCTTCTGCCACTCCTCGCCGAGACCCTCGACCTTCCAACCCTGCTTGGCAATCCAGCCGAGGTGGATTTCGAGGACCTGGCCGACGTTCATCCGCCCCGGAACACCCAGGGGGTTGAGGATGACGTCGACGGGAGTGCCGTCCTCCAGGAACGGCATGTCCTCCACCGGGAGGATCTTGGCGATCACGCCCTTGTTGCCGTGCCGGCCGGCCAACTTGTCGCCGTCCGAGATCTTCCGTTTCTGCGCGACGTAGACCCGCACGAGCTGGTTCACGCCCGGCGGCAGCTCGTCGCCCTCGTCCCGGTCGAAGACCCGGACGCCGATGACCGTGCCCTCTTCGCCGTGCGGGACCTTCAGGGACGTGTCCCGGACCTCGCGGGCCTTCTCACCGAAGATCGCCCGCAGCAGCCGCTCCTCGGGGGTCAGCTCGGTCTCGCCCTTCGGGGTGACCTTGCCGACCAGGATGTCGCCGTTGGTGACCTCGGCGCCGATGCGGATGATGCCGCGCTCGTCGAGGTCGGCCAGCATCTCGTCGCTCACGTTGGGGATGTCGCGGGTGATCTCCTCGGGCCCCAGCTTGGTGTCGCGGGCGTCGACCTCGTGCTCCTCGATGTGAATCGAAGTGAGGGCGTCCTCCTGCACCAGGCGCTGGGACAGGATGATCGCGTCCTCGTAGTTGAGGCCCTCCCACGACATGAACGCGACGAGCAGGTTGCTGCCCAACGCCATCTCGCCGTCGTCGGTGCACGGCCCGTCGGCGATCGGCGTACCGACCTCCAGCCGGTCACCCTCGTCGACCAGCGGGCGCTGGTTGATGCACGTCGTCTGGTTGGAACGCCGGAACTTGTCCAGCCGGTACGTCTGCTGGGTGCCGTCGTCGTTCGCCACCTCGACGTAGTCGGCGCACACCTCGGTGACCGCGCCGGCCTTCTCCGCCACCACGACGTCGCCGGCGTCGACCGCCGCGCGGTACTCCATGCCGGTACCGACCAGTGGAGCCTGCGTGCGGATCAGCGGCACGGCCTGGCGCTGCATGTTCGAGCCCATCAGGGCCCGGTTGGCGTCGTCGTGCTCCAGGAACGGGATCATCGCGGTCGCGACCGACACCATCTGGCGCGGGGAGACGTCCATGTAGTCGACGTCGCCGGCGTCGACCAGCTCGAACTCACCGTGCCGCTGGCGCGCCAGCACGGTCTCCTCGACGAAGTGCTGCTTGTCGTCCAGCGGCGCGTTGGCCTGGGCGATCGTGAAGCGGTCCTCCTCGTCGGCGGTCAGATAGACGACCTGGTCGGTGACCTTGCCGTTCTTCACCTTGCGGTACGGCGTCTCGACGAAGCCGAACGGGTTGACCCGCCCGAAGGACGCGAGCGACCCGATCAGGCCGATGTTCGGCCCTTCCGGAGTCTCGATGGGACACATCCGCCCGTAGTGCGAGGGGTGGACGTCGCGAACCTCCATGCCGGCGCGCTCCCGGCTCAGACCACCGGGACCGAGCGCCGACAGCCTCCGCTTGTGGGTCAGCCCCGCGATCGGGTTGGTCTGGTCCATGAACTGGCTGAGCTGCGACGTACCGAAGAACTCCTTCAGCGCCGCCACCACCGGCCGGATGTTGATCAGCGTCTGCGGGGTGATCGCCTCGACGTCCTGCGTCGTCATGCGCTCGCGCACGACCCGCTCCATGCGGGCGAGACCCGTGCGCAGCTGGTTCTGGATCAGCTCGCCGACCGTGCGCAGGCGGCGGTTGCCGAAGTGGTCGATGTCGTCGGACTCGATCACGAGCTCGCCGCGCGGCGACTCGAGCTCGGTCCGGCCATCGTGCAGCGCGACCAGGAACCGGATGGCCGCGACGATGTCCTCGATGGTCAACCGCTGCTGGTCGAACGGCAGCTCGAGGCCGAGCTTCTTGTTGATCTTGTAGCGACCGACCTTGGCCAGGTCGTACCGCTTGGGGTTGAAGTAGTAATTGTCGAGCAGCGTCTCGGCGGCCTCCCGGGTCGGGGGTTCGCCCGGACGCAGCTTGCGGTAGATGTCCAGCAGGGCGTCCTCTTGACCCGAGGTGTGGTCCTTCTCCAGGGTCAGGCGCATCGACTCGTACTCGCCGAACTCCTCCAGGATCTGGGCCTCCGTCCAGCCCAGCGCCTTCAGCAGGACGGTGACGTTCTGCTTCCGCTTGCGGTCGAGGCGTACGCCGACGGTGTCGCGCTTGTCGACCTCGAACTCCAGCCAGGCCCCCCGGGAGGGGATGATCTTGGCGGTGTAGACGTCCTTGTCGCTCGTCTTGTCCGGCGTGCGCTCGAAGTAGACACCCGGGGAGCGGACGAGCTGCGATACGACCACGCGCTCGGTCCCGTTGATGATGAAAGTGCCCTTGTTCGTCATCAACGGGAAGTCGCCCATGAAGACGGTCTGGCTCTTGATCTCGCCGGTCTCGTTGTTCATGAACTCGGCGGTGACGAAGAGCGGCGCGGCGTACGTCATGTCGCGCTCTTTGCACTCCTCGACCGTGTTCTTCGCCGGCTCGAACCGGTGGTCGCGGAACGACAGCGACATGGTCCCGGAGAAGTCCTCGATGGGCGAGATCTCCTCGAAGATCTCCTCCAGACCGGACTTCGTGCTGACGTCGTCGCGCCCCTCTTCGCGGGCAGACTTCACCCGCTGCTTCCACGCTTCGTCGCCGGAAAGGCCGGAGAAACTGTCGACTTGGAGCGCGAGCAGATCGGGGACTTCTAGAGGTTCCTTGATCTTGGCGAAAGAGACACGACGCTGGTGGTTGTTGCTGGTACGGTTAGCGGCATTGCGCGTGGCGGCCAAAAGGGGTCCTTCCGAGGCTCATGGACTCATCCCAGTGCATGCCAACATCGACCCCCACAGGGCAGGAGACGATCGGGAGGCAGCGCAAATAAGCAGTTTAGCCTACTGGCCGACTGCTGCCAAGCCGTGCGTCTTCGGGGGGAAGCGACCGTTACCGAGAGTGGCCGAACTCCCGGCGAGGCCGCCCCCGAAACGCCGTACGGACTGGCCCGCAGCATGACTCCGAACGG
>WHTJ01000061.1:4250-27076 GCA_009377795.1 Propionibacteriales bacterium | reverse complement strand
CGACAACCTCACCAGCTCGACGCGCTGCTCGTCGGTGACCTCAAGTGCGGGTGCTGCTGCAGAAGTAGGCACACCCCAAGTATACCTTGTTATTTCGCAGACAGACCACTAGCTCAGGGCGGTTTGTTCGAGCATGGCGCCGAGGATGGTGGCCGTGTCGGTGTCGAGGTCGGGTTCGTCGTGGGGGTCGGTGTGCTCGTCGCGGTCGTCGGGACCGGCGGCGTACCAGTTCCGGAGCTGGGTCTCGAGGACCCGGCGGGTGGTGTCAGGGAGTTCGGTGTCGTGTCGTCTGCGGCGGTTGAGGTCGTGCATGCGTAGCGCGTCCTGCAGCTGGGTCGCGGACACTGGTTGTTGCCAGTGGTCGGGCCAGTCGGTGACCGGATGCGGATCCGGGCCGCTGGTGTAGGTGTGCCCGGTGGGATAGGACCACTGGAAGATTCCCGGTGAGGGTTGGGACAGGGTGAATCCGGGTGATTCCTTCGCCCGATGATGCGCCGGACACAACCGCCCAGTGTTGCCATACGACGTGGGACCACTGTGGCTGTGGCGGATGGTGTGGTCGGTCTCCCCGATCTGCGCGCTGGTGGTGCATCCGGGTGCCGGACACACCCGGTCTCGGGTCACGAGTGCCCGCACCAGCGGCACGGTCGGCGTGTAGGACCGGGTGGACAGGTCGAGCAGGTTGCCTGCCGGGTCGGTGAGCAGCCGATACCAGGTCGAGGACGGGTCGGCGGCGATCCGCCGCACGAGGGACGCGGGGATGGGTTCCCCGTTCAGGAGTTGTCCGGGCTGATCGCTGATGCCGATCAGGGTCTGGATCGGCACCGTCACGTTGATCTGGGCTCCGATGCCGTGGCCACGGGTGGACAACCGCACACCCGGCCCTCGGGTTACAGGCGCGTGGCCTGGCCCAATACCGTCGGCACCACCTTCGGGTACCGGAGCGGGCCTAGTGTCGGTATCCGTCTCAGTGTCCAGGTCTGGGTCGGGTTCGGGGTGAACGTCGCCGGTCTCCAGGCTGCTGGTCGCCACGTTGCAGTCGGCGCGTCCGAGGAGCAGGTCGACCGCGATGTCGGCGCGCCGCTGGTCCATCGACCGGGGGTCGTCGGCACCGGTGTGGCGGGCGATCAGGCTCAACCGGTGACTGAGGGCTTCGAGTTCGGCGCTGGAGTGGTGCAGCACCAGGTCGGCGACCTCATCGTCTCGGCCGAACACGTGTACCGCACGGTCGGCGAACCCCTTCCGGAACCGCTCCTCGTGCCGGTCGGGTTCGGTCTCCGCGACCAGCGCCCGCGCCCAGCGGCCCACCTGCGCCGGCGGCGTCGCCACCACAGGCTCGCCGTCGATGCCGGCGGTCAGCCGGTCGACCAGCTTCGCCTCCATCACCGGGATCAGTGATGCGTCGACCAGCCGGTCAAGCTCGGAGACGATCACACTGGCGGTGTACTCATCGATCCGCCCGGCGGCCAGCAACCCCCAGATCCGCGGCAACCGCGTATGCAATGTCTCGGCCAGATGTAGCCGGCTGCCCAACCGGCACCGTGATTGGCCCAGCAGGGGCTGCAGCTCGGTCAACGTCTGCGACCGCGCCCCCACCGCCCGATCGTCACGGTCCTCGGATCGGCGGCGGCGATAAAGCTCACCCATCAGAGTGAGCTGCCGGGCCTCGTAGACCGCCGCCTGCCTCCTGGCGGCACCCAACGCGTCGATCAGGGAGGCGTCATCCGGCCCGGCCGGGTCATGCCCGGCGGCGACCTCTCCGACTTCGAACACATGATCTGCATCTCTGCTTGAGTGCAGTAGGTTGTGCGGGTGGGTGAGGCGAGTCGGCCGGTGGGTGGGATGGATTATCCGCGGACCTATCAGGAGTTCCGGGAGTGGTTCGCCGACGAGGACGCCTGCATCGAGTACCTGGCCGGGTTGCGATGGCCGGACGGGTTCGTGTGCCCGCATTGTGGGTGCGGGCGGGCGTGGCGTACGGCGCGGCGGTTGTGGATGTGTGCCGAGTGTGGGGTGAAGACCTCGGTGACCGCGGGCACGATCTTCCACCGTTCGCACACCGGGTTGTCGACCTGGTTCGTCGCGATCTGGTTCGTGTGCTCGCAGAAGAACGGGGTATCCGCGCAGGGTCTGCAGCGGCTGCTGGGGTTCGGCTCCTATGAGACCGCGTGGGCCTGGCTGCACAAGCTACGCCGCGCCATGGTGCGCCCCGACCGGGACCGGCTGGCCGGCATCGTGGAGGTGGACGAGAGCTTCCTGGGCGGCAGAAGCCCTGGCCGCGACGGTAGCGGCAGCGACAAGACCCCGATCATGATCGCCGTCGAACGCGACGACCAACACCGCATCGGCCGGATCCGGCTCGAGGTCGCCGAAGCACCCGGAACCCTGGAACTGGTCGACTTCGCCTGCGAGGTGATCGAACCAAGCGCCACCGTGCGCACCGACGGTGCACGGATGTTCCGCAGACTCGCCAAGCTCGGCTACACCCACCAACCGGTCACCAGTTACACCGCGCCCGACATCACGGCCGTGCTGCCGGGCGTACACCTGGTCTCGTCGCTGCTGAAGCGATGAGCGTCGGGCACCATGCACTACGCGATCACCGACCGGCACCTGCCCTACTACCTCGACGAGTTCACCTTCCGGTTCAACCGTCGCAAGTCCAGAGCACGAGGGATGCTGTTCTACCGGCTCCTGCAACAAGCCGTCGAGACCGACCCGCACCCGCTCACCGAGCTGATCGGCGGCCCGCCGCGGTAACTGCACTCAAGCAGAGATGCAGATCGTGTGTTCGATTGTACGCCTCCTGCCGTCTCAGCACCAGAGCGTTTTCCAAAATTCAGCGAGGAAATTGCTGGCTCGCGTCGCTAACGACCCTCGTGGTGATGGATCGGCGTCTGCAGCTCGCTCAACCGCTTGCCCTGACCGCCCCAGTGCAGCCCGATGATCTCGGCGGCGATGCTCACCGCGGTCTCCTCCGGGGTACGGGCGCCCAGGTCCAGCCCGATCGGGCTGGCCAGGCGGGCCAGCTCGGAGTCGGCCAGCCCCGCCTCGCGCAGCCGCTTCATCCGGTCGTCGTGCGTACGCCGGGATCCCATCGCGCCGACGTATCCCACCTCCGGAAGCCGCAACGCCACCTCCAGGACGGGCACGTCGAACTTCGGGTCGTGGGTGAGTACGCAGATCACCGTGCGACCGTCGATCCGGCCGCCCTCGACCTCACCGTTGAGATACCGGTGCGGCCAGTCCACGACCACCTCGTCCGCCTCCGGGAACCGCTGCTCGGTCGCGAACACCGGCCGGGCGTCGCACACGACGACGTGGTACCCGAGGAATGACCCGATCCGGGCGACCGCGGCCGCGAAGTCGATCGCGCCGAAGACGATCATCCGCGGCTTCGGGGCGTACGACGACACGAACACCCGCATGCCCTCACCGCGCCGCTGACCGTCCTCGCCGTACTCCAGCGTCTCGGTCCGCCCGCTCGCGAGCAGCCCGCGCGCGTCGTCGGCCACCGCGTCGTCGGCGCGGTCCGAGCCCAGCGTGCCGGATCGCGGTGTGCCGGACGACTCGGGGCGCACCACCAGCCTCCGGCCGACCCACACCGGGTCGGGGTGCGCCACCACGGTCGCGACCGCGACCGGCCGCCCGGCCTCGATGTCGGCAGAGACGCTCTCCAGCTCCGGGAACGTCTCCCGGCTGACCGGCTCGACGAACACGTCGAGGGTCCCGCCGCAGGTGAGGCCGACGGCGAACGCCTGGTCGTCACTCACGCCGTACCGCTCCAGCTCCGGCCGGCCGCTGGCGACCACCTGCTCCGCCAGCTCGTACACCGCGCCCTCGACACAACCGCCGGACACGCTGCCGACCGCCTCCCCCTCGGGACCCACCAGCATCGCCGCACCCGGTGGGCGCGGCGCGGAGTCGAAGGTCGCGACCACGGTCCCCACACCCACGGTCCGGCCCGCGCGCCACCAGCCGACGAGCTGCTCGAGCACATCACGCATCGGTCCTCACCCTCCAGACATCACGCTTCGGCGACCAGGTCGAGTACGTCGGCGAACGACTCGAGGCTGTGGCCGGCGACGAAATGGTCGACGTGCGGCAGGGCGGCCGCGATCCCACCCTGCAGCGGCTCGTACCCGGCATGACCCCGGTGCGGGTTCGCCCACACCACCCGGTGCGCCAGCCGGGCCAGCCGGGCCATCTCACGTCCGAGGACCTCGCAGTCCCCACGCTCCCAGCCGTCACTGAAGACGACCACGACCGCGCCTCGGGCGGGTCCGCGATGACCCCAGCGGCGGAGGAAGCTCCCCAGTACGTCGCCGAGGCGGGTCCCGCCCGACCAGTCGGGCACGGCCTCTCCCGCGGCCCGCAGGGCGGCCTCCGGGTCGCGCTGCTGCATCCCGTGCGTGACCCGGGTGAGCCGGGTGCCGATGGTGAACACCTCGGTACGCCGGGGTGCCGAACGGACCACCCGGTGCGCCAGTCGCAGCAGGCTGTCGGCGTACGGGGCCATCGACCCCGACACGTCGACCAGCAGCACCACCCGGCGCGGCCGTACCCCACGCCGCCGGTACCGGACCGGCCCGGGCTCGCCGGCCCGGCGAAGGTGGTCGCGCAGGGTACGTCGCGCGTCGATCTCGCCCCGATGCGACGCCGTCCTGCGGGCCGACGACCGTACCGGCGAGCGCGGTCGCAGCGTCGCGAACAGCCGGTTCAGCTCGGCTCGCTCCCGCGCATCCAGCTCGGCGACATCCCTCCTGCGCAGCACCTCCTGGCGGCTGGCGCGCGCGTGGGTGACCGTGTCCCCGTCCTCGGACCCCTCCATGCCGTCCGCACCGCCCAGGTCGGCCTGCGCGACTCGGCGCGGGGCGGGGTCCCGCCTGGTCGCGCGAACCTCGGTACCGGAGAACCAGCCCTCGAACACCCGGTCGTAACGGTCCAGGTCATCCGGCCCCGAACACAGCGTCGCCCGCCCGGCCCAGTAGGCGCCCGCGCGGTCCTCGTGGCCGAACTGCGCGCAGGCCCGCAGGAAGGTCTGGCTGCGGTCCTGGGTCACCGCCAGTCCGGCGTGCCGGAGGGCCCTGGCGAACCCCATCAGCAGCTCATCCGGTTCCGCGCTCATCGGCTCACGTCCCCGGGCGACCGGCCTGAAGGCGATCCGAGGGCATCCCGGACTGCGAGGTTTAGGAAGATCGTCATCGTCGGAGCGCTCATGAGTTACCTAGATCCCGTCGCGCCTCGGACATGACCGCACATCGTCAGCTCCCCAGCAGGCGGTCGAGCGAGTCGCGAACCCGCTCGGCGTCCTCGCGGTACTTGAGCACGCTGCCGAGCGTCGCGGCCGCCGTACCTACGTCGAGCTCCCACTTGCCGAGCTCGTGCAGGGCCCGCGCCCAGTCCAGGGTCTCGGAGACACCCGGTGGCTTCAGGAGGTCCACGGTGTCGCGCATGCGGTGTACGGCGGCGGCGACCTGCTCCGCGAGCCGCGCGGACACCTCGGGGAGCCGGCTGCGCACGATCCGCACCTCACGGGCCAGGCCCGGGTGCTCGATCCAGTGGTAGAGGCAGCGCCGCTTGAGCGCGTCGTGCACCTCCCGGGTGCGGTTCGAGGTGAGCACCACGATCGGCGGCGTGGCCGCGCGGACCGTGCCGAACTCCGGGATGGTGACCTGGTACGTCGACAGCACCTCGAGCAGGAACGCCTCGAACTCGTCGTCCGCGCGGTCGATCTCGTCCACGAGGAGTACGGCGGGGCTCGCGCGGAGCGCCTCCAGCACCGGCCGGGCGAGCAGGAAGCGCTCGTCGAACAGCGACCGCTCGACCTCCTCGACATCGATCTCCTCGACCAGGGAGCGGGCCGCCTCGACGGCCCGCAGGTGGAGGATCTGCCGGGGGAAGTCCCAGTCGTACAGGGCCTGGCTGGCATCGATGCCCTCGTAGCACTGCAGCCGGATCATCGGCACGCGCAGGGCCTCGGCCAGCGCCTCGCCGAGCGCGGTCTTGCCGGTGCCCGGCTCGCCCTCCAGCAGGAGCGGACGGTTCATCCGCAACGCGAGGTAGCCGACCATCGCCAGCCCGTCGTCGGCGAGGTACCCGGTGGCCGCGAGCGCCTCGGCGAGCTGCTCCGCCGACTCGACACCGGTCGTGGTTCCGGTCGCGGGATCCGCCGTGGGTTCGGGATCTCTCGTCGAGGCGCGGTCGGAGTGCATATATCGAGCGTATCCCGCGACCGGAACCGACCGCGCCCTACCGCGCGCCGCCCCTTCGCGCGGCCCTTCACGCCGAGATTGCAGTTCTGGTCGACCAGATGTGCAATCTCGGCGCGAAACGGGGGCGGCAGGGCGGTTGTCGTCGTACGCCGGTGCTAGGTTGCCCACGTGCGGCAGTACCTCGATCTCCTCGGCCATGTGCTCGACCACGGCACCAAGAAGGCCGACCGCACCGGCACCGGGACGCTCAGCGTCTTCGGCCACCAGATGCGGTTCGACCTCGGCACCGGGTTCCCGGCTCTGACCACCAAGAAGGTGCACATGAAGTCGGTCGTCCTCGAGCTGCTGTGGTTCCTGCGCGGCTCGACCAACGTCGGCTGGCTGCAGGAGCGCGGCGTCACGATCTGGGACGAATGGGCCGACGCCGAGGGCGAGCTCGGGCCGATCTACGGCTACCAGTGGCGGTCCTGGCCGGCGCCGGACGGTCACCGGGTCGACCAGATCGCGAACATCATCGAGTCGATCCGCACCAACCCCGACTCCCGCCGGCACATCGTGAGCGCGTGGAACGCCGCCGACATCGACGAGATGGCGCTGCCGCCCTGTCACACCCTGTTCCAGTTCTACGTCGCCGACGGCCGGCTGTCGTGCCAGCTCTACCAGCGCTCGGCCGACATCTTCCTGGGCGTGCCGTTCAACATCGCCTCGTACTCCCTGCTCACCCACATGGTCGCCCAGATCTGCGACCTGCGAGTCGGCGATTTCGTACACACGCTGGGAGACGCGCACCTCTATCTCAACCATCTCGACCAGGCGCGGCTGCAGCTCGAGCGCGAGCCGCGGGCGCTGCCCACCCTCCGGCTGAACTCGGCGCGGCGGTCGATCGACGAGTTCGAGTACGCCGACTTCGAGCTGCTGGACTACCACCCGCATCCGGGGATCAAGGCGCCCATCGCCGTATGACCGTCACGATCATCGCCGCGGTCGCCCGCAACGGCGTCATCGGCGTCGACGGCGGCCTGCCGTGGCATCTTCCCGGCGACCTGCCGCGGCTGAAGGCGCTCACGATGGGCCACGTCCTGGTGATGGGCCGCAAGACGTTCGACTCGATCGGCCGGCCGCTGCCCGGCCGCACCACCATCGTTGTCACCCGCCGGCCGGACTGGACCGCCGCCGGGGTCGAGGTCAGCTCGTCGGTGGAATCGGCCCTCGCCCGGGCCGCCGAGCTCGGCGAGCAGGTGTTCGTGATGGGCGGCGGCGAGATCTACGCTCAGGCGCTCAGGTACGCCGACCGGCTCGAGCTGACCGAGGTGGACGCCGCGCCGGACGGCGATACGTACTTCCCCTCCGTCGACTGGACCGCCTGGCGGGAGACCGCACGCGAGCACCACGACGGGTTCGACTTCGTCACCTATGTCCCCGCCTGACCCGGATCAATACCAATGAGTCACGTCCCCTGACGGGTTCGCGTCGGGCCTACTTGCGCTTGCGGCGCTCCAAGGCCCGGGCGACGCGGCCCTCGGACTGTCCGAGGACCTTCGCCAGCAGCTTGGTGCGCTGTGTCCATGCGACCGCCACGGCCGCGACGATCAGCAGGATCCAGAACCATGTCATGGGTCAAGCATAGGCACGCGCCCCCAGCCGTCCGACCGGATTCCGTACGCTCGCCCGGCCGTCCTGACCGGTTCCGCACGCCTCTGACCGGTTCCGCACGCCGGGGTCGCTCTCGCTGACCGGAAAATTGCCTCTGCTGACCGGAAGATCCTCTGGATCAAGTTGAGCGTTCAGCGATACGGTCACAGGAAGAACCCTGCAGGAGGTGCGTGCAATGGTGCCGTCACTCGATCCGTGGAGTCGGCGTCGGTTCCTTCAGGTGGCAGGTCTCGCAGGCGCCGGTACGGCGCTCGCAGCCTGCGCCAGCGAGCCGGAGAGCCCCGGCGAACAGGCCGATGCTCAGGCCCAGGAGCCCAGCCCGACGTTCACCGATCCATCGACTCAACTCTCGGGGACCCTCAAGATCTTGATGTGGAGCCACTTCGTGCCCAGTCACGACGAGTGGTTCGACAAGTTCGTCACCGACTGGGGCAACGAGGTGGGCGTCGACGTCCAGGTCGACCACATCGACGTCGCCAACGTCCCCAGCCGGATCGCCTCGCAGATTCAGGCCGGGCAGGGCCACGACCTGATGCAGTACATCGCGACGCTGTCCCAGTTCGAGCCCAGCGTCCTCGACATGACCGACGTCAACGAGGAGGCGAGCAACCGGCACGGGACCCAGCTCGCGATGTGCACCGAGTCCAGCTTCAACCCGCACACCAACAAGTTCTACGCCTTCGCGCCCGGTTGGGTCCCCGACCCGGGGAACTACCAGCGGGGCCTCTGGGAGCCGGTCGGGTTCCCCGACGGCCCGACGACGTGGGACGAGCTGCGTGAGGGCGGCGCGGAGATCATGGCCAGCGAGAACATCCCGGTCGGTCTGGGCATGTCACAGGAGATCGACTCCAACATGGCCGGGCATGCGCTGCTCTGGTCGTACGGCGCATCCATCCAGGACGAGAACGAGAAGGTCGTGCTCAACTCGCCCGAGACCATCGCCGCGGTCGAGTTCATGACCGGGCTGTTCAACGACGCGATGACCGACGAGATATTCGCATGGAACGCCGCCAGCAACAACGAGGGGCTCATCGCGGGTGAGCTGAGCTACATCCTCAACTCGATTTCGGCCTACCGGTCGACGCAGGATACCAACCCGCAGCTCGCGAACGACACGTTCTTCACGCCCGCCCTCCAGGGCCCGGAGACCGGTTTGGCCGCGCAGCACGTGATGTACAACTACGTCATCCCCGAACACGCGGAGAACCCGGACGCGGCCAAGGAGTTCCTCCTGCACTTCACCGACAACTTCGAGTTGGTGACGTACCACTCGCGGCTCTACGACTTCCCGTCCTGGCCCAGCCTGGCCCCCAACCTCGGCGACTGGCTGACCACGGATCCGTTCGGCTCGGAGCCGGCGGACAAGCTGTCCTTCCTGGGCGACGTGGAGACCGCGACCGAGTGGAGCGTGAGCATCGGCCACCCGGGGCCGTCGAGCCCGGCGATCGGGGAGGTCCTGGGCACCTACCTGATCCCGAACATGTTCGCGGCGGCCGCACGCGGCCAGGCCAGCCCGGAGGAGGCCGTGCGCAGCACGCACGCGGAGATCGAGCGGATCTTCGGCCGGTGGCGGCAGCGCGGCCTCATCGGTGGCGGTTGAGCGTCCGGATAACGAGGAGGCCAGGTGTCAGTTGCCGTCGAGGTCAGAAATCTGAAGAAGATGTACGACGGGGGCCACGTGCACGCCGTCGACGGAGTGGACATCAGCACCGAGGAGGGCGAGTACCTCGTCCTCCTCGGTCCGTCGGGCTGTGGCAAAACCACCCTGCTGCGCACCATCGCGGGGCTCGAGCAGCCGACCGAGGGTGAGGTCCTCATCGGGGGAAGCGTGGTCAACGGCCTGCCTCCCCGGGTGCGCAAGGTCGCGATGGTGTTCCAGAGTTACGCGCTCTATCCGCACAAGACCGTACGCGCCAACATCGAGTTCCCGCTCAAGGCCGAGCAGATGGACAAGGCCGAGCGGGCGCCGAAGGCACATTGGGCGGCGGAGCTGCTCGGCATCGATCACCTCCTCGATCGCAAGCCGCGGCAGCTGTCCGGAGGCGAACGGCAGCGGGTGGCGCTGGCCCGGGCACTCGTCCGGGATCCTCAGGTCTTCCTGCTGGACGAGCCGCTGTCCAACCTCGACGCGAAGCTGCGCGCGTCCGCCCGCGACGAGCTGAGGCGGTTCCAGGAGCGGCTCGGGACCACCACCATCTACGTCACCCACGACCAGGCCGAGGCCATGGGGCTCGGCGACCGGATCGCAGTGATGGACCACGGCAAGGTGCGCCAGCTCGGGCATCCGGTCGAGGTGTACGACGACCCTGCCGACACCTTCGTCGCGACCTTCATCGGGTCGCCGCCGATGAACCTCGTGCCGCACGACGGCACCCTCGTGGGGTTCCGTCCCGAGCACCTGCTGCCCGTGGAGACCGTCACCGGAGAGCGGGTGACGACACCGTTCCACATCGAGCGGATCGAGTACCTCTCCGGCGATCGGCACGTCTACGGCACGGTCACCGCGTTCGGCGAGGACACCCGGGCGATCGCGCGGTTGCCCGCGACCATCCCGGTCCCGCTCGAGGCGGGCGAGAAGCACGAGTTCGGCATCGCCGTCAACCGGGTCCGCTTCTTCGACGCCGACAGTGGACAGCGGACCGGGCCGATCCGGCTGGATTCGCACCATGGCTGAGGCGGCGATCGACGAGTCGCCGCGCACGGCGAGGGCGATCGCGCGGACCCGGCTCGCAGACCGCGACGGCTTCCTCGCCTGGATCTTCCTCGTGCCCACGGTGGTCTACGTCATCGCGCTCGTGGCCGTTCCCTTCTTCCTGGCGATCGCGTTCGCGTTCAGCGACGTCACCTCCGGAGACCCGTCGTACGACTGGGCCGGGCTGACCAACTTCCGGCGGGTGTTCAACGACGCGGTGTTCTGGCAGTCCCTGCAGAACACGTTCGTGTTCACCATCGTGTCGATGCTCCTCATCGTCGTGCTCGGCAAGGTGCTCGCGAACATCCTGGTCGCCGATTTCCGCGGCAAGTGGATCGTCCGGTTCCTCGCCCTGCTGCCGTGGACCACGCCGGTCGCGCTGTCCACGGTCACCTGGCTGTGGCTGCTGCACTCGATCTACAGCCCGATCGACTGGGTGCTGCGCAACCTCGGCCTGATCGGGGACAACGTGTACTGGCTGGGACGCCCGACCACGGCGATGATCTCGATCATCGCGGTACACGTCTGGAGGCTGGTGCCGCTCGCCGCGGTGATCATAATGGTCGGGATTCTGTCCATCCCGAATGACATCAACGAGGCCGCCCGCATCGACGGCGCCGGCTTCTGGCGGCGCATGTTCGAGATCACCATCCCGCTGACGTCCCCGTTGATCGCGGTCTCCGCGCTGTTCGGCGCGATCTTCACGTTCACCGACATCGCGGTCGTCCAGGTCCTCACCGGCGGCAAACCGGGCAACTCCACCCATGTGCTGGCCAGCTGGTCGTACATCCGCGGTATCGGGGGCGGCGACATCGGCCAGGGCGCCGTGATCGCGCTGTTCCTGTTCCCGCTGCTTCTCGCCGCCGCGGTGCTGATCCTTCGCGCCGTACGCCGGATGGAGACGATCTGATGGCGACCGTGACCTCGGCGGTACCCGAACCGGAGGCGGCGGAGCGCCTCCGCCGGTATTACGCGCGGCGGCATGTGTACGGCCGGATCGGCGTGTACGGCGCCGCGATATTCGCCGCGCTCGCCTGCGCCGGGCCGTTCGTGTGGAGCACGATCACCGGGACGAAGCTCAACGCCGACCTGTACGACGCCCAGAACAACCCGTTCTTCTACAACCAGCCGCCGACGCTCGACCACGTGGCGTACCTCTTCACCAGCACGGCGTTCCCGACGTTCGCGTGGAACACGCTGTGGGTCGGTCTCGTCGTGGTGGTCATCACGCTGGTCCTCGGCGTGCCGGCGGCGTACTCCATCGCCCGGCTGAACCGGCCATGGTCGGGACCGATGGGGATCGCGATCTTCTTCGTGTACCTGGTCCCGCCCAGCCTGCTGTTCCTGTCGCTCTCCCGGATCGTGGTCTGGCTCGGACTGCAGGACTCGACCTGGTCACTGGTGGTGATCTACCCGACGATCACGGTTCCGGTGTCGACCTGGCTGCTGATCGGCTTCCTCAAGGCGCTGCCGCGCGACATCGAGGAGCAGGCGATGGTCGACGGGTACAGCCGGATGGGCGCGTTCCTGCGTACCGTCGTGCCGCTGCTGTTTCCGGGCATCGTCGCGGTGGTCGTGTTCGCCTTCACGCTCACCGCGAGCGAGTTCATCTACGCGCTGTCGTTCGTGTCCCCGACCAGCGAGAAGGTCGTGAGCACCGGCATACCCACCGAGCTGATCCGGGGTGACGTGTTCTTCTGGCAGTCGCTGCAGGCGTCGAACGTGCTGATCGCGGTGCCGATCGCGTTCGTGTTCAACCTGTTCCTGGCCCGGTTCATCTCCGGATTCACCATGGGCGCGGTCAAGGGCTGACCCTCCCCGCCGTCCCTCGCGCCCCTCGCGCCCCTCGCGCCCCTCGCGCCCCTCGCGCCGAGATTGCACATCTGGCCGTTTCGCTCGCGCCGAGACCCTGAGGTCAACTCAAAACCTGAGGGCAACCCGAAACCCGAGGACAACCTAGGTACGCCGAAGCGGCCCGGGAGTTCTCCCGGGCCGCTTCGGCGTACTGAATGAATCGGTCTGGACTCAGAAGTCCATGCCGCCCATGCCGCCAGTCGGGTCACCCGCGGGCGCCCTCTCCTTCTCCGGCTTGTCGGCGACGACCGCCTCGGTGGTCAGGAACAGCGCGGCGATCGACGCGGCGTTCTGGATCGCCGAACGGGTCACCTTGGCCGGGTCGATGATGCCGGCCTCGATCAGGTCGACGTACTCGCCCGTGGCGGCGTTCAGGCCGTGCGCGCCCTCCAGGCCGCGCACCTTCTCCGCCACGACGCCGCCCTCGAGGCCGGCGTTGATCGCGATCTGCTTCAGCGGAGCCTCGGCGGCCGCCTTGACGATCGCGGCACCGGTCGCCTCGTCGCCTTCGAGGTCCAGCTTCTCGAACGCCTGGTCCGACGCCCGCACCAGGGACACGCCGCCACCGGCGACGATGCCCTCCTCGACGGCCGCCTTCGCGTTGCGCACGGCGTCCTCGATGCGGTGCTTGCGCTCCTTCAGCTCCACCTCGGTGGCGGCACCGACCTGGATCACCGCGACGCCGCCGGCCAGCTTGGCCAGCCGCTCCTGCAGCTTCTCCCGGTCGTAGTCGGAGTCGCTGTTCTCGATCTCGGTACGAATCTGGTTGACCCGACCGGCGATCTGGTCGGCGTCGCCGACGCCTTCGACGATCGTCGTCTCGTCCTTGGTGACGACGACCTTGCGGGCCTGACCGAGCAGGTCGAGGGCGGCGTTCTCCAGCTTGAGACCGACGTCCTCGCTGATCACCTGGCCACCGGTGAGGATGGCCATGTCCTGCAGCATCGCCTTGCGGCGGTCACCGAAGCCCGGCGCCTTCACCGCGACGGACTTGAAGGTGCCCTTGAGCTTGTTCACCACGAGGGTGGCAAGGGCCTCGCCCTCGACGTCCTCGGCGATGATCATCAGCGGCTTACCGGACTGCATGACCTTCTCCAGAATCGGGAGGAGGTCCTTCACCGAGCTGATCTTGGAGTTGACGATGAGGATGTACGGGTCGTCCAGCACCGACTCCATGCGCTCGGCATCGGTCATGAAGTAATGCGAGACGAACCCCTTGTCGAAGCGCATGCCCTCGGTGAGCTCGAGCTCGAGGCCGAAGGTGTTGCTCTCCTCGACGGTGATCACGCCCTCCTTGCCGACCTTGTCCATCGCCTCGGCGATGATCTCGCCGACGCTCGGGTCACCGGCGGAGATCGAGGCGGTCGAAGCGATCTGCTCCTTGGTCTCGACCTCCTTGGAGAGGGACAGCAGGTGTTCGCTGACGGCCTCGACGGCGACCTCGATGCCGCGCTTGAGGCTCATCGGGTTGGCGCCGGCGGCGACGTTGCGCAGACCCTCACGCACCATGGCCTGAGCCAGAACGGTGGCCGTGGTCGTGCCGTCACCGGCGACGTCGTCGGTCTTCTTGGCTACTTCCTTGACGAGCTCCGCACCGATCTTCTCCCACGGGTCTTCGAGCTCGATCTCCTTGGCAATGGAGACGCCGTCGTTGGTGATCGTCGGCGCTCCCCATTTCTTTTCGAGGACGACGTTGCGACCCTTGGGGCCGAGCGTCACTTTCACGGCGTCGGCGAGCGTGTTCATGCCACGCTCGAGGCCGCGCCGCGCTTCCTCGTCGAACGCAATCATCTTGGGCATCTACGCGAGTCCTCCCGCGTCGGGCAACGAATGTGGTCCGGCTCGACGCCCGCGACGGCCGACCCCGGCGTACTACGGTCCCTTCCCGCAACACCCCGAGACCTCGATCGATCCGGTCCGGATGGATTGTCACTCTCATATGGAGAGTGCTAAGACCAAGTATTAGCACTCGCACCGAGCGAGTGCAAGCTGGCGGATGAGATCTGTCATACCAAGCCGAGTTGTCCGGCGCGGTATACGACCTCGGTGCGCCGCGTGACCTGGAGCCGGCTCATGATGTTGTGCACGTGGAACTTCACGGTCGACTCACTGATGAACAGCGTCGCGCCAATCTCGCGGTTGGACAGTCCGCGGGCGAGCAGCCGCACCACTTCCAGTTCGCGGTCGGTGAGCACCGCCTTCTGCCCCGGCTCCGACTCTCCGGACAGCGAGCGCACGACGACGGCGGCGGCGTGACTGTCGAAGGCGCTCTCGCCGCGGCGCACCGCGTCGATGCTGCGCACGAGTGAGGCCACGTCCACGTCCTTCAGCACGTATCCCTTGGCGCCGTGCCGGATCGCCTCCACCACGAGCCGGTCGCTGAGGAACGTAGTCAACACGAGCACCCCGACCTCCGGGAACGCCTGGGTGAGCCGGCGGCACAGGTCAAGGCCGCCGACCTCGGCTCCGCTGTCGAGCTTGAGGTCGAGCAGCACCAGATCCGGCCGATGCGTCTCCACGGCCCGCATCGCTTCGGCGGCGTCGGCTGCTTCGGCGACGACGCGTACGCCCGGCTCCTGCTCGAGGATCGAGCGCAGGCCGTACCGGAAGATCGCGTGATCATCGACGATGAGTAACCGGGCAATCTCCCCCACCTCGGCTGTCACGACTACGCCACCTTCTGGGTCGGAACCCACACTCTGATTCGAATGCCGTGACCGGGGGCCCGCGTGATGCTGAGCTCGCCGCCGAGCTCGCGAGCACGCGCGGCCATGTTGACCAGGCCGCAGTGAAACCCGTCGGCCAGCCACTGTCCTGCGTCCTGCAGGTGGCGACGCAAGGCCTGGGCGTCCCCATACCCGTCGTCGGTGACGGATAGCCGGACGCTGCCCGGACAATACGACAGGCGCATAGTGACACCCTGCGCCGCCGCGTGCTGGAAGGCGTTGAAGACCGCCTCCCTGGCAATCATGTACAGCGCCCGCTCGACGGCTTCAGGCAACCGCACCGACCGTCCGACCACACGCACAGTGACCGCTGACGCGCCGAGACCGAACTCGTCCGTGACGAGGTGGCGCAGGGCGAACGGCAACCCGCGCGATACCGGGTCGCCGACTGCGGACAGCTCGAAGATCGCCCGGCGGATGTAATCGACCGTGCTGCGAGCCAGCTCCTTGGCCAGCATGAGCCTGTCCACGACCTCGGGATCGGCGGTGACCCCACGGCACCACTCGATGTTCATCCCGATCGACAGCACGTGCTGGGCCACATGGTCATGAAGCTCCCGCGCGATCCGCTGGCGCTCCTCGGCGACCGCTTCGCGTTCTCGCGCCTCGGCCAGTGCCGACCTGGCCTCGTGCAACTGCCGATTGCGGGTCTCGAGATCGCGAACATGCAGTGCCATCTCGTCGTATGCCCGCATCGCCTCGGCCCGCGACCGCTCGGCGTCGGTGTACAACCAGCTGTTCTGGATCGCGACGACGGTCTGGTTTGCAAGGGTGCGCAGGATCGCCTCGTCGGTCTCGTCTGGCACCCTGCCGGCCGGCAGCCGCACGGCCAGCCAGCCGACGCTTCGGTCGTTCCACACCAAGGCCGTCAGCAACAACCGGTGAACAACACCACCGCCCACGTCATGACCCACATGGGCATTGACCACGGCGGCCAGTTCTGGTGGCGGTATCACGCCGGAACCGCCCTCGGCCGCGGCCAGCAGGAGGTACGGGCGCTCGCCGAACGCAGGGTGCGAGATCAGGCAGGCGACACCGTCCGCGGAGAAGATCTCCGCGGCAGCGGATACCACGGCCTCGACGAGCCGCTCGGGACCGCCTTCCAGGGTGGTCAGTGCGCGGGAGACCGGTTCCAATGCACGGATGGACCGGTCACGGCTGTCCGCGGTGTGCCGATACTCCGGGTAGTACGTCGTCTTCGACGAGCGCACACCCACGAGGCGCCGATACCAGTCGGGGTCGGTCAAGGCAGGCGCCGAGTTGCCGGACATCGTCTCGGTCCGGGCCGTTCAGTACGCCGCTCGCAGCACACCGAGGATGTCCTCGGCCGACGCATCGCGGGGGTTGGTGGACATGTTGGCGTCGGCAAGCGTCGTCCGCGCGTAGAGCGGCAGATCCTCCCGCTTGACGCCGAGCTCGCTTAGCCGCTTCGGTGTGCCGACGGAGGTCGCCAGCTCGGCCACCGCCTCGGCCGCGAACTCAGCGGCCTCCGTGGCGGGCATGTCGCGCGTGCTCAGCCCCAGCGCCTGGGCGACGTCGACGAACCGTTCGGGATCCCGCTCGGCGTTGAACCGCATCACGTGCGGCATCAGTATCGCGTTGAGCACGCCGTGCGGGAGATCTGTGGCGCCGCCCAGTTGGTGGGAGATCGCGTGCGTCGCACCGAGAATGGCGTTGGTGAAGGCTAGTCCGGCCGACAGGCTGGCCCGCGCCATGCCGATGCGAGCGTCGACGGCCTCCGGTTCCTTGAGGGTCACCTGGAGGTTTTCCATGACCAGACGGATGGCCGACAAGGCGTGTCCATCGGTGAGGAAGCTGGCCGCGCGCGAGACGTATGCCTCGATGCCATGCGACAAGGCGTCGAGCCCGGTGCTGGCCGCCAGCCAGTCGGGCATGGTATGCAACAGCCTCGGATCGGTGACGGATATGTCGGGCACGAGCGCCCGCCCGATCAGGGTGGACTTGATGTGTCGCGCCGTGTCGGTAACGACGCAGAACTGCGAGACGTCGGCACCGGTCCCCGATGTCGATGGCGCCGCCACGATGGGCGGAATGGGCCGGGTTACCCGGTCGATCCCCTCGTAGTCGACGATCCGCCCACCGTTGCTGACGACGACCGCTACTCCTTTCGCGGCGTCGATGCTGCTGCCGCCACCAACGACGACCAGACCGTCGCACTCCCGCTCGAGGTAGATCTCGGCGCCTCGCGCGACCTCGTGATCCTTGGGGTTGGGCGTGACGTCAGCCCACACCACAGGGTCCAGGCCGACGGCGCGCAGATGCTCCTGGGCCTCGCCGGCCCAACCCGCCTCGATGATGCCCGGGTCGGTCACCAGCATGAAACGTACGGCACCGAGCCGCCGGGCCGCGTGGCCGACTTCGGACAGCACGCCGTGGCCGAAGACGATCTCCGGTACGAGGTACTTCGCCACCCCTTGTTCTGCCATGGACCCGCCTCCACCGGCATCGTCCACCCACTATACAAACGGACGCCACCGTCACCAACCGGACGAGACCGATTGCGTACGGTCACGAGCAGCGCCAACCCCGCCGCGACGTCTCGTGGTGCGCGGTCGCGGCGGGGCTGCGCGGCGGATTGCCTATCCGAGCGGATGGGTCAGCGGTAACGCCGCCGCCTCCGCGGTGGCCGGCGGGGTACAGGTCGGGTGCCCGAAACCGCTCGCGCTCTCGCCGCCGGCCCGGTCGTGGATGATGTTGTCACCACCCGCGACGTTGGGCAGCACACCGCTGGGGATGTTGTCCAGTTCAAAGGCGTCGCGTATCTTCCACGCGATGACGTGATCGGTGCAGGAAGTGTCGCCGCTTACGCCAAGAGCGCCGATCAGCGCGTCCTGCGTGTAGAGGGCAAGGCCCCCGCCGAACACGTTGACCCCGCCGACTTTCTGCCCGACGATCGGGTCGTTCTCCAACCCGGCAAGCGTCGGGTCGCCGGAGTACGCCGCGGCGGGATCAACGGGGTTGCTGTGCTGCAGGCCGTACAAGCTTCCCCCGGGCTGCACCGCGCTGAACAGGTTCGCGGTCGACAGCGACAGACCCTGGAACAGGCCATCGGGGCGGCCGCCGATGCCGTCGGGAGGTTGGCTGAAGGCATTGGCGGTATGTGCCTTCTGCGCAGAGATGATCCGGCTGCCCGGCCACTGGTTATCCCGGTCCGGACCGGAGAATGCCACCGCGCAGACGAACCCGTCCCGGTTCACGAGGGTTCCCCACATGTGGAAACCCAGGCCGCCGTTGCCGCCCCGGGCCACCACGTCACTCAGGATCTGTTCGAGTTGGCTGTGGTCCGGCAGGCCGGAGCAGTCCGACCCATCGGCCGGGAGCTGAGCGCGGTTCTACGCGGACAACGAGCTCGTGCTCATCAGCGCCAGCGCGAGGACCGAGAATACCGCCACGGCCGCCGAGCGGGATCTTACTTTCATGGTCTTGCTCCTTCGCTGTCGGATGGCGGTGCTACGCCCGGACACTCCCGTGGGGGTCCAGGACGAACTTCTTGGCAGCTCCTTGGTCGAAGTCGCGATAGCCCTGCGGGGCGTCGTCCAGGGTGACCGTGGTGGCGTTCACCGCCTTCCGGATCTGCGCCTTGTCGTTGAGGATCAGGTTCATCAGGTGGCGGTTGTACTTCTTCACCGGGCACTGTCCGGTCGTGAACGAGTGCGACTTCGCCCAGCCAAGGCCGAGCCGCACGCCTAGCTGGCCGATCTTGGCGCCCTCATCGACGCCACCGGGGTCGCCGGTGACGTAGAGGCCGGGGATGCCCACCGACGCACCAGCGCGGGCCAACGTCATGACGTCGTTGAGCACGGTAGCCGGCTGCTCGCCCGCGCCCGGTCCGTGGCCGCGCGCCTCGAAGCCGACCGCGTCGACTGCGGCGTCGACCTCCGGCTCGCCGAGGATCTGCTCGATCATGTCGGACAGCTCGGCGTCCTGGGCGAGGTCGACCGTCTCGCAGCCGAAGCTGCGAGCTTGCTGCAGGCGCTCGGAGATCATGTCGCCGACGATGACCACCGCCGCTCCGAGCAGCTGGGCCGCGTGCGCGGCCGCCAGCCCGACCGGTCCCGCGCCGGCGACATAGACGGTGGAGCCCGTCGTCACGCCGGCGGTGTACGCGCCGTGGTAGCCGGTGGGGAAGATGTCCGACAGCATCGTGAGGTCCAGGATCTTCTCCAGCGCCTGGTCGCGGTCGGGGAACCTCAGCAGGTTGAAGTCGGCGAACGGCACCATCACATACTCGGCCTGCCCGCCGATCCAGCCGCCCATGTCCACGTACCCGTATGCGGCCCCGGCACGGGCGGGGTTGACGTTGAGGCAGATGCCGGTCTTGCCCTCCATGCACATGCGGCAACGGCCACACGCGATGTTGAATGGCACCGAACAGATATCGCCCTCCTTGACGAACAACACGTCGTCACCGGCCTCGACCACCTCACCGGTGATCTCATGGCCCAGAGTCTGGCCCACCGGTGCGGTCGTGCGTCCGCGGACCATGTGCTGATCGCTGCCGCAGATGTTGGTCGAGACGATCCTGAGAATGGCGGCGTGCGGTGCCTCCCTCTTGACACCCAACCCCTTGACCACATCCTCGGGCAGCTCAAGCTTCGGATAGTCGATGCTCTCGACGCCCACCTCCCCCGGCCCCTTGTAAACAACTACACGGTTTCCTGTCATGGTGGATCCCTCTCCCTGTTCGGATGGAGACGACTCGGACAACGCCGCCCCCTTCCCGGCGCCGGCCCATCAGTACGGGCTTCACCTCCTCGCTCTGACCCAGGGGCGGTCAGGATTGCTCGGAACGTCCAGGAGCTCGGAGCTCCGACGTGGATTCGGCGTCTACCGCGCCGCCCGTCGCGTCTTCCGCTGACGGCGCTTCCCGGTGAGGCCGGGCGACCAGCTGGTACACCAGAACGGCCACCGCGCCACCGATGAACGGTCCGATCCAGTACAAGGGGAACTGCGACCAGGACACGGAGCCGCCGAATATCTCAGCTGCAACGTTTGGTCCGAAGGTCCGGGCGGGATTCAGCGATCCGCCCGTCAGCGGACCGATGACGAAGATGGCGCAGGCGACGGACAGCCCGATCATCAATCCTGCCCAGCCCTGGGGGGCGCGCGGGTCGACGGCGAGCGCCATGACCGTGAACACCAGGAGGAACGTGCCGATCGCCTCGGCGACAATGCCGGAGCCGTAGGAAACGCCCTCGCCGAGGGCGGTTCCTCCCACGCCGCCGAGGTCGGCCGCGTCGGTACCGAAGGCGGCCACGATCAGCAATCCACCAGCCGCCCCACCGGTCAGCTGTGCCACCACGTACGGGACGGTCTCAGCCCACGAGAAGACTCGGCTGACGGCAAGCGAGAACGTGACCGCGGGATTGATGTGCGCGCCCGAGATCGGCCCGAAGCCGTAGACAACCACGGCGATCACGACGGCGAAGGCAAGAGCGATGAATCCGAGACCCGCATAGCTCAGCTCGCCCCCGCCTAGCGTCAGCGCACCAACAACCGACCCGGCTCCGAACAGCACCAGCAGGGCCGTGCCGACGAACTCAGCGGCGAGACGACGACCGAGCGAAGCTTCCACGAGACTCACCGTCCTCATTCGTAGAGAGGTTCACCATCGCTGCTGACGCCACCGGCCACCTGACAGGTCACCCTCGCCCTCAGTCGCCGACCCACGCTCAAGAATGGTGGCGCGGTGATGTTGTGGTAACTCCGCCGAAGCACAGTTCGGCCTCCTGCACGACTGGACAGGCAACCCGGCCGAACGATCGGCAGAGCCGGCACTTGACTCGGCCCACGGCGTGTGCCTACGTTGCAAGGGAACCACACGGGAGCCCGGGGCACCGGGCTGAGAAGGGGCTGACGCCGCCTCGACCGTCGAACCTGATCCGGGTAATACCGGCGCAGGGAGATTGGAGTCCGCGGTGCAGATTCCTCACCTTCACCTCATTACCGACGCTCGCGGCCGACGGGATCCGTTTCCTGACATCCGCGCCGCACTGGACGCCGGGCTGCGCTGTATCCAGGTCCGGGCAAAGGAGCACACCGACCGCGAGCAGTATGCGCTCGCCCGCCACGTGGTGGACCTGGCCCGGCCGCACGACGCCACCGTCCTGGTCGACGACCGGCCGGACATCGCGCTGGCGGTGGGCGCGCACGGCGTACACCTGGGAGACGACGACCTCCCGGTCGAGGCCGTACGCCGGATCCTCGGGCCGGAAGCCTGCATCGGCGCCACCGCCCGCGACCCGGCGGGAGCCGGCGCCGCCGAGGCCGCCGGCGCGGACTACGTCGGCGTCGGACCCGCGTTCGCCACCCGGACCAAGACCGGCCTACCTCCCATGCTCGGCGCCGACGGCGTCGGCGCGGTGGCCCGCGCCGTCGGCATCCCGGTGGTCGCCATCGGAGGCGTGACCCAGGACAACACGGCCGAGCTGCTGGCTGCCGGCGCACATGGGGTCGCGGTCGTGTCCGCGATCTCCGAGGCCGTCGACCCCGCTCAGGCCACGGCGGCCCTGCTGAAGGTCACCGAGCAGGAGGCATGATGCGCGTTGCCGTCATCGGGGGCGGCGTCATCGGGCTCGCACTCGCCTGGCGTCTGACCGCCGACCAGCACAGCGTCGACCTGTTCGACGATCGTCCCGGCCATGGCGCGTCGCGCGCGGCGGCCGGCATGCTGGCGCCGTCCGGGGAGGCGTGGTTCGGCGAGGAACCGCTGCTCCGGGCCGGCGTCGCGTCCCTGCGCCAATGGCCGGAGTTCGCCGCGCGTCTGGGGAAGGACAGCGACGTCGACGTAGGGCTGCGCACCGAGGGCACCATCCTGCTGGGCGCGGACGACGCCGACGCGCAGACCCTCGACCAGGCCGACCGGCTGCTCGCCCAGCACGATCTCGCCGCCCGGCGGATCGACCGCCGAGAGCTCGGCCGGATGGAGCCCGCGGTGGCGTCCGGCGTGCGGCGCGCGCTGCTGCTCGAAAGCGACCTGAGCGTGCACAACCGCCTGCTCCTCGACGCCCTTCTGGACGCAGGGGCCCGCCGTGGCGTGACCTACCACCGCGAGCGGGCCGACGTCGAGGTCTCCGACGGGCGGGTCCGCGGCGTGCGCGGGCGTACGTCCGGCGAGTCTCATGCGGCCGACGTGGTCGTGATCGCCGCCGGACACGAACTGTCCGGCGTGGCCGGGCTACCTGATCGGCTCCGGGGGGTCGTCCGGCCGGTGAAGGGCCAGATCCTCCGGCTGCGGATGCCCGATCCGCTGGTACGGCGCACCCTGCGCTGCCTGCTGCACGGCGACCCGGTCTACGTCGTACCCCGCCTCGACGGCGAGCTGGTCGTCGGCGCCACCAGCGAGGAGCTCTCCGACCACGCCGTGACCGCCGACGGCGTGTACGAGCTGCTGCGACGCAGCATCGCGTTCCTGCCGGGCCTGCGGGAGGCCGAGCTCACTGAGACGCTCGCGCGATCGCGACCCGGTACCCCGGACAACGCGCCGATCGTCGGCGAGACCGGAGTGGACGGGCTCCTGGTCGCGGCCGGGCACTACCGCGGCGGCGTTCTGCTCACCCCGCTCACCGCCGAGGCGATCTCCGCCCTGCTGCGCGACGAGTCGCCCCCGGCCGAGGTGGCGGTCCTGACACCGAGCCGATTCAACCCCACTCCTCCCGCCGAGAT
>WHTJ01000061.1:0-4145 GCA_009377795.1 Propionibacteriales bacterium | reverse complement strand
CAATCCGTCGAGTCGCTGCTGACGTCCCTCGACCTGCCGCGTCACGACGTCGCGGTCGCGCTCAACGGGACCGTGGTCCCGAGGTCGAGCTGGGCGAGCACGTCCGTCCCCGACGGCTCGGATGTCGAGGTCGTCACCGCGATGCAGGGAGGCTGAGATGCAGTTGAAGATCGACGGGACCGAACTGGGGTCTCGGCTGTTCCTGGGCACGGGAGGCATGCCCAACCTCTCCACGCTGCGGGACTGCCTGGAGGCGTCCGGCAGCGAGCTGGTGACGGTCTCGGTGCGCCGGGTAGACGTCACGGGTACGTCGTCCATGCTCGACGTGATCCGCGAGGCCGGGGCCCGCGTGCTCCCCAACACGGCCGGCTGCTTCACCGCCCGGGACGCCGTACTCACGGCCCAGCTCGCCCGGGAGGCGCTCCAGACCGACTGGGTCAAGCTCGAGGTGATCGCCGACGAGGACACCCTGCTGCCGGACCCGATCCAGCTGCTGGACGCCGCGGAGCAGCTGGTGGACGACGGCTTCACGGTGTTGCCATACACGAACGAGGATCTGGTGCTGGCGCGCAGGCTGGCCGACGTCGGCTGCGCCGCGGTGATGCCGCTGGGGTCGCCGATCGGGTCCGGGCTGGGGATCTGCAATCCGTACGCCATCGAGTCGATCTGTGCGGCGGTCGACGTTCCGGTGGTGCTGGACGCGGGAATCGGAACGGCGTCGGACGCCGCGCTCGCGATGGAGCTGGGGTGCGACGCCGTGCTCGTGGCGACCGCGATCAGCCGGGCCGAGTCGCCGGTTGCGATGGCGGCGGCGATGCGGCATGCGGTCGAGGCCGGATGGCATGCGCGGCAGGCCGGACGCATCCCGATGCGGCGTACCGCGCAGGCGTCCTCGTCGACCGTGGGGCTGATCGGCTCATGACCGTCCCTCGGCTCTCGGGCGCTTCGCGCACGCCCGAGACAGCGTCCGGCCTGGCGGATCGGTTGTTGATCTTCACTGATCGCAGGCAGTTGCCGGCGGGACGACAGCTGGTCGACAGCATTGCGGCCGCGGTGGAGGGCGGGGCGCGACAGGTCGTACTCCGCGAGCGGGACCTGCCGGCCGCCGAGCGGGAACGACTCGCCGCCGAGCTCGCGGACGTGGTGCATCCGGCAGGCGGGCGGCTGTTCGCGGCTGCGCCCGGCGTGGACGGCTGTGACGGGGTGCAGCTGCGCGCGGCCGAGCCGATGCCGTCGCCTCGTCCGGCGTACGTCGGCCGCTCCTGCCACGACAGCGTCGAGCTGGACCGCGCGGCCCGCGAGCGGTGCGACCACGTCACGCTGTCCCCGGTCGCGGTCACCGCGTCCAAGCCCGGGTACGGCCCCGCACTCGGACGTGCCGGGCTGCGGGGCTGCCTGGACGCCGTCCCGGATCATCCGCCGGTGTTCGCCCTCGGCGGCGTCACCCCGGCCAACGCGCTGCAGTGGCGGGCCGGTGGGGCGTACGGCGTCGCGGTCATGGGCGGCGTCATGCGCGCCGCCGACCCGGCTGTGGTCGTGGCCGCGCTGCTCGACGCATTGGCGGTGGCGCAATGAGCACCCCGCCGATCGCACTCACCATCGCCGGCAGCGACTCCGGAGGCGGCGCCGGAATCCAGGCCGACCTGACCACCATGGCGGCGCTCGGAGCGCACGGCACCAGCGTGATCACGGTCGTGACCGCACAGAACACCGTGGGCGTGCAAGGGCTGCACCCGCTCCCCGCCCTAGTCGTCTCGGCGCAGCTCGACAGCGTGGTCGCGGACCTGCCTCCGCAGGGCGTGAAGTGCGGACTGCTGGGAACGCCCGAACTCGTCGAGCTGGTGGCCGGAGCGGTGGACCGGGGTCTGGCCACCCCGGTCGTCGATCCCGTGCTGGTGGCCACCAGCGGGGACGCCCTCACGACCGGCGACGTGTCCGGGATCGTCGCGGCGTACCGCGACGTGCTCGTGCCGCGTACCCGGCTGCTCACCCCGAACACCGACGAGGCCGCGGCGCTGCTGGGCGGCGGGAGCGTCGAGACCGTTGCCGAGTGCCGCGACGCGGCGCGCGCTCTGCTCGCCCTGGGCGCGCAGGCCGTGGTGATCACCGGCGGCGTGCCGGAGGGCGAGTGCGTCGACGTACTCGCCACCGCCGAGGGCGTCACCGAGCACCGGGGCGACGCCGTACCGACCCTCAACGACCACGGCACCGGCTGCACCTACTCCGCCGCGGTCGCGTCCTATCTCGCGCACGGCCGCGACGTGGTCTCCGCGTGCGAGCAGGCGAGGCGGTTCGTACGCCGCCAGCTGGAGATGTCCCGCGACTGGAAGCTCGGCTCCGGGCACGGACCCGTGAGCCATCTGCCGTCATCCGACGAACCCGAAGGAGAGTCATGACCGTCCACCCCTCCCGCTCGACCGCCTACGTTGCCGGATCACGGCCGGACATCGCGGTGCCGTTCACCGAGATCAAGCTGTCCGACTCCACCGGGCCCGACCGGCCGGTGCCGAACGAGCCGTTCCGCATCCCCAACACCGCGGGGCCCGGAAGCGACCCAGAGGTCGGCCTGCCGGCGCTGCGTACGCCGTGGATCACCGAGCGAGGGGACGTCGAGGAGTACGCCGGCCGGGACCGCGACCTCTCCGACGACGGCCGCTCCGCGAAGCGCCGCGGATCGGCCTCGCAGGAGTGGAAGGGTCAGAAGCGAGCCCTCCTCCGGGCCCGCGCCGGCCGCCGGGTCACCCAGATGCACTACGCGCGGCAGGGCATCGTGACCCCGGAGATGGAGTTCGTCGCGATCCGGGAGAACGCCGACCCCGAGATCGTGCGCGAGGAGGTCGCCGCCGGACGCGCGATCATCCCGAACAACGTCAACCATCCCGAGTCGGAGCCGATGATCATCGGCCGACGGTTCCTGGTGAAGGTGAACGCGAACATCGGCAACTCCGCGGTCACGTCCTCGATCGAGGAGGAGGTGGAGAAGCTCACCTGGGCGACGACGTGGGGCGCCGACACGGTGATGGACCTGTCGACCGGCGACGACATCCACACCACCCGGGAGTGGATCCTGCGCAACTCGCCGGTCCCGATCGGCACGGTCCCGATCTACCAGGCCCTGGAGAAGGTCGACGGGGAGGCGTCGGCGCTCACCTGGGAGGTGTTCCGGGACACCGTGATCGAGCAATGCGAGCAGGGCGTGGACTACATGACGATCCACGCCGGCGTGCTGCTGCGCTACGTGCCGCTGACCGCCAAGCGGGTCACCGGGATCGTCAGCCGGGGCGGGTCGATCATGGCCGCGTGGTGCCTGGCGCACCACCGGGAGTCGTTCCTCTACACGCATTTCGACGAGCTGTGCGAGATCTTCGCGGCGTACGACGTCGCGTTCTCGCTCGGCGACGGGCTGCGTCCGGGCTCGGTGGCCGACGCGAACGACGAGGCCCAGCTGTCGGAGCTGCGCACGCTGGGCGAGCTGACCAAGCGGGCGTGGGAGTACGACGTGCAGGTCATGGTCGAGGGGCCCGGACACGTGCCCATGCATCTGATCGAGGAGAACGTCCGGCTGCAGCAGGAGTGGTGTGAGGGGGCGCCGTTCTACACCCTCGGGCCGCTGGCGACCGACATCGCGCCCGGCTACGACCACATCACGTCGGCGATCGGCGCCGCGATGATCGCGCAGCACGGCACGGCGATGCTGTGCTACGTGACGCCGAAGGAGCATCTCGGCCTGCCGAACCGGGACGACGTCAAGACCGGCGTCATCACGTACAAGCTGGCCGCGCACTCGGCCGACGTGGCCAAGGGTCATCCCGGCGCGCGGGAGTGGGACGACGCGTTGAGCAAGGCGCGGTTCGAGTTCCGGTGGCGGGACCAGTTCGCGCTGTCCCTGGATCCGCAGACCGCCGAGTCGTACCACGACGAGACGCTGCCTGCGGAGCCCGCGAAGACCGCGCACTTCTGCTCGATGTGCGGGCCGAAGTTCTGCTCGATGCGCATCTCACAGGACGTACGCGACTACGCCGCCGCGCACGGCCTCGAAACCTCGGAGGCGATCGAGGCCGGCATGGCGGAGAAGTCGGAGGAGTTCGCCAAGGCGGGCAAGGAGATCTACCTCGCCCCCGGCGACATCCCGGTCGGCGCCCCCG
>WHTJ01000165.1 GCA_009377795.1 Propionibacteriales bacterium | reverse complement strand
CACGCTGATCGACCGGCAGGAACCACCCTGGCGGCCGGTCATGTCGACCATGGACCCGGCCACGCTCACGTTCAAGGTCCGCTGGGTGCACAAGGGTGAAGCGCAGCGCTTGCAGCAGGTCGAGACCGCGATGTCGGGTGCAAGCTGTGGCCTCGAGATTGAAGGGGATGGTCAGTTCTTGGTCTTCGCGAACCAGACCCGGAACGGTGCCGCGCTGACCGCGTCGTTGTGCGGCGGCACCCGCGCGATCGCCGATGGTGGGCCGCCGGCGGTCGGCGCGAGCTACCTCCCCGGGCCGGGCGGTGATATACCAGACAACTCCTGGGCATACACCTCGTTCGCCACGGTCATGAGCTCGGCCGTTGCCGTCGTACTCGCTCTCGCTGGATGGGTCCTTGTGCGACGCACGCGATCAAAGACCGGAGGCCAGCTCCAGCCGACGGACCACTAGCAGCCCATGGTCTGCCCCCAATGTGACCCAACGAGAACGTGCTCCGACCCGCACACTGCACGCGCGACCTGCGTACGATAAGGCGGGGACCGCCACGGTCAAAGCACACCCATACTCACCCGAGGGTGCGCGGACACGCCCGCGCAGCGGGGCGGCCTTCCAATCTGATGGTGAGGCGGACGAGTGTCTGCAGTTCAAGCTTCCAACGATCACGCTCGCGACTCAAGCAGTGCCTTGAGCCGGGCCAGGTCTTTGGTGGTGGTCCGGCGGATCGCCGTCTCCATCACCGGAGCGGCGAACCTCGAGAATCCGGCTGGCTCCCCGGTGTTGCGCAGCGTCATCCGGGTGCCGCCCGGCACGGAGGACCATGTGTAGGTGGTCTGCATCGGGAACATGCCCTGCGCGGTCCGCATGACCAACCGCTCCCCGGGCACCAGCTCGACCACCTCGTACGTGTAGGCGATCCGCCTGCCGAGGAACTGAGCGACGAAATCCAGCTGGGACCCGACCCGGACCGGCGGTTCCGTGCGCCATGCCACGGACTTGATGTTCACGTACCACGTCGGCGCGTTGCCCGGGTCACCGGCGTAGGCCGCCACCTCGGCAACCGGCCGGTTGATCACCGTCTCGACCTGCACGTCCACCGCCACGGCAGCAGTTTAGGCCGACGTCCAGTCGTACGATCTGCGTGCGACAACGCTAGCCGTCGCCGAACTTCGCCCTAGCCAAGTCCTCGACCGCCTGCGGGATCCGGGTCTCGAAATCGTGGATCTTCACCCAGGTCGGGGTGATGTCGATGCGCCCCATCTGGTCGTAGAGCGCGTGCACGCCGGCCTCCCATTCCGTGAGCTTCTCGGCCGGGGTGAGCTTCTTCGCGCCAGCGACGTACTCGGGGAAGACCCCGTCGATCAGGCTCACCGCCGCCGTCCCGCGGACCAGCAGCACGTTCGGCGGCCAGACCGGCGGGCTGGTGTCGATGGTCAACGCCACCGCCGGGTTGGCCTCCAGCGCGGAGACCTTCGCCGACCCAGGCACCGTGCCAATCACGATCGCCGTGCCGTTCCATTGGAAGCCAACCGGGACCACGCGCGGCGTCCCGTCCCGGGCAACGTAGGCGAGTCGGGCCGGGTTCGCCGAGTTCAGCAGCCGCTGCGCTACCGGGTCCTCCATCACCGCGCGGATTTCGTCCGGGGTCACGCGATCACCTTCCTCCAAGTCGGCGGTGCACCGGGGGCGAGGATGCACGAACCAGCCGTCCGAGCCGGCGATGGCGTGCGCGCTCCCGGCGGACACCGTAGTTGTCGTGGGTGCATAAGCGAAACCACCCGCGACCCGACCGAGGATATGCATGGATGGCCGTCGAGCGCCCGTCTTGGTTTCACCGGTAGCGCCCGCCGCGGTGAATGCTCATTCCCGCTCAGAGAGATCGGCTGTGGCCCTTTCGAGTACCGGCCGCTCGATGCGGTCCGCCAGCAGTAGGGCGACCGCTCCGAGCAGAACGAGCGCGGCGAGGATGCTGGCGCTGTAGGGGTTGAGCAGGCTCGTTGATCCGAGGGACGAGCCGCTCGCAATCCCGGCGATCGCGGCGACCCCGCCGAGCAGGATCGTCGGCACGATCATCTCGCGACGTTGCGCCGCAACCAGAACCTCGAGCGGGGTGCCGGCCAATCTGAGGGAGGTCAGAGCCTCCCGCTGGTCGAAGACTCTCGCGATCGTTCCGATGACCATCGAGGTGAGCGCGACCATGGCGGCGATCGGCAGGACAAGGAGGCCCATGACGACTCCGTCCCGCACGAGCCATCTGATCGGGAGATCCTCGGCGAGCCTCATCTCCGGACCTGCGAGGCCGTGCTCGACAAGGATGGTGCGGGCCTGGTCTTGTTCCGAAGCGGGACCGTGCGTGCCCACCGAGAGCGTGGCCCACCTGTCGTCGAGCCAGAACGGCGGCGCGCCCGGCGTGGCATCCGCCTGGATGCCGTCGGCCCGCAGCGCCACATCGGCTCTGCGAGCGGCGGCGTCGACCGAGGCAGCGGGTACGACGACGTCGAGCTGGTCGGCACTGGCGGCTTGGCGACCGACCAGGTCGAGCCCGATCGGAAGGCTGACGGCGACGAATCCGGCGATGAAGGCTGCCAACGCGATGCCGGCGACGGTACGCCAGGCGCTCCGCGGGTTGTCCGACAAGCGTCGTCCAGCGAGGAAGGTCGCCGGTCGCCGCGCCCCCAGGGCGAGCAGTCTGCCCAGACCACGGACGATCCAAGGGCCGGTCGACAAGAGTCCCCAGCCCAGGATCACGACGGCGGTGAAGGCGATGCTCACGAAGGCGTTGGTGCTACGGGACCAGAACACCGCCACAGCAATCACGATGAAGACGACGCTCCACAGACGCACCGGTTCGGGGCGCCTGCGGCGATAGGTTCCTAGCGGGTCACGTACCGCTGGCAGCAGTCCGGTCAGCGCGCCGAGGGTCAACAGAGTCACCACGGCGAGTGCAGTGCCGACGGTGAGCACTGCTCCTGGCTGCACGTCGGCGGAGAACCACGGCCCGCCCTTGATGGACACTCGGGATGCAAGCGGAACAAGCGCGAGATGCGCCACGACCCCGACCGTGGCTCCTATTCCTGCGAGCGTGGTCAACTCGGCGATGGTCAGCCGAGCCACCTGGGAGGTCCTGGCGCCGATGAGGCGGAGGGTGGCCAACCGCCGTTGGCGACGCCCGGCCATCAGCCGGGAGGCGAGGCCGCCGAGTCCGAATAGCGGCAGCGCGGTCAGGGTGGCGGCGAGCAGCGCGATGTCCCGGTACGTGGTCTGGTAGAGGTCGGGGGTGGTTGACCAGCCGTCGACCTTCGTCGGCGACACCGAGGAGGCTTCGTTCCATTGATGGGGCGGTCGGTCGTCGCGCATCGCGGGATCGGAGGGACGTCGGCCGACCACCGCGACGAGTTCGTCGGGATGCTCGAGGGTCGGCCGAGTGAGCTCGGCAGAAGGCGGCGTCGGGAACCGGTCGGCGAGCCGATCGGGTGGAAGTTCCGCCATGAGCTCGGCGAGGACGGGGGAAACCCACACCTCGCCCGGTGCGGGGAACCGGCCCATGCCAGGCACGTCCGGCGGGCTCTCGGTCAGAGCGGCGAGCTCGACGACCGCGATCGGGCGTCCGTCGACGTAGTCGGTGAACCCCGCCTGGATCGCGGTGGGCTCTCCGGTTGCCGCCTCGGGGGTCCGCCACGCCGTCCGATCGGCCCGGTGATCCAGACCTTGCTGCAACCCGAGCATCAGCAGCAGGACTAACGTGATGACGCCGCTGGCAACGATCGGAAGAGACACCTCGAGTCCGGCGGACCGACCGCCGCCGCGCAGGAGGTGGAGCCACAGACCACGCATCAGCCCTCCACTCCGTGCAACGGAACGGTGCGGCCGTCGACAACCCGGATGATCCGGTCGCATCGCCGGGCGACCCGCTCGTCGTGGGTGACGAGCACCAGCGCCGACTGGCGCTCGCGGACGGTCGACACCAGCAGGGACATCACCTCATCCCCTGCCATCGTGTCGAGCGACCCGGTCGGCTCATCGGCGAACACCACCGCAGGCTCGAGAATCAGGGCGCGGGTGATCGCGACCCGCTGTGCTTCGCCACCCGAGAGCTCACCGGGTCGTCGACTCTCGAGGCCGTCGATACCAAGGGCAGGGAACAACTGCCGTGCGCGGGCGACAGCGGTACGGCGACCGACTCCGGACAGCATGAGCGGAAGGGCGACGTTCTCGTCCGCGGACAGCTCCGGCAACAGACCCGGGAACTGGAAGACGAAGCCGAATTCCGAACACCGCAGTTCGCTGCGTCGGGCGTCCGAGTGCTCATCGATGCGGACCCCGTCGAAGGTCACTGCCCCGCGGTCCGGCGTCACCACGCCCGCAAGGCAATAGAGCAGCGTGGACTTGCCCGACCCGCTCGGTCCCATCACGGCGACCGACCCCCCGCGGGCGACCTCGAGGGACGCCTCGCGCAATGCGAGCGTGGCCCCGTAGTTCTTCGCGAGTCCTACTCCAGCGAGTACCGGGGGTGCGGTCGGCACGCCATCCAACTGAGACATCAGCAGGAACATAGGTCCAGCGACCTGGGTCAGGCATCGTGGGTGACCCTGATTGTGACCCTGAA
>WHTJ01000060.1 GCA_009377795.1 Propionibacteriales bacterium | reverse complement strand
CAAAACCCACAGCGACCGGAAACTCGCCCAACCCTTCAACGGCATCTACCTCTGGCAATCACCCACCGGACGGATCTACCTCATCGACCGACAAGGCCACACCCACCACCTACCAGTGGGGCGCGAACCACCCGACCGTTGATCTAGTTTCGTACTGTGTCCGAATCGGAGCTGCAACGAATCGCGCGTGGGCTTCAAGAGGTGCTGAAGCAGGCGGATGATCAGATCGCCGGCTGCGGGCATGTCAACAGCGCACCGTCCGACGCCGCCAAGAGCTGGTGGCGATGCTCAGGGGCTCGTCCAACCCAGCCGTATCGGAGATCATCGTTGCGTTGGACGGTGCCCTGCGCTCGGTTGACGAGACCGTCGAGGTCATGCCGAGAGCGCAGCGGATCGGCAACAAGTGGGCGGCCGCCAAGATCGGCGAATCGGGAGGCAGTACCGGCGCCGGGACTACGACGGCAACCGATGCCGCACGACACGGGTGGGATGCCCCGGGTGTCGCCGACCATCCCGCACGACCTGATCCGGCCTCTATTCGGCTCACTGACGAGCGCAGGACTCATATCCTCGATGGTGAGGAAGCAGGTGGCGGACATCGTCATGGCACTGGGAAACCGGGCAAGACAGAGTTTCCAGCAGCATGGTCTGATGATCAGATCGCCGTAGATGTTGTTGATATTGCTCGTAGTCCTGATGAACCGCCGGTACATCAGAACTGGAACGACCGATGGCGCGTTCGTGGATCACGTGAAGGCGTGGAGATCGTGGCCATCGTGGAATCTGATGGGGGTATCTGGACGGCGTGGCCTCTTGAGGGTGGACCCGGCGTGGTAAAGAATTCGGAGGAGGATTGATGGATGCTCATGAGATACCGCGTCGTGCGTCAGCACTGCCGGATCAGTTTGCCGATCGGGTACCCGCTGACACGCTTGAGACTCTTCGACTGATGAACAACGGCGGAGAGTACGGCGAACTGGGAATCGAGCTCGCCGCGACGCTCGCCAAGACCGGTGTTCCAGTGACAGCGGCCGAACGCGACGAGTTGCGCGAGCTGCTCCTCGCCATGAACATACCTACCGATCCGATCGACGACCTCAACGTCCGGCCGTAACCATCGCTTATACGGCGCTGAGCAACGACACCGCGAGCCGTCCGCCGAGACGGGCTCAGCGAAGCTGCGGGCGGACGTGCAGGCCGGCGTCCGGGTCGACCAGTACCTCCTGAGCGGCCGCGACGCCACCGGCGACGAGATCCACGTCGACCGGAACGGAGCGCTTGAGCAGCGCGAGCGCGATCGGGCCCAGCTCATGATGACGGGCCGCGGAGCCGACGAATCCGACCGCGCGGTCGCCGTGCAGAACGTCGTCCCCGTGCGCCGGGAGATGATCGACCGAGCCGTCGAGGTGAAGCAGCGCGAGCCGACGCGGCGGACGGCCCAGGTTGTGCACTCGGGCGACGGTCTCCTGACCGCGGTAGCAGCCCTTCTCCAGGGCGACCGCACTGCCGATCCAGCCAACCTCGTTGGGGATCGTGCGGTGGTCGGTGTCCAGCCCGAGACGCGGTACGCCGGCCGCGATCCGCAACGCCTCGAAGGCCCACGTACCGCTCGGCGGCCCGGCATCGTCGGCGTACGACTGCAGCGAGTCCCGGCGGATGATCGCGTCACCATGACCGGCGCGATGCACCACGGCGAACTCCCCGGACATGTCCGCAACCTCGACCCGCATCATGAACCGCATGCTGTCCAGCCAGCCGACGAGCGCCTCCACGGCACCGGGCTCGACATGGGCCCAAAACGCCTCCCCGTCGTCGTAACCCCGCATCGCGTGCTCGACGTGCCCCTGCGGGGAGAGCACCAGCGTGGTGGTCGGCACCCCCGGCTCCAGACCCTCCAGCTCCTGTGTGGTCAGCGAGTGCAGCCAGGGCAAACGGTCCGGCCCCTCGATGCGCAACACGCCCCGATGCGACAAGTCGACAAATCCCTCCCCCGCCTCCAGCCGACGCTGCTCGGCCGACCAGGCCGCGTAGTGCCACGCGACGCCGGAGTCCGGCGGATCCGCCTCGACCGCGTCAGGCAGGTCGAGCAGGGGGCTGCGGTACGTCATGACGTGCACTCCTCACAGATGCCGAAGACGGTGAGGTGGCCCACATCGGTCTCGAAGCCCTTCCTGTCCTTGAGCGTGTCGACCAGCGACCCGACGAGATCGGGCGCGACCTCCTGCACCGTCTTACAGGAACGACATACGAGGTGAACATGTTCCGGCTTGTCGTGTGAGTGGTACGTCGGCGCACCGTGACCCAGGTGGGTGTGCGACGCCATACCGATCTCCTCGAGCAGCTCGAGGGTGCGGTAGACGGTGGAGAGGTTGACCCCGGGCGACCGCTGTCGTACATGCGCGTAGACGTCCTCCGGGGTGGCGTGCTCCAGAACGCGCACCGCGTCGAGCACGAGCTGCCGCTGGGGCGTGATGCGGTAACCCCGCGCGCGCAGCTCGTCCTGCCAGTCCTCGCCGGGCGAGGCCACGGTGGTTCCTGGCCGTCGTTGCTCCATGCCGCCGAGTCTATGCCGTGGTCAAGGCGCAAACCCGCTGGTCAAGAACCCGTCAGGCCCGCTTGAGACGACCCCAGAGATGTGACTGCAGCGGCTGGCCCATGGCGGCCATGTCGAACGCCCAGAGCAGGTCGCCCTCGACCAGCCCGTACATCCGGTGGCCCGCGGTGTACTCCTTGGCCGACTGGGTACGCGCCACCATGTCGGTCGTCAGCTCGATCTTCGCGCCGTCGACCTCGCCGTACCAGATCTCCGCGAACCCCGTCGGGTGGGTCAGCACGAGCTCCAGCTCACCCTCGGGCCTCGGGCGCAGGAAGCCGGTCTCCAGTGCGCCGGGGCGCAGCGTGTTGCCGTCGTCGTCGGTGACCCAGGTCCGGCTGAAGTAATGCAGGAACGGCCGACCGTCGTGCGCGACCGCGATCTCCTGCCGGAAGGAGAACTTCTCGATCGTCGGATAGTCGCCCTGGCCGTTGCCGTGCCAGGTGCCCAGCAACCAGGCGATCGGCATGCAGTCGGGGTGCAGGTCCTCGGGAATCTCGAAAGGCATGTCGGCTCTCGGATATCGGCTCAGGCGGCGTTCTTGATCAGCTTGAAGACGGCGTACCCGGCGATCCAGGCCAGCAGCAGTCCCGCGACGACCAGCAGGGCGACGAACAGTGCTTCCACCGTGCGGAGTCTACCGGCGTCGGCCGGGTCACCAGCTAACGTAGGGGGCGTGGCCGACAATCGTGCGCTCGTGATCAAGGTGACCTGCGGTACGGACGGACCGGAGCGCTGCAACCAGGCCTTCACCGTGGCGGCCACCGCGGTGGCGGCCGGCGCGCAGGTGTCGTTGTGGCTGACCGGTGAGGCGTCGTGGTTCGCGCTGCCCGGCAGGGCCGCCGAATTCCAGCTGCCCTACGCCACACCGCTCGACGAACTGCTGTCCGCGGTGCTCGCCGGTGGCACCGTGACGTTGTGCTCGCAGTGCGCGAAACGCCGCGACATCGACGAGCCGGACGTGGTGGACGGCGTCCGGATCGCCGGCGCCCCGGTGTTCGTCGAGGAGTCGCTCGCGGACGGCGCACAGACTCTCGTCTACTAGGCGCGTTCTACCCCGCGCCTGACCTGCAGCAGGTCGCGGACGTCGTCCGGCGTCATCGGCGGTCGTTGTGCGTGTACGGCGAGCTGTGCCGCGCGCTCGACCAGCTCGGCGTTGTGCTCCACCGGCCTTCCCTTCGCGAAGGTGAGGACGTCCTCCATCCCCACCCGCAGGTGACCTCCCTTCGCCAGCGCGGCGAACGCGACCGGCAGCGTCGTACGCCCGATACCGGTCGCGGACCAGGACGTCACCGCGTCGGGCAGGGCGTTGACCGCCGCGACCAGGGCATCCGCGGTACCGGGCATGCCGCCGGGCACCCCCATGACCAGGTCGCAGTGGACCCGGCCGCCGTACGGCGCGCCGTGCTTGTCCAGCAGCCGGTGCAGGGCCTGCACATGCCCGAGATCGAACAGCTCGAACTCCGGAACCACCTCCCGCCGCTGGGTCTCCTGGTACAGCTCGGTCACGAACCCCCATGGGTTCATGAACACATCGTCGCCGAAGTTCACCGTGCCCATCGTCAGCGAGCACGAGTCCGGCCCGGCCTCCAGGACGCGCATCCGGTCCTCGTACGCATCGGTCACCGCGCCCCCGGTCGACAGCTGTACGACCAGTGAGGTCTCGGCGCGAAGCGCCTCCACGGTGTCGCGCAACCGGGCCAGGTCGAGCGTCGGCCGATGATCGGCGTCCCTGATGTGCACGTGGATCATCGCCGCGCGGGCGCGTTCGCATCGCCGTGCGGTCTCCACGATCTCGTCCAGTGTCGTCGGCAGCTGGGGGAAGTCCGCCTTCGCGGTCTCGGCTCCGGTGGGTGCGACGGTGATCAGAGTCCGGTGTGCTGTGGGCGTCGGCATGCGCTCATCGTCCCAAACCCGGGCGGCGGTATGCGGAAAACTGTCGTCCATGCGAGCGGTGATACAGCGTGCGAGCCGGGCGAGCGTGACGGTGGACGGCGAGGTCGTCGGCGGCTTCGAGGGTCCCGGGCTCGTCGTCCTGCTCGGCGTCACGCACGACGACACCGAGCAACGGGCAGCCGTGCTCGCCAAGAAGATCTGGGAGCTGCGCATCCTCGAGGGTGAGCGTTCCTGCTCCGATCTCGGCGCGCCGCTTCTGGTGGTGAGTCAGTTCACGCTGTACGCCGATACCAGGAAGGGCCGGCGTCCGTCCTGGAGCGCGGCGGCGCCCGCTGCGGTGTCCGAGCCTCTGTACGGTAGCTTCTGCCAGTGCCTGCGCGAACTAGGAGCAAAGGTGTCCACCGGTGTATTCGGGGCGCAGATGCAGGTGGCGTTGACCAACGACGGACCGGTGACTCTCGTCCTCGAAGGTTGATCTCACCCGGGGGTACTCGGGCACAATGAATCGGCCCCTACAAGGAGATCGATGTCACTGCTGAGCCGGATCAGTCCACGCCGCCGCGCCTCTCACCGGGGAGAGCCGTCCCGTGGGCTCATCGGCAGGCACAAGGTCACGACCATCCTCCTGGGCCTGTTCGTGCTGGTCGCCGGTTCGTGCGGCAGCCTCGCCCTCTACTACAACATCAAGCTCGGTGAGGTCGACCGCATCGCCGCCCTCGGGGACGACGTGCACCGGCCGGACAAGGCCGACGGCGACGCGGCGCGCGCGCTCAACATCCTGCTTTTCGGTACGGACAACGGAAACGGCTCGTCGATCAAGGAGGAGCTGGCCGACGGTGAATGGGCGGTGGGGGCGCACCGGAGCGACACCATCATGATCATGCACATCACCGCGGATCGAAAGTCCGCCTACCTCGTCTCCATCCCCCGCGACAGCTACGTCAAGATACCGGGCCACGGCATGGACAAGATCAACGCCGCGTTCTCCTACGGCGGACCGCATCTGGCCCAGCAGACCATCGAACGGCTCACCGACGTACGCATGGACCACGTCGCGATCATCGACTGGGCGTCCTTCAAGGACCTCACCACCGCGCTCGGCGGCGTCGAGGTCACCGTCGCCGAGACCTTCACCGACACGCACAACGACGTCACGTGGGAGAAGGGCACGCACAACATCGAGGGCGAGAAGGCGCTGCAGTACGTCCGGACCCGCTACGGTCTGGACGAGGGTGACTTCGACCGGATCAAGCGCCAGCAGAACTTCCTGCGTGCCATGTTGCACAAGATGCTCTCCCAGGGGACGGTGTCCGACCCGATCAAGCTGACCAGGGTGCTGGAGGTCCTCACCGACAACCTCACCGTGGACGAGGAATTCAGCCCGGGGATCATGCGCGACCTCGCCCTCTCGCTGCGCGGGCTCCGTGGAGGCGACGTCGTCTATCTCACCGCTCCGCAGGCCGGCTACGGCGAGACGGAGGACGGCCAGAGCATCGTCAAGATCGACCGGAAGGAGTCCAAGGCCCTCTTCGCCGGGTTGCGGGATGACGACATCGAGAGCTACCTGCGCAGGTATGGCGGCGATCGGCTGCCGGATCGCCAGTCCGTCAACTAGAGTGGCCGCGGAGGGGATCTGGCTAACTCGGAGGGGGAGGTCGCATGCCCGCATGGTTCGACGTCTTCCGGCGACACAAGGCGGCGTGGATTCTGCTTGGGCTGGTGGCCGTGGGTCTGGCCGGGCTCTCCGGATTCGCGCTCTACCTGAACGCCCAACTCGGGAATATCGACACGTTCGTGAGCAAACTTCCCGACGACGTACGGGCGACGAAGATCCCGCGGGCCGGCGAGGCACAGAACATCCTGCTCCTCGGAGTCGACAAGGGCAGCGTGAGCGAGACCATCGAGGAGGAGCTGGCCGACGGCGAATGGTCGCCGGGCGCCTTTCGCAGCGACACGATGATGATCCTGCACATCCCAGAGGATCGGCGGTCGGCGTACCTCGTCTCGATCCCCCGAGACAGCTACGTTCAGGTGCCCGGCTACGGCATGCAGAAGATCAACGCCGCATTCTCGTACGGCGGCCCCGACCTGGCCGTACACACCGTCGAGAAGCTCACCGGCGTCTACCTCGACCATGTGGCGATGCTCGACTGGGCCGGGTTCAAGGACCTCACCACCGCGATCGGCGGGGTCGAGGTCCAGATCGCCGAGACCTTCACCGACACGCACAACGACGTCCACTGGGAGGCCGGTACCCATCATCTGCAGGGTGAGATGGCACTGGAGTACGTCCGGACCCGCTACGGCCTCGCCGAGGGCGACTTCGACCGGATCCAGCGCCAGCAGAACTTCCTCCGCGCGGTCATGAGCAAGACCCTCAGCCAAGGCACCCTCGCGAACCCGCTGAAACTCAAGGACCTGCTGGAGGCGGTGGCCGATTCCACGACGGTGGACGAACGGTTCTCGCCCGGCCTGATGCGCTCACTCGCACTCGAGACGCGCGACTTACGCACCGGCGACGTCGTGTTCCTGACCGCACCGACGGCCGGCTTCGACGACACCGACGTCGGAAACGTCGTCCTGCTGGACAAGAAGGAGGGTAAGGCCCTCTGGACGGCGCTGCGCAAGAGCAACCTGCATAAGTACCTCAACAAGTACGGCGGCGAGCGACTCGGAGAACCGGACGAGATCCCCTGAGTCCGCCGGACCCCGCCAGCTTCGCGCCGAGATTGCACATCTGGTCGACCAGATGTGCAATCTCGGCGCGAAGGAAGAAACTAGCGGCGGGGAGAACCGAGCCGGACCGTGCTGATCGCGATCGTGTTGCGCCGGGCCTTGACCGAGCCCTTGATCGTGATGCTGACCTTTCCGGTCTTCACGGCAGGGATCCGCATGGTTTGCAGACTCCGGTCGTTCGGCGAGGTATTGAACCGCTGCTCGATCCAGGCACCGTTGCCGAACGTCCAGCGAACCTTGGAAATCCTGCGGTTCTCTCGATAGCGATTGGTGTTGTCGACCGGGTCCGTCTTGGCGTAACCCGGCACCAGGCCGACGGACGCGACCTCGGTTCGCCCGCCGAGCCTGATCACCAGCGTGACGCCACGACCGGCACCGTTGCACCGCCACGCCGTGGCGCGCTTGCGATCCAGCATGTTGTCGGCGACGTACCTCACCTTCTTGCCGCCCGCATCGACCCCGTCGGGCGCGCGACAGGTGGCCGAGGCGCTCACCGGCCGAATCGTGGAGATCGCGCCACGGTACGGCTTGCCGATCAGCTTGCCCCGCGGAGGATTCCGCTTCGGCGGGGCCTTGGTCGGGATCTTCGGCCCGTCCGCCTTCGGCGGCCGCACCGGAGCACCCAGAGCCGCCTCGGCGACGTTGTCGGGATTTCCCCCACCCACGATGATCTCGGACGACGCCGGCGCCGGCTCGGCCGAGTCGTCGTCCGAGCCGGCGGAGAGCTCCCGGCCCACGAAGAACGCGGACAGGATCAGCGCCAGCGCGACGCCCACCACTCCGAGGACGATGAGCGCGCGCTGCTCACCCGGTCGCTCTCCGGCCGCCTCGTACAGGCTGTCCAGCCCGGGCTCACGACCCTTTCGTCCCGACATGAGCCCTACGGTTACAGAACGATGCGGACCTCGGCAACCTCGCCACGAGCCGCGACCACCGCCCGGTCCACCGGGTCTGCCTTCGGCGCGAGCGCCCGGAGGGTCCAGTGCCCGGGCGCGGCGAAGAACCGGAACTGCCCCGTCGCCGAGGTCGGCACCTCGGCGGTGAACTCCCCGGTTGCGTCCAGCAGCCGTACATAGGCGCCGCCGAGCGGCTGCTCCTCACGCAGGACGACGCCCTGGATCACCGACTCCTTGTCGAGATCGACGCCGTCCAGGCTGAGACCGCCTTCGGTTCCTCCGCACATCCGGTCAGCCCTCCCCGGGCTCGTCGCCGACGGCGACCGGCACGCCGACCAGCGAACCGTACTCGGTCCACGAGCCGTCGTAGTTCTTCACGTTCGGCTGCTCAAGCAGCTCGTGCAGCACGAACCAGGTGTGCGCGCTGCGCTCACCGATCCGGCAGTACGCGATGGTGTCCTTGCTGAAGTCGACACCCGCCTCGCGGTAGAGCTCACGCAGCTCGTCGTCGGAGCGGAACGTGCCGTCGTCGTTGGCCGCCTTGCTCCACGGGATGTTGTTCGCCGTCGGGATGTGACCGGCACGCTGGGCCTGCTCCTGCGGCAGATGCGCCGGAGCGAGCAGCCGCCCGGCGTACTCGTCGGGACTCCGCACGTCCACGAGGTTCTTCGTGCCGATGGCCTCGACGGTCTCGTCGCGGAATGCCCGGATGGACAGGTTCGGATCCTTCGCGGTGTACGTCGTGGCCGGACGGTCGGGGACGTCGTCGGACAGCTCACGGCTGTCCAGCTCCCACTTCTTGCGTCCACCGTCGAGCAGCAGCGCCTTCTCGTGGCCGTACAGCCTGAGGTACCAGTACGCGTACGCGGCGAACCAGTTGTTGTTGCCGCCGTACAGAACGATGGTGTCGTCGTTCGAGATACCGCGCTCGGAGAGCAGCTGCGAGAGCTGCTCCTGGTTCACGAAGTCCCGGCGGACCGGATCCTGCAGGTCCTGCTTCCAGTCGAGCTTCACGGCCCCACGAATGTGGCCCTTGTCGTATGCGGTGGTGTCCTCGTCGACTTCGACCAGGACCACCGACGGATCATCGATATGCTCCTCGACCCACTGGGCGTCGACGAGTACTGCCTCGCGGCTCATGCGGAAACCTCCGTGGTGTGGTGAGAGTCGTGCGTTGATGTGCTGGTGATGCGTTGGATGAGCAGATAGATCTCGCAGCCCAGACAGAAGCCGGTGACCGCGTTGAGCAGGGCCGCCACCAGCGCGAGCGCGGTGGCCACCAGGCCGACCACGGGAGCGCCGAGGGCGAACCCGGCGATGCCGACCAGGGCGAACACCAGGCCGACGGCCTGGGCGAACTGCGGGGGCCGCGGCGCCTCCCAATCCTTCGGCGGCGAAAGCCGGGGCCTGATCAGCCTGGCGTACAGCAGGGAGTACGGCGACCGGCGTACGCCGGCGATCGCACCGACCGCGAAAACCACCGCCTGCAGGGCAAGCAGCCATACGCTCGCGGTGAGAAGAACCACCGCGAGCACGATGCTGGTCAGCGCGGCGGCGAACCGCGGACCGCGCGGATCCAGATAGTCAGTGGGTGGGGGCTGGGATGCTCCGGACATGACTCGATCTCCCAAATCTTGGCTGCTGACGGGACCAGACCGTGGGGAAGGGAGGGAGCGCGTGACCCCCTCGTCAGGACATCGGACAGAGGGCGGACCGCACGCGGCAGTGGTCCACCGCGCGCCGTCTGGTCAGCGAGACCGAGTGCATGTCGCCGAGGCTACGTCCTCCGGCGGCCCGGGGGGTGATTTCGTCCACATCACGAGACTCCGTCTTGTCATGTGACAAGGTCGCCGAGGGCCGCGATCACGTCGGCCTTGCGCGGTCGGCCGGAGGCGCGGCTGGTGATCCGGCCCTTCTTGTCCAGTACGACGACGGTTGGCGTACGCCGGATGTCCAGGCGGCGGACCAGATCCAGGTGCGACTCGGCGTCGATCTCCACGTGGGCGACGCCGTCGACCATGCCGGTGACGTCGTCCAGCACCTGCCGGGTCGCCCGGCAGGGAGCGCAGAAGGCACTGGAGAACTGCACCAGCGTGGCCCGCTCACCGAGCGCGGCGTCGTCCAGATCGGCGCCGTCCAGCCGTTCGGTGGGGCGCGGCGACCGGAAGCGCCCGTCGTACCACCGCCTGAGCAGGGCGATCACCGCCGTGAGCACGACGACGGCGGTCAGAATCAAGATCCCGGCAACCACGTTCGTCACAAGCGCGTTTCCCGGCGCGGGTATTCCCGCGGGGCGAGAGATCGGCCAGAAGTGCAATCTCGGCGCGAGGGAGAGAGCTCAGCCGCCGGCGAACGGAGGGAGCAGCTCCACCACATCTCCCGAGGTCAGCGCCACCTCCTCCGGATCCTGAGACGAGACGGGCACCGAGCCAACGAGCACCGAGCAGACACCGACGACGTCCGCGAACCGGGGCCGGTCGGCATGCAGCGCGCGGACCTGCCGTAGAGCCTCGGCGAGGGTTCCAGCCCGTACGTCGTCCTGGGTGCATCCGGCCGCTTCCCGGGCCGCTGCCCAGTACCGGACCGTCACCACCGGAATGTCGTCGGCTGCCATGTCCGCTATCCTGTCTCACGTACCAAGGCCCAGGCGATGATGCCTACGGGCCTTGTGCTGCTTCTGGGAGGTGTCATGAGCACGCTGCTGCTGCTGACGAACTCGCTGAGCTCATCCACCGAGGTGCTGCCGGCGCTCGGCCTGCTCCATCACCACGTCCGCATTCTGCCCGCCGAGCCCGCGGCGCTGGTCGACACCCCACGCGCGGACGCGGTACTTCTCGACGGACGCCAGGAGCTCGCCCAGACCCGCGAGCTCAGCCGGCTGATCCGGACCACCGGGATCGACGTTCCCCTGCTGCTGGTCGTGACCGAGGGTGGTTTGGCCGTGGTCGCCGCCGACTGGGGCGCGGACGACGTGCTGATCGACACGGCCGGACCGGTGGAGGTGGACGCCAGGATCCGGCTGTCGACCGGGTGGCTCAAGCTCAAGCAGGACGGCCCCGAAGAGGACTCCCAGGTGATCCGGAGCGGCGAGGTCGTGGTCGACGAGGCCACCTACACCGCGAAGCTCGGCGGACGGGTCCTCGACCTGACCTTCAAGGAGTTCGAGCTGCTCAAGTACCTCGCCCAGCACCCTGGCCGGGTGTTCACCCGCCAGCAGCTGCTGCAGGAGGTGTGGGGGTACGACTACTTCGGCGGCACCCGCACCGTGGATGTGCACATCCGGCGGCTGCGCGCCAAGCTCGGAGCCGAGCACGAGATGCTGATCGGAACGGTCCGCAACGTGGGCTACCGCTTGGTGCTGCCTCCGGCGGCGCGATCCGCCTCGACCGTGGCCGGGGAGACCGGACGCGAGGCCGAGACGCCGAACGACGGCTGAGCGCCGGTGACCGGGTGCGCCACGTCGTCTTGACGTTGTACGGCGACCGCACGGCGTTTCACCGACGAGTCCAGGGTTTCCTCGAGATGGTCGAGCCAGAGGATCAGCCCGAGAAACGACACAGGCACCAGCGGCACCAGCAGGATGATCAGCACCTGTTCCATCTTCCTCCACATGCCCGATCGGCCCCGATGCGAAACCGGGCCGCTTCCCCTGCCGTACGTCACCGTGCCGTGGTGTCATCCCAGTCTGCGCCCTCTGTCTATGGGTATTGACGCCACGACACGCGAATAGGTTGCACTAGGTTGATCAGATGTCCAAGTCGGAAGCCGAGATCCTCGTACTCCGCACGCTGGACACCGCGCAACGATCCGACGTCCGCCGGATCGTCGACTCGGCTGCCGCTCGTGACGGCGTCGCGCCGGTGAACGAGCAGACTCTACTCAACCTCGCGTACGGCGGGAAGGACGTGCGGCATCTGCTCGCCCGTACGGCCGGCAACAGCGGGTGGACGGGGTACGCGCAGCTGCTCGGGTCGGACGACCGGTCGGCGACCGCCGAGGCCGTCGTGCATCCCGAACACCGCGGACGGGGGCTCGGCACGACGCTGCTCGAGCGGCTGCTCACCGAGTCCGCGCCCCGTTTCCTGCGGATCTGGGCGCACGGCGACCTCCCGGACGCGCGCTCCCTGGCCGGCAGGCTGGGGCTTCGGCGCGAGCGCGACCTGTGGAAGATGCGGTGTCCGCTCGCCGGCCCGAACGTCGACCCCCTGCCGGAGGTGTCCCTGCCGGCCGGCGTCACCGTGCGTACATTCCGGCCGGGCGCGGACGAGGATGCCTGGCTGGCGGTCAACGCGCGCGCCTTCGCGAAGCATCCGGAGCAGGGCTCGATCACGCGAGCGGACCTCGAGCAGCGAGAACGCGAGCCGTGGTTCGACCCGGCGGGGTTCTTCCTCGCCGAGCACGGCGGCGAGCTGGTCGGGTTCCACTGGACCAAGGTGCACGGGCCGGAGACCGGAGAAGTGTACGTGCTGGGTGTCGACCCGGGGACGCAGGGCCTCGGGCTCGGAAGGGTGCTCACGCTGGTGGGGCTGCATCACCTGCGCGATCTGGGGATGAACGAGGTGCTGCTGTACGTCGAGGGGGACAACGAACCCGCGATCAAGGTCTACCGGCGTCTGGGCTTCACCCACATCCGCTCGGACGTCATGTACGAGTCCGGGGCCCCCACCGGTTGATCCTCCTTCGCGCCGAGATTGCACATCTGGTCGACCAGATGTGCAATCTCGGCGCGAAAGTGGGGACCTAGAGCCGGCGAAGCCGGTCGGCGATCTCGTCCACTGCGGCACGCGCGGAGCCGCTCGCCCCTACCATGTTGAGGAACCCGTGGATCAGCCCGGGATGACGCCGCTTCTCCACCTCACCGCGATGTTCGGCGAGCCGGTCGGCGTACGCCTCGCCCTCGTCGCGCAGCGGGTCGAAGCCGGCGGTGACGACGTACGCCGACGCCAGCCCCGACAGGTCCCTCGCCTGCAACGGGCTCAATCTCGGGTCGGTGAGCTGGACGGACGGGTCGACGTACAGCGCCTCGCATCGGTCCATGAAGCCCCGGGTCAGCCAGAAGCCCTCGCCGAACAGCTGATGGGACGGCAGCCGCTGGCTGGCGTCGGTCCCCGGATAGATCAGCACCTGCAGCGCCGGCTGCGCCACGCCCGCCTCGCGGGCGAGCCGGCAGATCCCCGTCGCCAGGGTGCCCCCAGCGCTGTCTCCGCCGACCGCGATCCGACCCGAGCCACCGATGCCGAGCGTGCTCGCGTGCTCCTGGGTCCAGGTGTATGCCGCGAAGCAGTCGTCGAGCCCGGCCGGAAAACGGTGCTCGGGGGCGAGCCGGTAGCTGATCGACAGTACGCGGATACCCGACCGCTCGGCCAGGTAGCGGCAGGCGCCGTCGTACATGTCGATGTCGCCGTAGGAGTACCCCCCGCCATGGATGAACATCAGCAGCGGCCTCGACCCGTGCATGCCACGTGGCGTGTACAGCCGGGCCGGCAGTTCCGAGCCGTCGGCACCCGGAACGATCAGATCACGGCTCTCCCCGATCGGATGCTCGCCGGTGACCAGCAGTGCCCGCTGCTTGAGCGCCGCGCGCCCGGCGGGGAGCGGCAGGGACTCGACTCGCGGGAGACCGGCCATCTTCTCCAGCCGCAGGATCATGGCCATGTCGGAGTCCAGCGTCTGCCCGTCGAGCTCGACCGGCTTCCCGGTGACGAGGCGCCGGAGCGCGGCCGGAGTCCGCATCGCGTTGCGCACCGCGACCGGCTCCGCCCTGAGGCGTACTGACTCGAGCACGTGAAACACATCAGGCACGGCGCCAACCTATCGACATCGGCTCCGCTGAACGGTCACCGGCTGTTCACCGTTGCGTGCGACCATGGGGGCATGTCCGCAGAGCCGATGTCGACCGAGCGGACCGAGCACGGCGAGCCGCAGCGCCTGCCCGCGGCCACCGCGGGTGCGGCCGAGGACGGTCCCGCGGCGGCGTACCCCCGCGCGCTCGTCTCGGAGTCGTTCGACGTCGAGCCGCCGTACGAGTTCCTCGAGGACGCCGAGCTGCCCGACGACCGGTTCCTGGACCGCGAGCTGTCCTGGGTGTATTTCAACCAGCGGGTCCTCGAGCTGGCCGAGGATCCGGATCTGCCGTTGCTCGAGCGGGTGCGGTTCCTGGCCATCTTCGCCAGCAACCTCGACGAGTTCTTCATGGTGCGGGTGGCCGGACTGAAGCGCCGGATCGCGGCAGGGGTCGCGGTACGCGCGGCGAGCGGTCTGCTGCCGCGTGACGTACTGGAAGGCATCTGGTCGACGAGCCGCGAGCTGATGACCCGGCACGCCGCACTGTTCCACGAGGAGATCCTCGACGAGCTGGCCAAGGAGGACATCCAGCTCCTGCGATGGGACGAGCTGACCGCGGACGAGCAGGAACGCACCCACACCATCTTCCGTAGCCGGATCTTCCCGGTGCTCACACCGCTCGCGGTCGATCCCGCCCATCCGTTTCCCTACATCTCCGGGCTCTCGCTCAACCTCGCGGTGATGGTCCGCAACCCGGCGACCGGCAAGGAGCACTTCGCACGGGTCAAGGTGCCGCCGATCTTTCCGCGGTTCGTCGCCGTGGCGCCGCAGCGCTTCGTGCCGCTCGAGGACGTCATCGCCACCCATCTGGATCAGCTGTTCCCCGGCATGGAGATCGTCCAGCATCACGCGTTCAGGGTCACCCGCAACGAGGACCTCGAGGTCGAGGAGGACGACGCCGAGAACCTCCTGCAGGCGCTCGAGCGCGAGCTGCTGCGCCGCCGGTTCGGACCTCCGGTCCGGCTGGAGGTCGACGAGTCGATGGATCCCCGCGTGCTGGAGCTCCTGATCTCCGAGCTGGACGTGTCCACGGCCGAGGTGTTCCAGCTTCCCGGTCCGCTCGATCTCACCGGACTGCACGACATCGCCGATCTGGATCGGTCCGAGCTGAAGTTCCCCCCACACGTACCCAAGACGCACGCCGACCTGGCCGAGGTGGAGACGTCGAGTCCGGCCGACATGTTCACGGCCCTGCGGCGCGGCGACGTGCTCGTGCACCATCCGTACGACTCGTTCTCCACCAGCGTCCAGCGGTTCATCGAGCAGGCCGCCGCCGACCCGCACGTGCTGGCGATCAAGCAGACGCTCTACCGCACCTCCGGCGACTCGCCGATCATCGAGGCACTGATCGACGCCGCGGAGTCCGGCAAGCAGGTGCTGGTGCTGGTCGAGATCAAGGCGCGGTTCGACGAGCAGGCCAACATCCGGTGGGCGCGCAAGCTGGAGCAGGCCGGGTGCCACGTGGTCTACGGTCTGATGGGGTTGAAGACGCACTCCAAGCTGTCCTTGGTCGTACGCGACGAGTCCGACCGGATCCGCCGCTACTCGCACATCGGAACCGGCAACTACAACCCCAAAACCGCGCGGCACTACGAAGACCTCGGGCTGCTCACGGCCGACGAGACGATCGCGGAGGACATCTCCAACCTGTTCAACAACCTCTCCGGCTTCTCCCGGGCGACCGAGTACCAGCGACTGCTGGTGGCACCGGGATCGGTACGGTCCGGTCTCATCGACCGCATCCTCGAGGAGGTCAAGAACCACCGCGCCGGGCGTACGTCCGGCATCCGGTTCAAGGTCAACGCGCTGGTGGACGAGGCGGTCATCGACGCGTTGTACCGCGCCTCGCAGGCCGGCGTACCCGTCGACATCTGGGTGCGCGGGATCTGTTCGCTCAAGCCGGGTGTCCCCGGGTTGTCGGAGACGATCCGCGTGCGCAGTGTTCTGGGCCGGTTCCTGGAGCACAGCAGGATCTTCTGGTTCGCTAACGACGGATCGCCGGAGGCCTGGATCGGATCGGCCGACCTCATGCACCGCAATCTCGACCGCCGGGTCGAGGCCCTGGTGCAGGTCCCCTCGGCCGCCCAGGTGGCGGAGCTCGGGAAGCTGCTCGACCTGGGCATGGCGGACTCGACGTCCTCGTGGCAGCTCGACCAGCAAGGGTCGTGGATCCGGCACCACCGAGCCGACGACGGCACTCCGCTGACCGGGGCTCAGGAGTACCTCATCGAGGACCACCGCCGCCGCCGCGAGGCGAAGGCGTCCGCCCGCTCCTAGTCCGGCGCTAGTCTCGTCCGCAGCTGGCGAACAGCAGCTGCCCGTTGGCGTAGTCCGACATCAGCTGGGTCTCGGCCCCGCGCGGCCGGAGCGTGAGTACGACGTCGCCGGTCTGCTGGCGGACGGACCCGACACGGAACCGCGACTCGAACACCCCACCTTGCGCCGGGGCATCGCCGGTCGCGAGCATCGCGCGCCGCCGGGCCTCGGCCAGCGGCACACCGTCGAAGTGCATGGCGACAACCAGATCCTGTGCACGCTGCGGCCGGTCCTCCTCGGCCACCAGGCCGAGTCCGACGCTCTGGTACGGATGCAGGCCCCCCACCTGAGCGATCCGCCGCTCGGCCAGCGCCCGCGCGTCGGGCGAGGCGTCGCCGAACCCCATCTCCGCGCATCCCAGCCCACCGGGACGGATGATCGCGCTGGTCGACCCCACGAGACTCGCGGCGACGTCGCTCATTCCCGCGACGTCGTCCAGCGACCCGATCTCCCCGGTCACCGTGCGGGCTGCCCGGCCGGCGTACTGCTGCCGGTCCGACAGGACGATCTGGTGGGTGTCGTCGAGAACGGCCACATATCCGAGCATCGGCGTCAAGGAGGACTCGATCCGCGTGACCAGGTCGGCCCCGCCGGCCCACACTCCGCTGGGCACCGCTGGCTCGACGTACCCGAGCCTCGCCAGGCCGTCGCGGACCCGCTGCAGGTCGAACTCCTCGGGAAACTGCACGACGGCGGCCGCCCCGCGCCGGCTCTGCGCCAGGGCCTCCCAGTCCGCGTCGAGGACGGACCAGCCGAAGTGCTCGACCATGGCGGGTGCGGCGTCGGCCAACAGCGAGTTCGCCGACACGTCCGCGTCGTACGCCTCCCGCAGAAACGCCCGGATCGCCCGTTCCGGTGAGTCGCTGGACAGGTGCTCGGCCGCGAGCAGCTCCCGCGCCCGGACCCAGTCGGTCACGCCGGCGTTGAGGGTCTCCGCCGGGAGTACGCCGACCGCGGCACGCACCGCATCCCGCTGACTCGGGAGCGCCGACACCCCGGCCCCGCCGGCGACCACGGCGGCGATCACGACCACGGAGACGACGTACGGGCGCATCACCACAGAATGGCGCATGCGCATAAGCCGTTCACCGGCGCGTGTGAAACTAGCGCCGTGACGGCCACTCCCGCGTTGACCGCCGCCGGCGCGGTCGTCTGGCGTGCGCTGCGGGAACCGGTCGAGGTGTTGCTCGTGCATCGGCCTCGGTACGACGACTGGTCGTTTCCGAAGGGAAAGCCCGACGCCGACGAGCATCCGCTGACCACGGCGATCCGTGAGGTCGCGGAGGAGACCGGGCTCACCGTACGCCTGGGACCACCACTGCCGGAGCAGCGCTACCCGGTCAGGGGCGCGCCGAAGGAGGTGCGCTACTGGGCCGCGCAGGTGTGCCACGGAGACGTCGCGGACTACCGGCCGAACTCCGAGATCGACCACGTGGAGTGGTTTCCGATCGGGGAGGCACGAAGACGGCTTAGCTACGACCGGGACCTCGACCTGCTCGACGCGTTCACCGGGTCGCCGTATCGCTCGGTGCCGCTGGTGGTGCTGCGCCACGCGCGCGCCCGCAAGCGCGGGTCGTGGGAAGGGCCCGACGAGGGCCGCACGTTGACGTCCCGGGGCAGGGCGCAAGCTACCGGCCTGGTTCCGATGCTCCGGGCGTACGGCGTGCAACAGGCGCTGACCTCGACCGCGGTGCGCTGCGCGGCGACCGTCCAGCCGTTCGCCGACGAGACCGGTACGCCGGTCGAACGCGCGAGCTGGCTGGCGGAGGACAAGGCCGACCCGGAGCGGATCGACCGCCGGATCGGAGAGCTGCTGACCACCCGGACCTCCGCGGTGATCTGCAGCCACCGGCCGGTGTTCCCCGAGGTGTTCGGGGCCCTGGGGATCGAGGATCCCGGCCTGCGGCCCGGCGAGTTCATCGTCGTACACCGCGAGGACGGCCGGCCGCATGCCACGGAACGCCACCGACCGTAAGCGCGCGGCGCACAAGCCCGCTTGGTCACAGGTCGCGCATGCCCGTGGTTGTTCACGTGACGTCCGTCTCTCGTCAGCCCAGAGGTCGCCGATCTGCCGTACGTCGTTCACCCGACGTTCATCGGCTGCGGCAACTCACGTCACTTTCCGTCCCTACCGTCCAAGCGTGGGTAGGAACGACCCGTTGGTCCCGCACCTCGCGCGGGTAACCAGTCAACACCTCAAGACTTCATGGAGAGGGATCTCAGTGAAACGCATCCCCCTGCGCCGACTCGCCGCCCCGGCGGCCGTGGCGCTTTCGCTCACCCTTGCTCTCGCGGCGTGTGGTAGTGGTGACGACTCCCAGGCCTCGGAAGGCGGAGGCGGCGGTGGCGGCGGCGACGCCGAGCTGTCCGGCGAGATCGCCATCGACGGATCGAGCACGGTGGCCCCGCTCAGCGAGCCGATGGGCGAGCTGTTCAACCAGGAGCAGTCCGGTGTGAACGTCTCGGTCGGCACGTCCGGTACCGGCGGCGGGTTCGAGAAGTTCTGCGTCGGCGAGACCGACATCTCGGATGCCTCCCGGGAGATCGCGGACGAAGAAATCCAGATGTGCGAGCAGAACGGCATCGAGTTCGAGCAGCTCACGGTCGCCAACGACGCGCTCTCGGTGGTGGTCCACCCGGACAACCCGGTCGAGTGCATTACCGTCGACCAGCTCAACCAGATCTTCGACCCGAAGTCGACGATCTCCAGCTGGAGTGAGATCGACGGTCTGGAGGCCGACTTCGGCGAGGACCTGGAGATCTTCAGCCCGGGCGCCGACTCGGGGACGTTCGACTACTTCACCGACGCGGTCAACGGCGAGGAGGGCGCGCAGCGTACGAAGGGCGTCAACATCGTCGGCGAGAACGACAACGCGACCGTCACCGGGGTCAGCGGAACGCCCGGCGGGATCGGCTACTTCGGCTACTCGTTCTACGTCGAGAACCAGGACAAGCTGAAGGCGCTGCAGATCGAGAACCCGGACACCGGCGAGTGCGTGGCGCCCGAGCCCGAGGCCACGCAGGCCGGTGACTACGCTCCGCTCGGGCGGCAGCTGTACATCTACCCGTCCGCCCAGGCGCTGCAGAAACCCGAGGTGCTGGAGTTCGTGAACTTCTACATCACGAACGTGAACAACGTCGCGGAGCAGGTAGGGTTCATCCCGATGACCGACGAGCAGATCGCCGAGGCGCAGGCCGCGGTGGACCAGCTAGCGGGCGCGGGAGAGTAACCCCCGAGATGCGTCGGTCCCCTATCCGCAACCGGATCAGACGTCATGGGTTCTCCTGACGTCGTCAGCTCTGGCCGCCTCGCCGGTGAACCGGCGAGGCGGCTGAGCGCCGCCAGCCCGCGTCACGGCGAGAAGGTGATCAGGGGGCTTCTCATCCTCTGCGCCGCACTCTCGATCGCCACCACGACCGGCATCATGATCTCGCTGGTCGGCCCGTCGATCGGGTTCTTTCGCGAGGTCTCGGCGATCGACTTCCTGTTCGGCACCGAATGGTCGCCAGTGATCCAGCCGCCGAGCTTCGGCGTGCTACCGCTCGTGGTCGGCACCCTCAGCGTGACGCTCTGGGGGCTGATCTTCGCCGTGCCGATCGGGCTGGCCGCGGCGATCTACCTCAGCGAGTACGCCCATCCCCGGGTACGTAGCATCCTCAAGCCCACGCTCGAGGTGCTGGCCGGTATCCCGACGGTAGCGCTGGGATTCTTCGCGTTCTCGTTCGTCACGCCGTTGCTGCAGGACCTGTGGCCCGGATTTCTGGGCGACGGGCCGAACATCTTCAACGCGCTCTCCGCCGGACTGGTGATCGGGCTGATGATCGTGCCGATCATCGCCTCGATCTCCGAGGACGCCATGTCCGCCGTCCCGGCCGGCCTGCGCGAGGGTGCCGCCGCACTGGGAGCGAGCAGGATGCGGGTCGCCCTGCGCGTCGTCTTCCCTGCTGCGCTGTCCGGGATCGTCGCCTCGATCGTGCTGGGGATCTCCCGGGCGATCGGGGAGACGATGATCGTCCTGATGGCCGCCGGGGCGACTCCCAACATGACCTTCAACCCGGTGGAGTCGATCCTGGCGATGACGGCGTTCATCGGTGTCACCGCGACCGGTGACATCGCGACTGGGACGATCGAGTACGACACCATCTTCGCGGTCGGCCTGCTGCTGTTCGTGATGACGCTGGTGATGAACCTGATCAGCATCCGGCTGGTGCGCAAGTACCGCGAGGTCTACGAGTGAACAACCGAGTCACCTCCGAGCGCACCCGGCTGGCGGTCGCCGGCGCCCGCTCGGGCGCCGTCTCCCTCGACCGGCAGCCGACCGGCGAGATCGTCCGGGGACGCATCTTCTGGGCCCTGCTGCTGCTGGCGATCTGCATCGCGCTGCTCGGACTGGCGCTGGTGCTCGTCGACGCGATCCTGGACGGGCGGCAGCGGTTCGGACTGGACCTCTTCACCCAGAAATCCTCGTCCTTCCTTCCGGAGTCCGCGGGCTTCCAGAACGCCATCCTCGGCACGCTCTGGGTGATCGGCGGCGTCATCCTGTTCTGTGTGCCGATCGGCGTGGGCGCGGCGATCTACCTCGAGGAGTACGCCGCGAAGGAGCGCTGGTGGAGCCGGCTGATCGAGGTGAACATCCAGAACCTCGCCGCCGTACCCTCGATCGTCTACGGCATCCTCGGCCTGGCGTTCTTCGTGCGCGGTCCGTTCGGCCTCGGCCGGGTGGCCCTCGCCGGCTCGCTGACCCTGGCCCTCCTCGTGCTGCCGACGGTCATCATCGCCGGGCGGGAGGCGATCCGCGCGGTGCCGCCGTCGATCCGCGAGGGTTCGCTCGCGCTCGGCGCGACGCAGTGGCAGACGATCTGGCACCAGGTGCTGCCGGCGGCCGTTCCGGGGGTCGTCACCGGCGTGATCCTGGCGGTCTCCCGGGCGATCGGCGAGACCGCGCCGCTGCTGCTGGTGGGCGCGGCGACGTTCGTCACGTACAACCCGAGCGGCCCGATGAGCGGATACACCGTGCTCCCGGTGCAGATCTTCAACTACTTCACCAGGCCACAGGACGAGTTCTTCGCCCTCGCGGCGGCCGGGGTCCTGGTGATGCTGGTCGTGCTCCTGGCCATGAACTCGTTCGCCATCTGGCTCCGCAATCGTTACGAGCAGAAGTGGTAGGTGAACTAGGGTGACCGAACAGATGACCCGAGACACGCGGCACGCTGAGGAGCACCGACCCGTGAGCACTGGCGACGGCGTACCCGGACCCGGAGACACGCCCGGTCTTGCGATCCACACCGAGGTCCCGAAGCACGAGCACATCGGCTCCAAGGAGACGGTCTTCGAGCTCAAGGACCTCTCGGTCTTCTACGGCGACACCCCGGCCGTGCGCAATGTCTCGATGGACATCTTCAAGAACGACATCACCGCGCTGATCGGCCCGTCCGGCTGCGGCAAGAGCACGCTCATCCGCTGCCTGAACCGAATGAACGACCTCATCCCGACGGCGAAGGTGACCGGGCAGCTGCTCTATCACGGCGAGGACCTGTACGGCGGCAACGTCGATCCGGTCCAGGTCCGCAAGCTGATCGGCATGGTGTTCCAGAAGCCCAACCCGTTCCCGAAGTCGATCTACGACAACATCGCGTTCGGCCCGCGCACGCTCGGGATGCAGGGCGACATGGACGACATCGTCGAGAAGGCGCTGCGTGACGCCGCGCTGTGGGACGAGGTCAAGGACCGGCTCCACAGCAACGCGTACGGCATGTCCGGCGGGCAGCAGCAGCGGCTCTGCATCGCCCGGTGCATCGCCGTACAACCGGACGTCATCCTGATGGACGAGCCCTGCTCCGCGCTCGACCCGATCTCCACCGGGAAAATCGAGGACCTCATGCTCGACCTGAAGGAGAGGTACTCCATCGTCATCGTCACCCACAACATGCAGCAGGCGGCGCGGGTGTCCGACCGCACGGCGTTCCTGATCGTCGAGCTCACCGCGGACGAGAAGGACCGCTGGGGCGAGATCGTCGAGTACGACGAGACGGAGAAGATCTTCACCAACCCGTCGGACGAGCGCACCGAGGCGTACATCTCCGGCCGCTTCGGCTGATCCGCCCGCGATGGAACCCGCCTCGACGACCTCCACTCGTGCGCCGGTGATCGAGCCGCTGACCGGCGTCGAGACGGCCGCCGAGCGCGCCCGACATCGTGGCCTCCCCGACCCCGCCGACGTGGTGATGGAGTGCCTCGGTCTCAACGTCTTCTACGGGAGCTTTCACGCCGTACACGACGTGAACCTGTCGTTCGGGAGGAACGAGATCACCGCGCTGATCGGCCCGTCCGGCTGCGGCAAGAGCACCGTGCTGCGCTGCCTGAACCGAATGAACGACCTGATCCCGTCCGCGCGGGTCGAGGGCGAGGTCACCTACGACGGCATCGACATCTACGGACGAGCCGTCGACCCGATTGAGGTACGCCGCCGCATCGGCATGGTCTTCCAGAAGCCGAACCCGTTCCCGAAGTCGATCTACGACAACATCGCCTACGGCCCGAAGATCATCGGGATGGACGGCGACATGGACCACATCGTCGAGCGCGCCCTGAGAGTCACCGCGCTGTGGGACGAGGTCAAGGATCGTCTGGACGACAACGCGTACGGCCTGTCCGGCGGGCAGCAGCAGCGGCTGTGCATCGCCCGGTGCATCGCGGTGTCGCCGGACGTGATCCTGATGGACGAGCCCTGCTCCGCGCTCGACCCGGTCTCGACCTCCCGGATCGAGGACCTCATGGTGGAGCTGAAGGAGAGGTACTCCATCGTCATCGTCACGCACAACATGCAGCAGGCGGCGCGGGTGTCCGACCGTACGGCATTCTTCACCGCGAGCCCGGACGAGACCACCGGGAACCGCACCGGGATGCTCGTCGAGTACGACAAGACGGCGCGGATCTTTACCAACCCGGTGGACAAGCGCACCGAGGACTACATCTCCGGCCGCTTCGGCTAAAGCTCGTCTATCGACCCACGCCGACCGCAGGACCCCAAGGCCTAGCCGAGGCGGAAGACGAAGTGCGCGATCCCGTAGCACACCGCGGCCACGGTTGCGGCGGCCGGGATCGTCACGATCCAGGCTCCGATGATCGTCTGGGCGACTCCCCAGCGCACGGCCGACAGCCGTCTCGTCGCCCCGACCCCCATCACGGACGACGTGATCGTGTGCGTGGTCGAGATCGGCGCCTGGAAGCCCATGGCCATCACGTACAGCACGGTGGCGGCCGTCGTCTCGGCGGAGAACCCGCGCGGCGGGTCCAGGTGGATGATCCGCCGACCCAGCGTGCGCATGATGCGCCACCCGCCGGCGTACGTACCGAGCGAGATTGCGGTCGCCGCGGAGATGATCACCCAGACCGGGATCGGGTCCTCCCGGGACGCCACATGGCCTCCGGTGAACAGGGCGAGGAAGATCACCCCCATGGTCTTCTGCGCGTCCTGGAGCCCGTGACCGAGCGCCATCGCCGCCGCCGACAGGGTCTGGGCCAGCTTGAAGCCCCGGTTGATCCGGCCGGGATGCCGCTTGCGGAAGATCCACATCACCGAGGTCATCAGCAGGAACGCCACGGAGAACCCGATCAGCGGCGACAGCACCATGGGGATCACCACCTTGTCGAGGATCCCGGACCAGTGCACCACCCCGGCCGAGGCGAGCGCGGCGCCGATCAGGCCGCCGATCAGGGCGTGCGAGGACGAGGACGGAAGCCCGAAGTACCAGGTGATGAGGTTCCACGTGATCGCGCCGATCAGCCCGGTCATCACGACCACGAGACCGCTCGCGCCGATCGGAGCCTCAATGATGCCCTTGCCGACCGTCTCGGCCACGCCGGTGCCCAGGAAGGCGCCCAGGAAGTTCATCACGGCCGCCAGGATCAAGGCGACGTGCGGCGTCAGGGCCCGGGTCGAGACCGACGTCGCGATCGCGTTCGCGGCGTCGTGGAACCCGTTGGTGTAGTCGAAGGTGAGCGCGATCGCGATGACCGCGATGATCAGCGCGAACTCCACCGCTCAGGATTCCTTCACGGCGATCTGCTCGACTATGTTGGCGACGGTCTCGAACGCGTCGATTGCGGCCTCGAGAGAATCCACGACGTCCTTCAGCTTGAGTACCTCCAGTGCGTCGTACGTGCCTCCGAACAGCTGCACCAGGATCTGGCGGTAGGTCCGGTCGCCGTCGTTCTCGAGGCGGTTGATCTCGATCCAGTACTCCTCGAGATGCTTCATCGTACGCAGGCGCGGCATCGCCTCCGCGGTCAGATCGGCCGCCTGCCGGATCACCTCCACCTGGTCGGCGATCCCGGCCGGCAGGCTCTTGATCTCGTAGAGCAGGACCAGATCGACGGCCTCCTCCATGAAGTCCATGACGTCGTCCAGGCCCGCGCCCAGCCGGTAGATGTCCTCCCGGTCGAACGGGGTGACGAACGTCTCGTTCACTCTGCGGACGATCGCGTGCGTCGTCTCGTCGGCCTCGTGTTCCGCCGCCTTCATCCTGGCGGCGGTCGAAGCCGGGTCGTTGCCGTCGCTGAGCATCTCGGACAGAACCCGCGCACCCTCGACCAGGTGGTTCGCGGATTCGGTGAACATGCCGTAGAAAGCGGTGTCAGCCGGACGAAGACGGAACCTCAACGTAAAACTCCCGTCAAAAGGCGGAAGGACCGACGCAATGCTAGGCCGTGAGCGGCCCAGCTCGCACTCCACCTCCCGTTATCTACCCCAGGGGGGTATAGTGGCGCCATGTACGGATACTCCGACAACAAGGACGACTATCTCACCCGGCTGCGCCGCATCGAAGGCCAGATCCGGGGGTTGCAGCGCATGGTCGAGGAGGACACCTACTGCATCGACATCCTCACCCAGGTCAGCGCCACGACGCGCGCACTGCAGTCCGTCGCGCTGGGGCTGCTGGACGACCACCTGGGGCACTGCGTACGCGACGCAGTGGAAAGCGGAGGCGAAGAGGCCCACGAGAAGGTGGCGGAGGCGTCCGCCGCGATTGCGAGGTTGGTGAAGTCATGAGCACGACATATCGAGTCTCCGGCATGAGCTGCGAACACTGCGTCGCCGCCGTGAGCGAGGAGGTCGGCAGGGTGCCCGGCGTGAGCCAGGTCGACGTCGCGCTGGAGCAGGGCACCGTGACGGTCTCCGGTTCGGCGTACGACGACCAGGCCGTGCGGTCCGCGATCGACGAGGCCGGATACGAGGTCGCCTGATCCACGCGGCACGCACGGGGTTGGTCTCGCCAACGCGGACCGACTACGTGTAAGGTCTTGGACAGTCTCACTTGCAGTTCCACGCTCGTTTGTAAACGCCCGCGGAGTTTGTAATCCGATGGGCGTTTTTTGCAAAGGGGCCGAGATCTGCGTTGGGGCGACGAAACAATGGCGCGGGCCGCCACAGTGGCGACCCATAACACGCCCCGTATGAGGAGAGAAGCATGGCTCAGGGCACGGTCAAGTGGTTCAACGCCGATAAAGGATTCGGCTTCATCGCGCAGGAGGACGGCGGCGACGACGTCTTCGTGCACTATTCGGCAATCCAGTCGAGCGGCTACCGCACGCTGGAAGAGGACCAGAAGGTCGAATTCGACATCACACAGAGTCCCAAAGGCCCGCAGGCCGAGAACGTCCGGCCGCTCTGAGCCGGATCTGACTTAGGCGAGGCCCCCGCCCTCTCGGGTGGGGGCCTCCGTCATGCTCAGCTCGGGCGCAGGACGTCCGTGCCCAACCACGCGCGGAGAGGTTCCGGCACGACGACCGAGCCGTCCGGCTGCTGGGACTGCTCCACGATCGCGGGGACCAGCCGGCTGGTGGCCAGGCCGGACGCGTTCAGTGTATGGATGTACTCCGTGCCCTTCTCGCCGGTCCGCCGATAGCGGATCCGGGCCCGCCTCGCCTGGTAGTCGCGAGCCCACGAGGCCGAGGAGACCTCCTTGTAGTCGGCGATGCTGGGGATCCACACCTCGATGTCGTACGTGAGCGCCATCGCGGCACTCGCGTCGCGGGCCGCCAGCAGCGACGTCCGGTGATGCAGACCCAGCTTCTGGACCAGCCGCTCGGACTTCTCCACCAGTTCCTCCAGCGCCGCATCGGACTGCTCCGGAGTGCAGAACTGGAACATCTCCACCTTGTTGAACTGATGGCCCCGGATCGTCCCCCGCTCCGCCGTACGATGGCTGCCGGCCTCCCGCCGATAGCACGGGGTGTACGCGAACAGCTTGAGCGGCATGTCGGCCGGGTCGAGAATCTCGTCCCGGTAGATGTTGAGGATCGCGGTCTCCGCCGTGGGAATCAGGAACAGCCCCGCCGCGCCCCTGTCCGTGGGCTCGAGGTGGAAGACGTCGTCGTAGAACTTGGGAAACTGGCCGGCGGCGTACCCGGACTCCTCGTTCAGCAGATGCGGCGGGAGGACGAACGTGTACCCGTCCGCGAGGTGCTCGCGCGCGAAGAAGTCCACCAGGGCCCACTCGAGCATCGCGCCGAACCCGGTGTAGATCCAGAAGCCGCGGCCACCGAGCTTGGTCCCGCGCTCGTAGTCCACGAGACCGAGGCGGGTGCACAGCTCCACGTGGTCGAGCGGCTTGTCCCCGAGGTCGGGCTGCTCGCCCCACGTACGCACGACCTGGTTGCCTTCCTTGTCCCCCGCCGGGACGCGCTCGTCGGCGATGTTCGGCAGCCGCAGCAACAGGTCGTTCAGCGTGGGCTCGACCTCGGACAGCTCCGCGGACATGGTGTCGATGCGGTCACCGATCTTGGTGGACTCCTCCTGGAGCTGGGTGGTGTCCTCTCCGGCGCCGCGGCGGCGGCCGATCTCCTTGGAGAGCTGTTTGCGCTCGGCCCTCGCGGACTCGACCTGCTGCAACAGCTCACGGCGCCGCCGGTCGGCGTCCAGGATCGGCTCGATCTCGACGTCGTCGGCTCGTTTGCGCAGCTGCTCGTGCACCCAGTCCGGGCGCTTCCTGATCAGGTCGATGTCAATCATGTGTGGTCATCCTTAGCCGGTGCATGCCGAGACTCCATGCTCGGGCGTGCCCAGCCTAGTCCTTCCGGCGCCGCCCATTCCCGACCCGGCCATGCGTCCACTCGTCTGCATCCCGCGTCCGCGCGCCCGATACCCTCGGAGCGCGAGTTCCGTCAGGTACGTCACTCGGGGCCTCTAGCTCAATTGGCAGAGCATCGGACTTTTAATCCGAGGGTTGTGGGTTCGATCCCCACGGGGCCCACCC
>WHTJ01000004.1 GCA_009377795.1 Propionibacteriales bacterium | reverse complement strand
CAAGGGCCAACATCACCGCGCAGCACTCTTCAACAAGCTCCTCACCCGACTCACCGAAGGCGAAGCATCATGAGCGACTACCGCACGGATCACCGGCATAATGCCGATGAGCGCTCGTATTGGAGCGCGCTCGGTATCGACTCAGCCGGGAGTGCAACCATCGACAGATGCGCATCGAGGTCGCTCACTTTGCGGACGACGGGAGTCAAGAGTCGGCCGGACTCTACGACTACTCCTACGAGGGAGACACCTACACCTTCAGCGACGGCGATGAACGAGTGACGGTGCGGATCTACGTAGACAACCCTCACGAGGCCTTCTTTATGGCTACCGGCAGCGGTCCGGTGCGCCAGTCCCGCCTAGCGGCTCAAGCTGTGGCCCACCTCTCACAAACGGGTGTGGAGACCTTCCTGTACTTGGGGCCTAGCGGTGCCTACGAGGCTTGGACGCCACTGACGGAGTGAGCGTGCATTGGATGCGCGCGCTTCTGCCGCACTGCGCGCGCTCGAAGACGCAGGCTACTGCCGCGCTTCCCGTGATCGTGCCGATGAGTCTTGGCGCTGTTTCGCTGGCACCGATCTACTCTTGCCCGAGGGCGGCGATTGGCCGCCAGAGCCGGTCGCGACAGCGATCTAAGGTGCGTGAGCATGGCAGAAATAGTGCTACGGGTCCGACTCATGAACGGCGACCAACTCGACGTTCGGTATGAGGACGACGTGCTCGACGAGAACGAGGTCATTCAACGAGTCGTTGAAACCCTTGCGGACGACTCTGGCGTGCTTCGCACCAGCCATGGTGACCGGCTCATGGTGATCTATGGCAGGGGCGTTGCCGCCGTCGAGGTGGCGCCACGCGGCGCAGTCCTCTGACCCCCCTCCCGGTGAAAGGTCAAGGCAATGACCTCTCATGCCGCTGTCTGCGCGCTCGCGCTGAAGTGCAGACGAGCGCGCCGGGGCCCTCGCTTGATTATGCAGGCAGATACCTGCATATTGGTGCCATGAGCAACGCCGGGAGCGATCTGGACGCCGTGTTCAAGGCGCTGGCCGATCCGACCAGGCGCCTGCTGCTCGACCGGCTCCGAGAGCAGAACGCCCAGACACTGACCGAGCTGTGCCACAGCCTCGACATGACCCGCCAGTCAGCGACGCAGCATCTCGACCTCCTGGCCGACGCCAACCTGGTCACCGTTGTCCGGCACGGCCGGCAGCGGCTGCATTACCTCAACCCCGCTCCAATCCATGAGATCGGCGAACGCTGGATCGCGGCGTACGACGCTCCCCGACTGGCACAGCTCAGCACCATCAAGCGACGAGCAGAGGAGAACGCCATGACCGAAACCAAGACGTCCGTGCCGACGTACGTCTACGTCACCTACATTCGGGCGAATGCCGAGCAGGTGTGGACTGCCCTTACTGATGCGGATCTGACCGCGCGCTACTGGGGGCATGCCAACGTCTCCGATTGGCAGGCCGGATCGCGCTGGGAGCACCGACGGGTGGATGGCTCCGGTGCCGTCGACGTCACCGGCACCGTGCTTGAGGCCGAGCCCCCGACCCGCCTGGTGATCACCTTCGAGGACTCTGACGAGGAGCGCCCCAACGGGCCATCGGTCGTCACGTTCCTCGTCGAGCCGCACGACGACATCGTCCGGCTCACCGTGACCCACGAGAACCTGCCCAATACCGCCATGCTGGACGGGATCTCCCGCGGCTGGCCCGCTGTGCTGGCCAATCTCAAGTCGCTGCTCGAGACCGGAGACGTACTGCCGACCGCTCCCTGGGAGATGTCAGAGGCCAGGCACGCATGAGCATTGAACTGTTCCGAGCGGCGACGGACTACGCCCGCGACGTGACGTCAGGCCTGACCGACGACGCTCTGGGACTACCCACACCGTGCGATGGCTGGGACACCGGGACGGTCGTGCTCCACCTTGCCGACGTGGCCGCCGCGCTCGTTGGTCTGATCAAGACGGGCGAGCTGCGGATGCCGGACCCGCCGGGACCTGACGCGACCGATCCGGTGGCGACGTTCCACGATTCCCTGGACCAGTTGGAGGCCACGTTGTCGACCGCGGGCGACGGGGAACGGGCAGACGCCGCCATACAGGCAGGGACGATCGAGTTCACCATGCACGGCTGGGACATCGCCGTGGCTTCAAACCACAGTCACAGGATCCCGGATGAGCTGGCCGGCGACGTGCTGGGGCTCGCTACATCACTGATCAGCGACAACGAACGCGGTACCAACTTCGCTGCACGTGTCGACGCCCCGACAACGATCCCCATGAGTGACCGCCTGGCCGCTTTCCTCGGACGCCAGCCAGTCGGGCCGGGAGTGCGCTGACGGCTGTAACGCGTGCCCCAGTGCGCCAGGGGGCGCCCTCATCTAGCCGCGATCGGCGCATGTACGACGACCGCGGGGCTTCAGAGCGGCCCCGCGGTCGCCGTAACTCCCGGTTCGGTGTGGGTTAGGCCGCGTCGGCGGCGTCACGCCGCTCGGCGAGCACGTCCTCGAGGACGTCCGGGAAGTTGGTGATCACTCCGTCGACACCACGGTCGAGGACCAGGTGCATGTCCGCGGCCTGGTTGACGGTGTAGGTGTGCACCTCCATGCCGAGCTCGTGAACGGTGTCGACGTACGCGGCGTCATAGGTGCGGAAGTTCGGGTTGATCTGGTCGGCCCAGGTCGACAGCTCGGGCAGGAGCGCTTCATCGGGACGGCCGAGCAGCCCGGCCGGGACCGACGGCTGCACCTCGTGGTAGCGCGCCATCGACTCCCAGTCGAAGCTCTGCACGACCAGTCGATCGGCCCGGACCGCCGATTCGACGTAGCCGGGGAAGCTCGCGAACTCCTCGGCGACCTGCTCCTCGATCCCGGGGTAGAGCGCCGGCGACTTGAGCTCCATCAGGATCCCGGTGCGGGTCGGCCGGAGCAGCTCGACCATCTCGGCCATCGTCGGCACCGGCTCGTCGGCGTACTCCTCGGAGAACCACGAGCCCGCGTCCAGCTGCTGGATCTCCTCGTAGGTGAAGTCGCTGACCCGCCACGGCGCCCGGTCGGGGAAGACCTCCTCGACGTCGGTGGTGCGGGACAGGGTGGTGTCGTGCATGAGCACCAGGACACCGTCCTTGGAGCGCTGGACGTCGGCCTCGACCAGGTCGGAGCCCTGCTCGACGCCGAGCTTGAAGGCGGCCAGGGTGTTCTCGGGGGCGTAGCCCATCGCGCCGCGGTGGGCGGTGTTGACGACGGAGACATGCTCCGGCTGGTCGGTCGCCGCGGCCGGTGAGGCGGCCAGCACGGCGACGCCTCCCGCGCTGGCGACGGAGGTGGCGAGCAGGGTGAACAGGCGTGTGGTCAGGCGCATGGAGGATCTCCCGACTGGGTCGATACGGATTGGGGCGACTTCAACGCTGTCGACCCCGCGCGACGTGCAGATGACCCTCAGGTGACCCAGCCGGAACTCTGTCCGGAACTTCACGGTGGCCCGTCGTCACGCGCAGACGACTCCGGCGCACGCCGGGTCAGCTCACCATTCCCACCTCTCACCAACTTCGGTCACCCCCGTGGCCGACTTCCGCAGGTAGTACTAGATCGTGGGTACGGACACCTCGCTGGTGGCCGTGAGCGCGGAGATCCACACACGGTTTCTTGACAGAGGCACAAGGGAGGGACGACATGACCGGAGAGATCGCGCTGTCGCAGGCGTCACTCACATTGGCCGGCATTCTGCTGCTGGCGATCGTCACCATCGAGACCGGCGGCCTGTTCTTGGTCACGGTGGCCCGCGGCCGACAACCGCTGAACGAGTTCCAGAAGAGCTTCGCCCGCGCCGGGCATGGACATGCCGGGGCGCTGGTGATCCTCGCGCTGCTGTGCCAAATCTTCGCCGACGCGACCGATCAGACCGGCGTCTGGAGCTGGCTGTCCCGAAGCGGAGTGGCGATCGCGGCGATCCTCATGCCGGCCGGCTTCTTCTTTTCCTCCATGGGCAGAGGACGGGAGCAGCCGAACGGCCTGATCGCACTGGTGTACATCGGGGCGACCATGCTGGCGCTGGGTGTGATCAGCCTGGGTGTCGGTCTGCTCGCCGCCGCGTAGGCGGCGTTGCGTGGCGCGAAATGGCTCAAGATTTCGCCGAATCGCAACCGGAACGCGCCACGCAACCACTACCAAGTCACTCGCCGGTTCGGCGGAGCGACTCGCTCAGCCGCTCGCCGGCCGCCATCACCGCGGGCGCGTGCATCCGCCCCGGCTGGCGGGACAGCCGCTCGATCGGACCCGACACCGAGACCGCGGCGATGACCTTGCCCGACGGGGAGCGTACCGGTGCGGACACCGAGGCCACTCCAGGCTCTCGTTCGCCGACGCTCTGGGCCCAACCCCGGCGCCGGATCCCGGAGAGTGCCGCGGCCGAGAACACCGCCTCCTGAAGCCCGCGGTGCATCCGCTCGGGCTCCTCCCACGCCAGCAGTATCTGTGCCGCCGAGCCGCCCTTCATGGTCAGCTGGCTACCGACCGGGATGGTGTCCCGAAGCCCCGAGGGTCGTTCGGCCGACGCGACGCAGACCCGGAACTCGCTCTGCCGCCGGAACAGCTGCGCAGACTCCCCGGTGATGTCGCGCAGCCGGGCGAGCACGGGACCGGCGGCCGCCAGCAGCCGGTCCTCACCGGCGGCGGCCGCCAGTTCACCGAGTCGCGGGCCCAGCATGAACCGGCCCTGCATGTCCCGGGTGACCAGTCGATGATGTTCCAAGGCCACCGCGAGCCGGTGGGCCGTCGGCCGGGCCAGCCCAGTCGCTTGTACCAGTGCGGCCAGGGTCGCCGGCCCTGCCTCGAGAGCGCCTAGGACGACTGCGGCCTTGTCGAGAACGCCGACTCCGCTACTATTGTCCATGGCTTGATATTGCCGTCTCAAATTACGAGAAGCAAGTTCACCACACGAATTCGCCCTAGGAAAGGCGTGAAATGGGCCGCACTCTCAGCGAGAAGGTGTGGGACGAGCACGTCGTACGCCGCAGTGACGGCGAGCCCGACCTGCTGTTCGTCGACCTGCACCTCATACACGAGGTCACCAGCCCCCAGGCATTCGACGGGCTGCGGCTGGCCGGTCGCCGCGTTCGCCGCCCCGACCTCACCCTCGCCACCGAGGACCACAACGTTCCTACCCTCGACGTAGACAAGCCGATCGCCGACCCGGTCTCGCGTACCCAGGTGGAGACACTCCGCCGCAACTGCGAGGAGTTCGGCATCCGGCTGCATCCGCTTGGCGACGCCGACCAGGGGATCGTGCACGTCGTCGGCCCGCAGCTCGGCCTGACCCAGCCGGGCACGACCGTGGTGTGCGGAGATTCGCACACCTCGACGCACGGCGCGTTCGGCGCGCTCGCGTTCGGCATCGGGACCAGCGAGCTCGAGCATGTGCTGGCCACGCAGACGCTTCCCCAGTCGCGACCGAAGACCATGGCCGTGACCGTCGACGGCACCCTTCCGGAGGGGGTCACCGCCAAGGACCTCGTCCTGACGCTGATCGCGAAGGTCGGCACGGGTGGGGGACAGGGCCACGTCGTGGAGTACCGCGGCGAGGCCATCCGCGGGCTGTCGATGGAGGCCCGCATGACGCTCTGCAACATGTCGATCGAATGGGGGGCGAAGGCCGGCATGGTCGCGCCGGACGACGTCACCTTCGACTATCTGCGGGGCCGCCCACACGCGCCGAGCGGCTCGGAGTGGGACGCCGCGGTCGAGTACTGGCGCAGCCTGGTGACCGACAACGACGCGACGTTCGACCGGGAGGTCGTGCTGGACGGGTCGGCGATGACCCCGTTCGTCACGTGGGGTACGAATCCCGGGCAGGGCGTGCCGCTGGGCGGCGCCGTACCCGATCCCGGCGACTTCGGCGACGAGGGCGACCGGATCGCCGCGGACAAGGCGCTGGCCTACATGGGGCTCTCCGCGGGCACGCCGATGCGGGACATCGCGATCGACACGGTCTTCGTCGGCTCGTGCACCAACGGCCGGCTCGAGGACCTTCGCGCCGCCGCCCAGGTCATCAAGGGCCGCACCGTGGCGGAGTCGACCCGGATGCTCGTCGTACCCGGCTCGGCGCGAGTGCGCCTGCAGGCCGAGGACGAGGGCCTCGACGTGATCTTCAAGGAGGCCGGCGCCGAATGGCGTGGCGCGGGTTGCTCGATGTGCCTGGGGATGAACCCGGACCAGCTTGCACCGGGCGAGCGGAGCGCCTCTACCTCGAATCGGAATTTCGAAGGTCGACAAGGAAAAGGTGGCCGTACGCATCTGGTCTCGCCGCTCGTAGCGGCGGCGACCGCGGTCACCGGACGGCTGGCCTCGCCGGCCGACCTGTAGGAGAGGGCGGAGCGAGATGGAGAAGTTCAGCGTGCACACCGGTCGGGCGATCCCGCTGCGTCGCAGCAGCGTGGACACCGACCAGATCATCCCGTCCGAGTACCTCAAGCGGGTCACCCGCACTGGGTTCGAGGACGGTCTCTTCGCGGCGTGGCGGGCCGACCCGGAGTTCCCGCTCAACCGGGAGGAGTACGCCGACGGGACCGTTCTCATCGCCGGTCCGGACTTCGGCATCGGATCCTCTCGGGAGCACGCCGTATGGGCGTTGCAGGACTACGGGTTCCGCGTGGTCGTGTCGTCGCGGTTCGGTGACATCTTCCGCGGCAACGCCGGCAAAACCGGACTGCTGGCCGCGAAGGTCGAGCAGGACGTCGTGGAGCGGCTGTGGTCCCTGGTCGAGTCCGATCCCGCCGTCGAGGTCACGGTGGACGTGGAGGCTCGCGAGGTACGCGCCGGCGATTTCACGGCCGGGTTCGACATCGACGACTACACCCGCTGGCGTCTGCTCGAGGGTCTGGACGACATCGGGATCACGCTCTCGCACGAGGCGGACATCACGGCGTACGAGTCGTCACGCAACTCGTTGAAGCCGCGCACGCTGCCCGCCCGCTCGGCCTGACGGCCGACCGACTCACGCTGACCGTGACATTTTCGACGTAACCCGCGGGCGGGTCGGTCGAGAACGTCACGGTCAACGGAGCGGCCCGGTGTCAGCCGACACCCTGCTTGGCGTGCGCGGTCACCTGCACGCCCTCGGCGAAGCCGGCGAGCCGATCGTTCGTCCACCCCAGCGTCTTCCATGCCTGGACCTGGACGATGTGTCCCTCGCCGTCCCGGTAGGTGAGAGTGTCGGAGGCGTCCTGGTGTACGACGACACCGTCCTGGTCGCCGACCTTGACCGGCTCACCGTTCTTCGGCAGCTCCTGCGGCCCGGTTCTGGACAAGAGCATGACCACCAGCTTGCCCACGAAGCCGTCGGGATGGCTGGTGTCGCCTTCGGGGGCGATGGTCAGCGAGTACGCCCTCGAACCCTGGATGAACCAGCCCTCCGGCACCCGATCCACGATGAAGCCGTCGGGCTGTTTCCCGGTGTAGGCGACGAGGCGCACACCGGTCGCCGTTCCTGGCTCTTTCGCGGTGGCTTCGCTCGATCCCGCTCTCGGGTCCGACGGTACGGCGGCTCGGTCGGAGTCGCCGAGGCCGCCGACGGTGATTGAGCCCCCGACCAACGCGAACGTGGCGGCCATGCCGATCACCGAGTTCCGGATCGTCCTGCGGCGTCGTGCCCGGGCCAACGCGGCCCGGCCGCGACGCACGTCGGCCTCGACCACTTCCGCGGACGGCACGGCCTCGACAGATCGGGTCGCTTCGTTCAGCAACTGCTTGATGTCATTCATGTGCGGTCTCCTTTACGACGTCGGCGGCGCGACCGGTCGGGTGGTCACTCCCGTCGCCGGCCAGCTCGGGCAGCGCCGCTCGCAGTTGAGCCAGCCCACGGGCGGTCTGGCTCTTGACGGTGCCCTCGCTGCAGCCCAGGGCATCGGCGGTGTCCGAGACGCTGACGTCGTACAGATGTCGGAGCACGACCGCGGCGCGCATCCGCGGTGGCAGTTCGGCCAGCGCGCGGAAGACCGCGGTCTCGGTGTCGGTGGGAGCGGCGTCCTCGACCACGACGTCGGGGAGCTCGGCATGGGTTCGCTCGTGACGGAGGTGCGGGCGGCGCCGCTCGTCCAGGTGGGCGTTGACCAAGGTTCTGCGGGCGTACGCGTCCCGTGTCTCGTGGCGTATGCGCGGCCACGCGACGTACATGCGCAGCAGCACGGTCTGCACGAGATCCTCCGCCCGGTGCGAATCGCCGGAGGCGAGCAGGGTCGCCGTGCGGAGCAGGGGTCCTCTGTTCCGGGTGACGTACGTGCGGAACTGCTCTTCTCGGCTGTCCTGCTTCATACCCCTCCTACGTGAGGGACACCTTAAGGGGTTGCATGCCCGCGTGTTTCCGCTTGTCCACAACTGAATCCGGGACTGTGCAATATGTCGGACGCGCAAGGTCTACGATGGCACATCTCGTGACCAGAGGTTCGGGGTACGGTCTTGAGCAATGGGGTAAGGAAATTTGTCCACAGATTTCCGCGTGGGTGATTGTCTCCTTCGCTCGGATTGCCTAACGTCGTCCCGAACATCGAGCAGGACGTTTTGACGTCCGACCGACCGCAACCCTGTTCACATGAAAGGGAAACTGGTGAACAAGAACCAGCTGATCGAGGCGATCTCGGCGCACTACGACGGTAACCGCCGCCAGGCTGCGCACGCCCTCGAGTCTGTGTTTGACACGATCATCCGTGAAGTTAACAAGGGCGAGAAGGTGGCCGTCACCGGATTCGGTGCGTTCGAGAAGGTGGTTCGCCCCTCGCGGATGGTACGCAATCCCCGCACCGGTGAGCGCAAGCGAGCCAAGAAGACCGCCGTGCCCCGGTTCCGGCCCGGATCGGAGCTCAAGCAGGTTCTCGCCGGAGTGAGAAAGGCTCCGCAGCCGCCGAAGCCGGCCAAGAAGGCCACCGCCAAGAAGACCACGGCCAAGAAGGCGCCGGCGAAGAAGACGGCGGCCAAGACCACGACGAAGAAGACCACCGCCAAGAAGGCGCTGGCCAAGAAGACCACGGCCAAAAAGGCGCCGGCCAAGAAGAGCACCGCGAAGAAGGCGGCGAAGAAGAGCTGACCCGGGTCGGTCCGGCGAGGGCGGTCGTGCCCGCCCTCGCCGACTCGTCAGCGGGAAAGCGTCAGTATCTGTAGTGCTGTGATGACCTGATCCTCCACCGTGACCTGCACGCGCTGACCCGGCCGCAGGTGCCGTAGCCGGGTGCCCGCCAGGGCCTCGGCGCCGAACGGCAGCGTGACCCCGTCGTCCAGCAGGACCCGGCCGCTCCAGGTCTCGGGGTCGAAGGTCGCGACGGTGGCCTGCACGTCCGACACCCTAGAGGACGACGCCGAGATCCTGCAGTGCCCGTCGGGTGTGCCCGCCGACACCCAGACCGAGGGCGTCGCGCAGATCCATCTCGGTGTCCACGTCGCGCCGCACCGTCACCAGCTCCGAAGCGTCGAGCTCGATGGCGCCGCTGGACCGGTGCGCGTCGGCCGAGCCGGTTCCGAACTGCGGTTCGAGCTCCACACCCCGCCCGGCGGTGAGCATCGTCGTACCGGTGCCGGCCGCGTCGGAGACGAACGCCCGCTTGTGCACGACGGCCATCGACAGCGCACCGGTCAGCTCCGCCGCCCGCAACGACGGCAGATCGCCGGAGAGCGCGGCGACCGGGGTGTCTCCCCAGTGCTCCCGGGCGTGGGTGCATCCGTGGATCAGGGCCGGATTGAGTCCGGAGTCCGGCTCGTCGGCCACCACGGACGCACCCAGATCCCGGACGGTGGCCGCGACCGTGGCATCGTCGGTCACGACCAGCACGTGGGCGACCGCGGACGAGCTGAGGCCGGCGGCGACGCAGTCCAGCGGGAACGCGCGGGCCAGCACGGCGCGGGCCCGCGCGCTGAGGTTCGCCAGCCTGGACTTGGCTACGCTGCTGTGCTTCACGGGTACGACGACGACCCATCCTGGGTCAGCAAATGACATCGGAGACGATCCTGCCACCCCTCCTCGACACCGGCACACGCGGACAGCCACACTGAGTCGTCACGTCCGGGCGCGCCGCCCCGGGACCGAAAGGAGCTCGCGATGCCCAAGCCCAAGCGCGGGTGGGCTATCACGTTGTGCGTCGCCGTCCTGAAACCGCTGCTGACGGTGTTCACCCGGCGTGACTGGCGGGACGTGGACAAGATCCCGGCCACGGGCGGCTGCGTACTCGTCGTCAACCACGTCTCGCATGTCGACCCGATGACCTACGCGCATTTCGTGTACGACGCCGGCCGCATCCCGCGCTATCTGGCCAAGGCGGCGGTGTTCGAGGTGCCGGTGGTCGGCCGGGTGATCGCGAGTGGCGGTCAGATCCCGGTCTACCGCCAGTCGCGGGACGCGTCCCATGCGTTCAGCGCCGCGGTCGAGGCGGTCGGGCGTGGCGAGGCTGTCATCGTCCATCCTGAGGGCACGATCACCCGTGACCCCGACCTGTGGCCCATGGTCGGCAAGACGGGGGCGGCGCGGATCGCCCTGGCGACGGGGTGTCCGGTGGTCCCGACCGCACACTGGGGTCCGCAGGAGATCCTGTGGCCGTACACCAAGAAACCGCGGCTTCTTCCGAGGAAGACTGTGCACGTACTCGCCGGGGACCCGGTGGATCTCGACGACCTTCGGGACAAGCCCCTGACCCCGGAGGTGCTGCACGAGGCGACCGATCGCATCATGGCAGCGATCACGGCGCTGCTGGAACGGATCCGCGGTGCATCGGCTCCTGACGTACGCTTCGATCCGAAGGCTCATGACACGCCCGAGATCGGCAACCCCAACCGGCGCAGGCGTGCACGCAAGAAGGGCTCTCGATGACCAAGGTGGCGGTTTTCGGCGCTGGATCGTGGGGTACGGCGTTCTCGGTGGTGCTTGCGGACGCCGGGAACGAGGTCTCGATTTGGGGCCGGCGGGAGTCGGTGTGCGAGTCGATCAACGCCGATCACGAGAACCCCGAGTATCTGCCCGGGCTCCGGCTGGCGGACTCGATCAATGCCAGTCACGACCCGGAGAAGGTGCTGACCGGCGCCGAGTTCGCCGTACTCGCGGTTCCGTCCCAGACCCTGCGACAGAACCTCGCCGAATGGGCGCCGCTCCTCCACGACGAGCTGGTGATCCTCAGCCTGATGAAGGGCGTCGAGCTGGGTACGTCGAAGCGGATGAGCGAGGTGATCGCGGAACTGACCGGCGCCGGGCCGGAGCGGATCGGCGTGGTCAGCGGCCCCAACCTGTCCGGCGAGATCGCCCTCCGCCAGCCGGCGGCCAGCGTGGTCGCATGCGCCGACGAGTCGATGGCACGCGGGATCCAGAAGATCTGCCACACCGCGGCCTTCCGGCCGTACACCAACACCGACGTCATCGGATGCGAGCTCGGCGGCGCCACCAAGAACGTCATCGCGCTGGCGGTCGGGATGGCCGTCGGGCTGGAGTTCGGTGACAACACCAGGGCGTCGGTCATCACCCGCGGACTCGCCGAGATCGCCCGTCTGGGCGTGGCGCTGGGTGCCGACGTCCACACGTTCTCCGGACTGGCCGGCATGGGGGACCTGATGGCGACCTGCTCGTCGCCGTTGTCCCGCAATCGCACGTTCGGCGAGAAGCTCGGTCAGGGCATGACGGTCACGGACATCGTCCGATCGACCCGCCAGGTGGCCGAGGGCGTGAAGTCGTGCCAGCCGATCCTCGATCTCGCCACCGCGCACGGGGTGGAGACGCCGATCGTGGAGCACGTCACCGCGGTCGTGCGGAACGAGATGATGCCGATGGAGATGCTCACCAGCCTGATCTCGCGTACCGCCAAGCCCGAACGCGACTGACTCCGACCCTGGAACGGACATTGGCGCAATCTCGGCGCGAGAGAACGACCAGATGCGCAATCTCGGCGCGAGGGTTGTGGACAACTCGCGCCGAGATTGCAGATCTGGCCGCGGATATAGCTGCTCAGGACAGGGAGTCGAGGGCGGACTCGAGATCCCGCCAGATGTCCTCCACGTCCTCGATGCCGACCGACAGCCGCACGAGTCCCTCCGGTATCGAGTCCGGCTCGCCCGCCCAGCGGCGGCGCCGCTCGAAGGTCGACTCGACGCCCCCGAGACTCGTCGCGTTGACCCACATGCTGGTCGCGTGGGTGAGCGCTTCGGCCTGGTCGGCGCCGCGCAGCACGATCGCGGCCATCGCACCGAAACCGGGGTAGCGGACCTCCTCGATCGACGGGTGTTTTTCCAGCCGGCGTACCAATTCCGTGGCGTTGGCCTGCGCACGCTCCACCCGCAGCGCGAGCGTACGGATGCCGCGCAGGGCGAGCCAGGTCTCGAACGGCCCGGGGATGGCGCCGAACGTCCGGCGTCGGGTGTCCAGCGCGTCGTACGTCGAGTCGTCCCGAGTGACCAGCGCACCGAGCACGACGTCGCTGTGCCCGGCGAGGTACTTCGACACCGAGTGCACGACGAGGTCCGCACCCATGTCGAGCGGGCGCTGCAGAACCGGCGTGGCGAACGTGTTGTCGACCACCACGGTCGCACCCGCCGCGTGCCCGCCCTCGGCCAGTGCCGGTAGGTCGGCGACCTCCATCGCGGGGTTCGTCGGGGACTCCAGCCACAGCAGGGCCGCGTCCTCGCATGCCTTCACCACGGCGTTGGTGTCGGTCACGTCCACCAGCCGCGCCCGCACTCGGCCACGCTGCTCCAGGTCCGCGAGCTGTGCCAGCGTGCCCAGATAGCAGTGCCGGGGCGCCACCACGATCTCGCCGTGGCCGACCAGGTCGAGCACGGTGTGGACGGCGGCCATGCCGGAGGCGAAGGCGAGTGCCCGGCCGCTCTCGAGGCGGCCGAGAACGTCCTCGAACGCCTGCCAGGTCGGGTTGGCGTAGCGCCCGTACTCGCGCTCGCCGCCGGCCACATAGGTGGACGCGAGCACGACAGGAGGGTTGAGCGGGTTGTCGGTGGTGTGGTCCGGGCGCCCGAACCGTACGACGGTGGTCGCCGCCGACGGGCCGGACGTCGCAGAGTCGTCAGAGGCCATGCTCACATTCTCGGCGACGATCCGATGTGGCCGGCCGCGGGCGTGCGAATGGACGAATCTCCGGCATGGTCTTGCGCCCGGGACGAAGTCCGGACGTAAGGTCGGACGCATGTCGGATCAGCGAAAGCCGCGAATCGCGGTCGTGTTCGGCGGCCGGTCGCCTGAGCACGGAGTGTCCTGTGTGACCGCGGGAAGCGTCCTGCAGGCGATCGACCGCGAACGGTACGACGTCGTGCCGATCGGGATCGCGACCAACGGCCAGTGGGTGCTCGAGGCGGACGACACCGCGCGTCTCGAGATCACCGACGGCAAGCTCCCCGAGGTCAACGAGGCGGCCTCGTCCGTCGTACTCGCGAACGGTCAACTGGTCGTGAGCAACGCGAGCGACGTCCCCAGTGTGATCGGCGAGGTCGATGTCGTCTTCCCGCTGCTGCACGGCCCGTACGGCGAGGACGGCACGATTCAGGGAATGCTCGAGCTGGCCGACGTGCGGTACGTCGGAGCCGGTGTCCTGGCCAGCGCGGTCGGTATGGACAAGCACTACATGAAGACCATCTTCCAGGCGTCCGGCCTTCCGGTGACGCCGTACGTCGTCATCCGGCCGGGCGAGTGGGAGACCGATGCCCCGGCGTGCACCGAGTCCGTTGCCACCTTGGGTTACCCGGCGTTCGTCAAGCCGGCCCGGGCCGGGTCGAGCTTCGGCATCACGAAGGTCCGCGACGAGTCGGAGCTGCCGGCCGCGATCGCCGAGGCGAAGCGCTACGACCCGAAGGTGCTCGTGGAGGCGTACGCCGCGGGTGCGCGCGAGATCGAGTGCGGCGTGCTGGAAGGGCTCGACGGTGCCGCGCCCGAGGCCAGCGTGGTCGCGGAGGTCAAGGTCGGCGGCGACCACGAGTTCTACGACTTCGAGGCGAAGTACCTTCCCGAGGAGTCGACCCGGCTCGACGTACCGGCGCACATCAACCCGCGGATCGGCGAGCAGATCCGCGACCTCGCGGTACGCGCGTTCACCGCGGTGGGTGCCGAGGGCCTCGCCCGGGTCGACTTCTTCGTGATGCCGAACGACGCGGTGGTGATCAACGAGATCAACACGATGCCCGGGTTCACCCCGCTGTCGATGTTCCCGCGGATGTGGGCCGAGAGCGGCCTCGACTACCCGGCGCTGGTGGACCGGCTGATCACACTGGCGATGCGGCGTCCGACCGGGTTGCGCTGAGGCGGCTCCTCATACGCACGGCCGCTCTTCCGGTACGGCGGCCTTCACCGCGGCGGCCACGTCGACCAGTACGCCGGCCGCCGGCTGATAGTCGTACGGCACGAACACCTCGACGTACGACGCGCGCCCGATCGTCGTGAACCGGTGGCCGGAGTCCCCCGACTGCTCGAACCACCCGACCTGGTTCACCTCGTAACAGGCCGAGGTCCTCCGCAGCCCCTCGGGACGGGGAACCCCGCATCGGAGCACGATCGCCGGGTCACCCCAGGCGGCCGCCGACGCCTCCGGAGGATCGACGTCCCGGCGGTCCTGGCCCTCGACGCGCTCGGGAAGGGCGTCCAGCAGGTCCGCGCACGGGGCGCTGACCCCGTCGGGGGCGTCTACGGGTACGGCCGGCTCCGCGCATGCGGCCATGCCGAGGCCGGCCGCGCAACCGAGCATGCAGAGCACAGCGCGAGTCCGGAGCGAGCGCGCTGTCGCTGCACGGCGTCTGGTCAGATGTGCACCACGGGACACGTGAGCGTGCGGGTGATGCCCGGCAGGGTCTGTACGCGTGCGACGACGAGTTTGCCGAGCTCGTCGACGTTGCGCGCCTCGGCGCGCACGATGACGTCGTACGGCCCGGTGACGTCCTCGGCCAGCGTGACCCCCTTCACGTCCGCCACGGAATGTGCCACCTCGGCGGCCTTGCCGACCTCGGTCTGGATAAGGATGTAAGCCTGAACCACCACAGTGCGTCCTCCGGACTCCGTCGTCTCACAGGCGTACGCCTTGTGGGCGCGAACGCCTGGCCGGGCAGTGCTTCACGCTACCGCTTGGTTGGCTGGGCCCGGAACACCGGCACGAGATTCGAAAGGTAAGGCCATGACCCAGCCGCGCGACGGCCTTGTGGCAGACATCGGTGAGTTCGGACTGATCGAGGAGCTCCGTCCGATCTTCTCGCAGCCCGACGACGTGGTCGTGGGTCCGGGCGACGACGCCGCGGTAGTGAAGATGGCGGGTGGCCGCTGCGTGGTCTCCACCGATCTGCTGCTGGAGGGCCGGCACTTCCGCCGCGACTGGTCCAGTGCGGAGGACGTCGGCCACAAGGCGGCGGCCGCCAACCTCTCCGACATCAACGCGATGGGGGGCCGCGGCACGAGCATGGTGATCGGTCTCGGCGTTCCCGGGTCGACTCCGCTGGAGTGGGTGCGGGATCTGGCCCGCGGTTTCGCGGACGAGACGGCCGAGGTCGGTGCGAGCGTGCTCGGGGGAGATGTGTCCGCGGCGGACTCGGTCGTGCTCTCGGTGACCGTGCTGGGAGCCTGCGAGGGTGAGCCGGTGCTCCGGTCCGGCGCGCGCCCGGGCGATGTGGTCGCGGTGTGCGGGCGGCTGGGCTGGGCGGCGGCCGGGTTTCACGTGCTGGGTCGCGGGTTCCGGTCCCCGCGGGTCGTGGTCGAGGCGCATCGGCGGCCGGAGGTGCCGTACGACGCGGGTCCCGAGGCCGCGTCGCTCGGGGCGACCGCGCTGATCGACGTCAGTGACGGGCTGCTCGCGGATCTCGGACACGTCGCGCGGGCGAGCGGGGTGGGTGTCGACGTACGCTCCGACGCCTTCGGGCTGGACGAGCCGTTACAGGCCGTGGGCGCGGCGCTCGGGGTGGATCCGCTGGCCTTCGTGCTCACCGGCGGTGACGACTACGCTCTGGCGGCGACGTTCGCGCCCGACGTGCGGCTGCCGGACCGGTGGCGGGTGGTCGGCGCGGTCGGCGAGGGCGAGGGGGTGACGGTCGATGGTGAGGAGTACGCCGAGTCGACCGGTCATCAGCATTTCGCGTGATCGCACCATGTTTCGCGCCGAGATTGCAGAAGTGTTCGATCTCAGATCGAACACTTCTGCAATCTCGGCACGAGTGGGAGGCCCGGCGCGAGTGGGAGGCCCGGCGCGAGTGGGAGGCCCGGCGCGAGTGGGAGGCCCGGCGCGAGTGGGAGGCCCGGCGCGAGTGGGAGGCCCGGCGCGAGTGGGAGGTCCGGGCGCGCGAGTGGGGGCCGATCGGGTCAGGCGGCGGTGACCTTGCCGGCCTTGATGCAGGACGTGCAAGCCTTGATCCGGACGCGGTTGCCGCCGCCCACGGGCATGACGCGAACGGACTGGATGTTGGGGTTCCAGCGGCGCTTCGTCTTCTTCTTCGACCACGGCTTGTTGTTGCCGAAGCCGGGCCTCTTGCCGCAAACGTCGCAAACGGCCGCCACCGGTGCTCCTCGGGTGCTGGGGATCGCAAGACAGGTCCGTCCACACGGACGGCCCGTAAGGATATCCGATCACACACCGGTCATGCCAATCGACCATGGCATCCGCCCACGCGACTACTCTTCCGCCTGGAAGTGACAGAGCATCAATGAGACGAGTGAGTCACCGAGAGGCGGACCGAACGTCGTGAGCAGTGCGGCCCAGGCGACGCGTACACCGCTGCTCTGGCGCTGGGCGGATCTGGTGCTGGAGGGCCTCGGCGACGCGCGCGAGGAGATCGACGCGCTGAACGTCTACCCGGTGCCGGACGGTGACACCGGGACCAACCTCTACCTGACCTTCGAGGCGGCCCGGAACGCGCTGTACGACGTGCCGTCCGAGGACGACGTCACCGCCTGTCGCGTGCTGAGCCGCGGGGCGTTGCTCGGGGCTCGCGGCAACTCCGGGGTGATCCTGGCCCAGCTGCTGCGGGCCGCCACCGAGAGCCTCGCCGCGTCCGCCGACGGGTCCTCGGCCCTCCGGGCCGGGTCGCTCGCCCGCGCGTTCGCCTCCGCCGCGAACGCCGGGTACGAGGCGGTCGGCGACCCGGTGGAGGGCACCATCCTCACCGTGGCCCGGGCCGCCGGAGACGCGGCGACGGAGGTCGCGTCCGCCGGCGGCGATGTCCCGGCCACCATCCGGGCCGCCACCGGCGCGGCCCGTGAGGCTCTGGCGAGGACGCAGGACCAGCTGGACGTGTTGCGTGCCGCCGGCGTGGTCGACGCCGGGGGGCGCGGCCTGGTGGTGATCCTGGAGGCCACCGAGACCGCGCTGACCGGCAGGCGTCCGGTGCGGCCGGCTCATGCGATGGGCCGGCACACGATCCCGATGCCGATCCCGGCCGGCTCGGACCTGAGCCCGGGCGGGCCGGGGTACGAGGTGATGTACCTGCTGGACGCGGACGACGGCGGGATCCCGGCACTGCGGGCGACGCTCGCCCCGCTGGGTGACTCGCTGGTGGTCGTCGGCGGCGACGGGCTGTGGAACGTGCATGTGCACGTCGACGACGTCGGCGCCGCCATCGAGGCCGGGATCGCCGCCGGCCGGCCGTACCGGATCCGGGTGACGCACTTCGCGGACCAGGCCGGCCGGCGTCCGGAGCGACCGGCGAGGGCCTACGGGCGCGGTGTGGTCGTGGTCGCGGCCGGGCCGGGTCTCGAGGAGGTCTTCGCCGCGGCCGGCGCCACCGTGGTCCCCGGCGGGCCGGGCCGGGCGTGCTCGACCGCCGAGCTGCTGGAGGCGATCCGGCGTACGGCGACGACCGAGGTGGTCGTACTCCCCAACGGCCGCGACACCATCTCCGCTGCCGAGGCGGCGGCGCAGGCGGCGCGCGACGAGTCCATCCGGGTCGCTGTCATCCCGACCCGTGCGCAGGTCCAGGGTCTCGCCGCGCTGGCGGTGCACGAGCCCGGCCGCGGCTTCGACGAGGACGTCGTGCACATGACGTCGGCCGCGGGCCATGCGCGCAACGGCGCGGTCACCATCGCCGCGCGGGACGCGATGACCATGGCCGGGCCTTGTGCGGTGGGCGATGCTCTCGGTGTCGTGGAAGGCGATTTTGTCTTGGTGGGCAAGGATCTCAGGGTGGTAGCGGTCGACGTGGTCGAACGCATGCTGCGTGGTAGTGGCGGCGAGATGGTCACGCTCGTCACCGGCGCGGACGCCGATCCGCAGCTGGCCGGCTCCGTCGTACGCCACCTGCGCCAGACCCGGCCGGAGGTCGACGTCGTCGTCTACGACGGTGGGCAGGAGCGATACCCGTTGCTCATGGCGGTGGAGTGAGTCTCGTGGCCGACGTACTCCGCACCCGCCTCGATCGTCTACTCGGCGCCGCGACCGCCAAGAAGCTGAAGTCGGCGTTCGAGATGGAGACCGGCGAGGACCTGTTGCGGCACTATCCGCGCCGCTATGTGCAACGCGGCGAGCTCAGTGATCTCGGTTCGCTGGAGCTCGGGGAGTACGTCACGGTGATCGCGGCGATCGACAAGGTGGACTCGCATCCGTACCAGGACCGGCGTACCGGCAGGCGGAGGGAACGGGTGGAGGTCAAGGTCGTCGGTCTGGACGGCTCCGGCGACATGCGGTTGACGTTCTTTCAGCTCAAGGGGTGGCGCGGCTGGCTGCAGCCCGGGCGACTGGGCATGTTCGCCGGGAAGGTGGAGCTGTTCAAGGGCAGGCGGCAGCTCACCCATCCGGAGATGCGGATCTTCGACGAGGAGGAGCAGGTCGAGGAGTACGAACGCATGGCGGGGGCGTTGATCCCGATCTATCCGGCCAGCGCGAAGCTCGCCTCGTGGCGGATCGAGGGCAGCGTTCGGGTGCTGCTCGACCAGCTCGGCGAGCTGGAGGACCCGATACCGGACGACGCGCGCGAGAAGCACGGGCTGGTGGACCTGTCCGAGGCCCTCAGGCTGATCCACCGCCCCTCCGAGCCCGCGGACCACCAACGCGCCCGCGCGCGGTTGCGTTTCGAGGAGGCGTTCGTGACCCAGGTCGTCCTGGCGCAGCGCCGGCACGAGACCGCCGCACTGCCCGCCGTGCCGCGCACCGGGCGTCAGGGTGGGCTGCTCGACCGGTTCGACGCGAGCCTGCCGTTCGAGCCCACGGCCGCACAGGACACCGTGGGTCACGAGATCCTGCTGGATCTCGCGGGTGACCATCCGATGCACCGGCTGTTGCAGGGCGAGGTGGGCTCCGGGAAGACGCTCGTCGCGCTTCGTGCCATGTTGCGGGTGGTGGACTCGGGCGGTCAGGCCGCTCTGCTGGCCCCGACCGAGGTGCTCGCGCAACAGCACCATCGCGCCGTGTGCGACCTGCTCGGCGACCTCGCCGAGGGCGGCATGCTCGGCGGCGCCGAGGACGGGACCCGGGTCGTCCTGCTCACCGGGTCCAGTGGTACGGCCGCGCGCCGGGAGGCGCTGCTCGACGCGGCGTCGGGCGCCGCCGGGATCGTCATCGGTACGCATGCCCTCCTGGAGGAGCGGGTGCAGTTCGCCGATCTCGGGCTCGTCGTGGTGGACGAGCAGCACCGGTTCGGTGTGGAGCAACGCGCCGCATTGTCCGGCAAGGCCGGCGACCGTCGCCCGCACGTACTGGTGATGACGGCGACCCCCATTCCGCGCACGGTCGCCATGACCGCGTTCGGCGACCTCGACGTCTCGGTGATGCGGGACCTTCCACCCGGGCGGGTGCCGATCCAGACCACGGTGGTGCCGGCGGCGGAGCGCCCGACCTGGCTCGACCGGGCGTGGGGTCGCATCCGGGAGGAGGTGGAGAACGGACATCAGGCGTACGTCGTGTGCGTCCGGATCGGCGGCGAGCCGGCCGAGGACCCGGAGCTCGTGGACGCGCCCGCGGACCGCCCGCAGCCGCTGGCCGTCACGGACGTGGCCGCGCAGCTTTCCGAGGGTCCGCTGGCCGGGCTCCGGCTCGAGGCCCTGCACGGCCGGATGGCGCCCGACGAGAAGGACCGGGTCATGCGGGCCTTCGCGCGCGGCGAGCTGGACGTGCTCGTGTCCACGACCGTGATCGAGGTCGGGGTCGACGTACCGAACGCGTCCGTGATGGTCGTACTCGACGCCGAGCGGTTCGGCGTTTCCCAGCTGCACCAGCTCCGCGGACGGGTGGGCCGTGGCAAGGCGGCCGGGCTGTGCCTCCTGGTCACCGACATGCCGCCCGACACCCCGTCCCGGGCGCGGCTGGACGCGGTGGCCGGGACCAACGACGGGTTCGAGCTGGCGCGAGTCGACCTGGAGGCGCGGCGGGAGGGCGACGTGCTCGGGGCCGTCCAGTCCGGACGGAGGTCCAGCCTGCGGCTGTTGTCCGTGATCCGCCACGAGGAGGTCATCGCGAGTGCTCGCGAGTCGGCCGACCGGGTGGTGGGCCGTGATCCGAGTCTGGCGTCGTACCCGCCGCTCGCCCGGGCGGTGGCCGACCTGGTCGAGTCCCAGCGCGCGGACTACCTGGAGAAGACGTGATAGGACGAATCGGGACAGATGACTAGCGTTGACAACCGCTGAAAACGTGGGTTGACCTGCACCGATTACGTTGGGTCGCGCTGGTCACTGTTGGTGACTTGCGGACATCTTGCGGACTTTCTGCGGACTAACCGATCCGAGTCTAGACGCAGGTATCAGGTCCGGCGTACCGTGAGGCTCACAACAAGGCGGCCCCGCCGAGAGGTGCAAACTCTCGACAGGGCCTAGGAACCAGACCTAACCGGAGGTCCGATCCCATGGGCAACAAGCCTAACGACAACTCCACGGCGACCAGTCGGCTCGCCAGACAAGCAATCGACAATCTCATCGCCATCCACCTGCGGCAAGTGCCGCAGCCGATCGCCGATCGTGCGGTGAGTCTGCTGACTTGCATCTACATCTGCTCCAGCAAGCACGGCGTGGACCCTGCCACTTGGGGGGCGGTCGCGGCCTTGCCGTCGGCCGTGCTGGATGCCGTGATTCTCACCGAGGGGCGGGAGTCGTGAACGCTGTTGGCGAGTACTTCCTCAGCATCGGCTACGACATCGCCTCCCCGTACTTCCGGTGGCGGCATAACCGCGAACGGAAACGCCGGCGCGAGATCGAGCTTGCTGCAAAATTGGCGGCGCTCAAGACCGGGGCGTACTCGCTGGAGTGCAAGCTGGCGGCGGCCCGCGGGGTGAGTGTCGAGGCCTATCGCGCCGACTGCGAAGCGGGGCGGCGGCGGAAGGAGATGCATCTCGTACACTGACCCCCCACCACCCAACAACGGCGACCCCGGTAACATCATGTTACCGGGGTCGCCGTTCTGTTTGCTGCAAGCGAAAACCACGAGCAGCCCCCGGCGCCTGCCGTAACTGGTGTGTAGACCCCATACGACGCCGGAGGCTGCCCCCGTCCGTTCGGAGTCTAGTTCCTCGGAGTGGTCACAGTTCTGACCCACCACCCCCCACAAGCAGCGCCCCCCGGTGACTAGTCGGGGGGCGCTGCTGTTGGCGCTGGCCGGGTCCTTGAGCGGGTAGACACCAGGAGGAAAGACCCCGCTATCCGGCCGGCGCCGCTCCGGTCCCGCCAGCCACACGACGAGATTCGAACGGGACCGAGTTCGAGTCGTGGAACATGACTATCGTGCCGCTCTTGCTGTAGCAGTCCAGGCACGCGCGCGAGGTCTCCCTCGTCCACGCGTCGACCTCCTCGACCAGCGGCCGATCAGGGTTCAGCCGTTTACCGCACAGCCGGCACCTAGGCCAACCGGCCGCAACCTCGACGGGCTCGCGGCGGCGCCGACGGGACAGCATCACACGACACCTCTCCTATGCGAGCCGGACGGACGACAGGCCGGCCGGGCGGATCACCTTGACGGCGACGTAGCCGAACAGCGCGAGCTCGATGATCTCCGGGCCGCGCTTCTCCCCGAACCGCAACTCGAGCTTCGGTGTCGACCACACCCACGCCGCCTCCGGTGCCAGTGCCAGCGCATCGCCATCGGTCGCCGCGGCGTCGAGCATCGACGGCGATCCGGTGATGGTCAGGTCGCGTAGGAACGGCCGGGTCATGTCGAGGTCGTCGATCGCGACCGCCAACTCCTCGGATACCGCCAGACCTTGCGGGGCGGCGGCGGCACGGTGAACGAACCGGGCCGCCAGCTCACGCACCGCGCCCGGCGCATCGGTGGCGGTAGCCGCCTCGTACACCGACGCGCCGCTCGGCACCTTGTCGCCGGTGATCGTGCCGCCCTGACCGTCGGTGCCGTTCAGCTCGGCGTACAGCCGGCGCTCGACCTCGGCGGCGTAGTCGACGGCCGCCGCCGCGATGGCCAGCTGGTCGGCCTGCGGCGAGGACCCGTCGAGCAGCTCGCGGGTGAGCGGGAAACGGCCGACGCAGGTCGCCGGTGTGACCGTCTCGCCGGCAGCGGTGAACGTCGAGTCACCGGCCGCCGTACCCTCGGTGCCCTCCTGCGCCGAATCGGCGACGCTGATCGTGCCCGGCACGACGAACGGCGACCCGTCGCTGATCGGCGCCTGCCGGGCCATGTCCGTCAGCGGCGTCGCTGTCGGCGTGATCGTCCGATCGGTCCGATACCCCGGCGGGATGACCTCGCTGGCGTTGTCGGTCGTGACCGTCGCGAACGACACGGTGCGCCCGTCGGACTGCGCACGCTGGAACTGCTCCAGCCGGCTCGCCGCCTCCGAGTCGTGGGCGCGGTCGCGGATGTCGGCCAGCATGCTCGGACCATGGCCGTCGAAGGTGTACGGGCAGCCTGCGAGACGGTTGGCCTCGTCCGCGGCGTGGTCCCAGTAATCGGCCGCGCCGGCGAACATGCGCTCGACCGCCTCGCGGATCGCCTCCGACCGGGTCTTGCCGGTCGAGCGCATGTACTCCGCGATGGCGCGAGCCTGCGAATCGTCCATCCTCACCGTGTGCGGCGTGCTCTCCGGTGGCATCTCAACTCCTCAAAGTCGGTGTACACACCAGCGTATACACCTACCCGGTAGGAGTATAGGAAGCGGTTGGGGCGTGTCGGAGATCGGTCAGCGGCGCCGGGCGTCGACAGCGGCCCGCGCCTCCCGCAGTCGGTCAAGCTCAGACATCCGCTGCGGCCCCGGCACAGCCGTAGACCGGTCGTGCAGGTGCTCGAGGACGCGCAGTAGTTGGCCGGAGGTCTGCGCGAGCATCTTGGTGTGCAACTCGCCGCCCATCTCGTCGAGCGAGCGCGCCAGGTCCAAGGCCAGCGCGACCGCGGCGGAGTCCTCGGGGCCGAGCTTGAGCGCCTTGACGGACTCTTGAACGGCGGGGACGAGCAAGGCGTCGGCTGGCCGCAGCTGGCGATTTCTGGCCACGAGAGGGCCTCCTTACCGTCACTCCCAGTGTACCCCCCTGGGGTACTCGGGGACGGAGAGGCCACGGTGGCCAAGATAAAATTCGGACCTTTCGCCGGAAAAAACGGACGACTCGGACAGCGGAGTCTCGCGCGCGCGAGGGAGCGTGATCACCATCGTGTCCTCGGTGTGGGAGCCGGGTCGATCTTGCCGGTGCGGCTGACGTTTCCCAGCTTGGCGGCGTCGCCACGGTTACACCTCCGGTGTGCCAGGCCAGCATGGCTCAGGCTGCCGGGTGCGTGGGCGAGGTCGAGCAGACGCGGCATGTCGTACATCGCTTCGCCGCACAAGCTGCATGCCCAGCCGCGGCCTTGGGCCTCGTACTCGGTGACGAGTCCGCGTCGTAGGGCCCGGTGTTCTCGGCCGTAGCGATTCGCGTGGCCGGGGACCGAGGTCACGTGTCCTCCGGCTCGACGTCGGCACGTGAGCGCCTAACACACCAGACGGCCATGCCAACCCCTCCGGCCGCCCACGCGGCGAGCATGACGATTACAGCGATGTTCTCGGCCATGGTTCCTACCTCCTGACTCTCGGCTTTCGTCTCGGCGATGGTGGGGAACTGCCAATGGCATTGACACTTCGTCGGTCCCGCTGCGCCATGCGTCGCTTGCTCCGCGCGATCGCCACCGTGTCGATCGGGATGCCGTTGTGACGTTGACGCTTGCTCACTGGTTCTCCTCGGTGTCCGCGTCTACCCACAGCGAGCGGCCATCGGGTATGAAGCCGTAGAAGACGACCTCGCGGTCATGCGGGTCGAAGTCCGAGTGAAGGATGGGTTCGCCGGTGGCATCGAGATGAGGTAGGTGACGGGGGCAGCCGTTGCAGTCGGGACCGGGACATGGGTCGTTGGCGTCACTCACGTGCTCGTCGACGTCGGCATACGCCTTCTGTGCGGTGACTCGTCGCGGTGAGGTCCACCCGCATCTGCAGGCTGCGGTGTATGCGCCGGCACCGTTGAGCTTGCTGGCGCGGCCGGTGAGTGTGTGGGTGGTCGTGGTCATGTCGTCTCCTCGTTGTCGTGGTCGCACGAGCTGCAGCACGGAGTCGAGCGGAACATCTTGCTGTTGTCGCAGTTGCTCTCGGGCCGCCCGCAGTGTCGGCAGCAGCGCGGGTCTGGTCTGGTTTCGGGTCTCATGACTGCGCCTCCTCACGGATCCGGCGGGCGCATTCCTCGGCGAGCACGTGGTGTCGAGGGATTTGTCGATCACATCCGCAGCTGCAGGGTTTGGTGTCAGGCGGACTGTTCGATCGCCCAAGAGACCCGCCGCTCGAACACGTTCTCCCCGAACCGGGCGAGGCAGTGTCGGCAGGTGACAAGGCTTCGATCGTCTGTGACGAACCGCCCTCGGTAGGTTCCGCATGCTGGCTTAGATCGAGGTTGGGGGTATCCCCAGAGCCCCTCGAGGTGGACAACTGCCATTGCTCCTCACTTTCTGATCCGCCCATGGATTCCCCATGGATTCCATGGATTCGGGGTTTCTCTGTACGGGAATCCATGGAATCCATGCGAATCCATGTGTAGAACGCGTCCTTGCCGAACCCTGTCCGTTCGGACTTTGCCTTGATCGCCATCCGAGCTTTGGTGATCCGCTGCTCAGAGAGTCCGGCCTTTCGGGCGGACGCGAGCACTTCGGCGGCGAGGGCACTACCACCGGCCGCCTTCAGGTACTCGTCGAGCCACTCCTGTGCCGCGTTGCGCTCCGTCTTCTCCTCTGGGCTGCCGTTGTCCCTGAGCAGATCCCGAACCGATCGTTCGGACTCCTCGCCGGTGAACTCCAGCCGGGACACCCATGTCGGACCGTCCGGGGTATCGACCGGGCATGGCTGGATCACATACGCCAGTGAGGGGAGATCCTCGCGGCCTACGTTGTTCTTGATCGTCGACAGCACGTATGCCGGATCCTCGGCGTCTTCGTCGCGAGCGAAGCCGACACCGGCCCGGATGAGCTGACCGAACGCACCGGAGCCGGAGATCAGGAGCAGCGGGTCGGAGCCGGACGCTTTGGTGAAGTGCGCGAGCCCGAGGAAGGTCGCGCGGGTACGGTCGGCGACGGCCACCAGCGGCTCAAGGGCCTCGCGTACCTCGCGAGCCCGGTAGTCGTTGATGGTGCCGTCGATGAGGGACAGTAGCGGGTCTAGTACGACCAGGACGACGCTGTGGGACTCCAACGCACGCTCGAGCAGCGAGGTGTCCTTGGGCAGCGTGAGCCGGGCGTGTGGGTCATCGTCGGCCTCGACATCAACCCGGAAGACGAGATCCAGGTCTGCGCCGGCGGCGATCAGCCGGGGAACGATCGTCATCGACCAGCTGTCCTCGCTGGCCGCATAGACCACGGCCCGAGGCTTGCCCCACAGCGCACCGGGAAGGGTGCCAGCGGTGATCCTGGCTGTCATCCACACCGCGAACTGTGACTTGCCCAGACCGGCCCGGCCAACGGCGAGGACTAGCGACCCTTCGGGGAAGCGGCCTTGCCGATCGCGGGGAGCCGCATCCACCGATGCGGTATCCCACAGCCACCGAACCGGTCGCGGCTTGATCGAGGATGCCGGGGTGAGTCGTACCCGCCGTGACAGTTCGTTGTCGCTCTCGAGCACGACCGGCCCGACCCGACCACCGTTGGCGAGGGCCGCCAGCTGGTCAGCGTCGTACACCGCACCCTCGCTCAGCGGCGGCCAGTTGGGGGTGAACACCTTCACCAGGCCCGGGCCGATGTGGCCGATGGACACCGACGCGCCGGCGGTCTTGCCGGGGCGGGTGACGGCGACGTACTCACCGGCCTGGAAGGCTCCATGGCCGCCGAGGTTCTCAAGGGCCTCCAGCGCGGCCAGGTCACGCGAGTCCAGCGCATCTCGATCGAGGTTTTGCCAATGGCCGGTGAAGCGGGCGCCGTTGCGCTCGGGGAGGATGCCGGTCGGCATCACCGGGATGTCGTCCACCGACAGCGGCACCTCGGCGTGCCAGGTGTATCCGGTCGACCCGGGTGCCAACACGTAGCCGCCGACGGCGCGCACGTCCACACCTTCGGCGACCTCGTCGGCGCAGGTCTTGTACGCCGTGCCGCCGTCGCGGTACCAGCCGTGCCAGCCACCGGACGGGGTCCGGACGTTGAACGTCGCCGGCAGCTCGCGACCGTTGAGGAACTTGCTCCAGTTGCCGGGCCCGTCCTTGCCGTCCTTGACGTCCAGGTCAACGACGATCAGACCGGACCGACCGCAGTCCACGCCGATAAGAGCGTCCGGCCAGCGTTCCCACCAGCCGCGGATGACGTCGGGGTCAGTGGTCGAGTCGTTCAGCCCGTTGTGGGTGTACGGGGTCTTGATGACACCGGGCGGGCCGTACTCCTTGCACGGGAACACGTGCAGGCCCATCGCCGCGTAGGTCAGGGCGATGTCGAGGGCGGTCATCGACGCCACCCCCGCGAAATCTCGCCTAGGCATGAATTCAGCTCGGCGAGTTCTTGGCGCTCCTCCTCGACGACAGCGGCGAGCTTCTCCGTGTCGATGATCTCCTCGATCGCATCGACAACGAGATCGCGGAGTACGACGGGATCGAGCGCCTCGGTCTCGATCTTCTGCATGTGCTCGAGCAGATCGAGATCCCGATCCCAGATGTCGCTACCGGATGCGATGTAGCCGTCGATCCGTTCCCGATCTTGCTCGGTCTCGACGAGACCGATGGCCATCTCCGGAGTGAGTCCGAGGTGTCGGAACGACACGGTGGGCGCGATGTCTTCCATCCTGGTCAGCGCGCCGGCATCGTCTTCGATCGCCAGCACCTGCTTGTTGTCTGCGGTGCCGTACAGGAACGCGGACACGTGCTCGATGTGCGGCCGCAGTACGTTGCGGATGCCGGCCTGGTCGAAGTCGCAGATTCCAAGGATCAGGGTGGACTGTCCACGCTCGACGGCTCGGCGAACCGCTCGGACGGCTACCTTGCGGGCAAGGTTCGGGCCGCACGACCCGCCCCCGGAATACACGGTGACACCGCGTTCAGTGCCTAGGCGATGAATCAGCGAAAGCGTCTCCCGGGCCTCTGCGTAGATCTCCACCACGGTCTGTTGACCTTCGCGCCGATCGCGGTGATAGAAGCTCGGTACGTCGGCGAGGAACTCGGTAGGACCGCTCCAGCCATCGGCCTCATACGTCACGGCCGCGCCGTCGGCCACCCACTCCCACTCGATCTCGCCAGCCTGCTCCAGCCGCTTCACGATGTTGCCGACTGCGGGAAAGTCCTTCTTGGTGTACTCCCCGACGTAGTTCTCTTTCAGCCGGTAGCCGACGGTGCGAGGACCCAGCGGCAACGCGTCGGCTGCCTTCATCCGCCGGTACAGATCGATGATGCGATCGACGGTTTTCCGGGTCTTCCTGTGCGGCCGGTAGGGAACGATCCCCTTCGGCACGACGCCTCGGGTAGGGACGTCCAGATACGCCAAGTTGATGAGCGGCGACGCCTCACCCTCGACGTCCCTGCCATCGGTTACGATCTTGTTGTCGAGGTCTGTCGCGGACTTCCTGGTGGTGGCCGGTCCCCCCGTGGGCCGGCCATCGTCTTGTGGTGGTGACCCTCTCCATTCGCCCGGAGGTTGGGGCTGGGTGGTCCTCGTCCGGGCCGCCATCAGACGGCCTGTCGCTTGCGCTGCTCGGCCTCGAGGAGCGATTTCAGGAACGCATCCCAGTCGGCCGCCAGGTACCTGATGTGCCGCCCGAGCTTGGCTGGCGTCGGGCCGTAGCCGATGTGTCGCCAGTAGCGCACGGTCGGCTCGGGGATTTCGTATCGCTCGGCGACCTGCGCGGTGGACAGCCACTGACCATCCATGTGATACCTCCGTAGAAAATCGTATCTCTGACGACACAGTGATACCACAATTGACAGACGGATCGCGCACACCTAGTCTCGCGTGTCATGAGTGACTTTTGGATACCGTTGGAAACGTCACCCGTTGGTCGGCGGCGGTTCGTCCCGTTCGGGCCGTTCGACTTTCACCGGCTGCCGGCCCGGTTCACCCACCGCGCCGAGCACAGCCAGCACCCGCTACGCGTCACGGTCGCGATGTCCTTCGACGACAGCGCCGACCGGGTGAGAGTTGACAGCGTCACTCTGGAACGCACCGACGGCCAGTCGGTGGCGCCGTCAGACATGACGCGGCTGCAGCTGGCCCAGGTCGTCCACGACGCGGCGGTGAAGGTCGCCGAGCCCTACGGCTGGGCGTTCGATCGCAGGCATCCCGGCGGGCCGCTCGACGACGACGAGGTGCGCGGCCTGGCTCAGATCTACTGGTACGAGTACGTCACGTGGGGCAAGCCACGCGAGCAGATCATGGCCGCATTCGAGCTGACGCGGCCGAGCGCGAGCCGGTGGATCAGGAAGGCCCGCGACCGCTACGGCCTACCCGGCCCACACCAGGAAGGGGTCTGACATGGCGTCGATCCAGAAGCGCACAGACGGCGGCTGGCGCGGCCGCTACCGCGACGCCGCCGGCCGAGAGCATGCCAAGCACTTCCGGCGCAAGGTCGACGCGCAGAACTGGCTGGACGGGCAGACCACGGCAATCCTGACCGGGCAGTGGGCCGACCCTCGCGCCGGGAAGATCACCGTGCGGGAGTACGGCGACCGGTGGCAGGAAGCGCAGACCTGGCGGCCGAAGACCCGCGAGCGGGTCGCGTCGTCGCTGAAGGTGCACGTGTACCCGAGGCTCGGTGACCGGGCGATCGGGTCGATACGGCGTAGCGAGGTCCAGGCGTTCGTGAAGCATCTCAGCGTGACGCTGGGGGAGCCGAGCACGGTGGCCGCGGTCTACTCGGTGTTGCGCGGGATGATGCGGGCCGCAGTCGTGGATCTTGTGATCGCGGTGAGCCCGTGCAACGGCGTGAGTGCGCCGAGCGCGCCCCCGAAGGCGCTGACCATCCCGTCGGCGGCCGATGTTGCGGCGCTGGCTGCGGCGTTGCCGGAGAGGTACTCGCCGGTGCCGTATGTCGCGGCCGGGCTCGGTCTGCGGCCCGGCGAGTGTCTGGGCTTGAAGGTCGAGGACGTCGATTTCCTGGGCCGGCGCGTGTCGGTGCGTCAGCAGCTCGACGAGCATCGCCAGCTGGTGCCGCTCAAGACCGACCACTCGTACCGCACGATCCCTCTCCCGGACGTGATCAGCATCGAGCTCGCCGAGCACCTGAGGCGCACCGGCCGGCGCGAGAGCGGGCTGCTGTTCCTGGACGCGAACGGCCGGCCACCGGCGCGCAACAGCTTCGAGAAGACGTGGCGCCGAGCCGTCGAGCAGGCCGGGCTGGCGAGGGGTCTGCGGCTGCATGACCTCCGCCACGCCTACGCCTCGGCGCTGATCCAGTCCGGGCAGTCGGTGAAGGTCATCCAGCTCCGCATGGGCCACGCGAGCGCCATGGTCACCCTGGACGTGTACGGCCATCTGTGGCCCGACAGCGACGACGACACCCGGTCGGCGGTCGACGCCTACCTCGCGAGTCCGGGGAATCCTGCGGACTCTGTGCGGACCGCGGAGGCATCGCCGCAGGTCAGCGGGCTGGGGACCGACTACCTGGAGAAGGCATGACACTGGACGAGGAGATCGGCTTTCCGCGCGGGAATCCCGACGAGCGCGAGCTGCTCTTGGGCTGGCTCGGCTACCTGCGCGGTGCGGTGCTGCGGAAGGTCGACGGGCTCGGCGAGGCGGAAGCCCGCTGGACGCCGGAGGGTGGCCTGCTGCCCTTGTTGGGAATCGTCAACCACCTGACGCAGGTCGAATGGCGGTGGATCGACGGCGGGATGCTCGGAACGGAGGTCGGCGAGAGCGAGGACGAGTTCCGTCCAGGACCCGAGCTCACGGTCGGCGCCGCCGTGGCCGCGTACCGGGCGCGCGCCGAGGCGACCAACACCGCGGTGTGGTCGATCGCGTCACTGACCGAGCCCTGCCGGCGCGGTGGTGAGGGCACCGACCTGCGCTGGGTGCTCCTGCATCTGATCAACGAGGCCGCGCGGCATGCCGGCCATGCCGATGCGACCCGCGAACTGCTGGACGGAGTCACGGGGGAGTGATCGTGACCGGCCGGCGGTACGAACCGTCTTGCGGTGTTGGGTCGGGAGACGGTGGTTGGATCGGGCGGGCGCGAACCGTCCTAGGGCATTGGGTCGGGAAACGGTGCCGGAGACCGCGCGAGGGTGAGGAGGCGGAGGAACCGTGACGGAGATGGTGCGGCCGTACCTGAGATCGGGCGGCCATGCCTGAGATGGGGCGACCGTGACGCGCATCATCGCGGGCCGGGCGCGCGGACGCCGGCTGCACACCGCGCCCGGTGATAACACCCGGCCGACCACGGACCGGGTGCGTGAGGCGGTCTTCTCCGCGCTCGAGTCCGCGCTCGGCGGCTGGTCCGGTGTGCGGTTTCTGGATCTGTACGCCGGGGTGGGGGCGGTCGGCCTGGAGGCGGTGTCCCGGGGCGCGGCGGGCGCGACCCTGGTCGAGCGCGACCGGCGGGTGGTCGGGGTCGCCCGGCGCAACGCCGAGTTGCTGGGGTTCGACGGTGTACGCGTCGTCACCGCACGGGTCGAACGACTGGTGGGCAAGGCGGAGCCGTCCGGGCAGGGGTACGACGTGGTGTTCCTCGATCCGCCGTACTCCCTCTCCAACGACGCGCTCACCGACGTCCTCCGGGACCTGCTGCGGCACGGCTGGCTGGCGTCGGAGGCGCGGGTGGTGGTGGAGCGTGCGACGCGGGACAGTGAACCGGACTGGCCGGTAGGCATGCTCAGAGATCGGCTGAAAAGGTACGGCGAGACCTCCGTTTGGTACGTTCGCCTCACGTAAGCTCCCCACCATCGCCGCCCTACAATCAAGGAGACCTGAACGTGCGCCGAGCCGTCTGTCCAGGGTCGTTCGACCCGGTCACCAACGGGCACCTCGACATCGTGTCGCGCGCCGCGGTGCTGTTCGACGAGGTGACGGTCGCGGTCATGGTCAACAAGAGCAAGCGGAACATGTTCGACCTCGAGGAGCGGATGGACATGCTGCGGGTGGTCGTCAGCGACTTCGCCAACGTCAAGATCGAATCGTTCGACGGGCTGCTGGTCGACTTCTGCACCACCCATGACATCACCGCGATCGTCAAGGGCCTGCGGGCGGTGAGCGACTTCGACTACGAGCTCCAGATGGCGCAGATGAACCGCAGCCTCGCGCCGGTCGAGACCGTGTTCGTGCCGACCAGTCCGGAGTACTCGTTCCTGGCGTCCAGTTTGGTCAAGGAGGTCGCGTCGTACGGTGGAGACGTCTCGGGGCTCGTACCCGAGCACGTCCTGCCGCTGCTCGCCGAGCGGGTACGCGGACGGCGCGACTGATCAGGAGAGGGAGCACTCGCGCGGCAGCGGGCGTCAGAAACGAGAGGGAGAAGCCACATCTGTGGACGCGTATGAACAACTGGCCGAGATCCGGCGGCTGATCGAGACCGCACGATCGATGCCCATGTCGGCGTCGGTTCTGGTGAACCGCGCCGACCTGCTGGACCGGATCGAGGCGCTGGCCCAGGCGATCCCGGCCGGTGGCGGCCAGTTCGCCGGTCGGGACGGCGCCGTCGGCAGCACGGAGGCCGAGCGCGCCCTCGCGGCGGCGCACGCCGAGCAGCGACGCATGGTCGAGCAGTCGGAGGTCTACCGGGTCGCGAAGGCGGAGGCCGACAAACTGCTGTCCGAGGCGCATGACGAGTCCGAGGCGCTGCGGAGGGAGACCGACGAGTACGTCGACTCGAAGTTCGCGAACTTCGAGATCGCGTTGACGAAGACCCTGGAGGCGCTGTCCCGAGGGCGTAACAAGCTGCAGGGCCGGAGCGCTCTGGACTCGCTGGGCACCGAGGATGTGGACGAGCTCAGGCTCCCCGGCGACCCGCCGTAACCGAGAACGGTCCCGGCGTACGGGATGCAGCGACTCGGGGAGTCGGGCCCCATTTTGGGGGGCGGGCACCCTTGCCATTAGGATGGTCCGCGCCTTTCCCGGAAGGTCAGGTCCTCGTGCCCCGATACGGAAGCGGTGACCCTCTGAGCACTCTCGACCCCAGAGCGCAACTCGTGCTCGACACACACGAGCTCGGTCGGCGTCCTGGGTCGCAGCGCAGGGTCTCGCGGTCCGCGCCGGCGCCTGAGGACCTGGGTATCGACGTCCTTGGCGTGCCGCCCGCGAGCCTGATCGAACTCGATCTCCGGCTCGAGGCGGTGATCGAGGGCGTGCTCGTGACCGGAACGGCGCGAGCACGGCTGGTCGGCGAGTGCGGACGGTGCCTGGACCCGCTCGAGGACACCCTCGAGGTGGAACTCCAGGAGCTGTACGCGTACGACGACCAAGATGCCGCCGAGGACGACGAGACCCGCCAGCTCGAGGGCGACCTGCTCGACCTCGAACCGCTGGTCCGGGATGCGGTAGTGCTCGCGCTGCCGTTCCGGCCACTGTGCCGGGACGACTGCCCGGGTCTGTGCGCCGAATGCGGTGCACGGCTCGCCGACGACCCAGACCACACGCACGGTGAGCAGATCGACCCGCGGTGGGCCAAGCTCGCCGCGCTGACCGACGAACGACCGAACGCCGGCGACGGAGGCGACGCCGGCAGGGACTGAGGAGTAGATCGTGGCCGTACCGAAACGGAAGATGTCGCGTAGCCGTACGCGCCATCGCCGGGCGCAGTGGAGGGCCACGGCTCCTTCGCTAGTGACGTGTGCGAACCCGGCGTGTGGGTCGAAGCACCTACCGCACCGGGCCTGTCCGGAGTGTGGCCAGTACGGCGGCCGTGCCGAGCGTCGCCAGGTCCTGTAGCGGAGACCGTCTTGAGTGGCGCTGTGGACGCGGAGCCGGTCCTGGCCGAGCTGCGCGCCCAGCTCGGCGTACCCGATCTCGACGCCGAGCTGTTCGAGCGTGCCCTCACCCACCGGTCCTACGCGTACGAACACGGTGGGTTGCCGAACAACGAGCGGCTGGAGTTCCTCGGCGACTCGGTGCTCGGCGTCGTGATCACCGAGACGCTGTACCGCACACACCCTGATCTGTCCGAGGGCCGTCTCGCCAAGCTGCGGGCCGCGGTCGTGAACGCCCGGGCGCTGGCCGACGTCGGCCGCACCCTCGGGCTGGGGGAGCACATCCGGCTCGGCCGCGGCGAGGAGTCGACCGGCGGCCGCGACAAGGCCTCCATCCTGTCCGACACCGTCGAGGCGGTGATCGGAGCGGTGTTCATCGACTCGGGGTTCGAGGCCGCCCGAGACCTCGTGCACCAGCTGTTCGACCCGGTCATCGCGGCCGCGTCGCAGCTCGGCGCGGGGCTTGACTGGAAAACCTCGCTGCAGGAACTTGCCGCCGACGCGTCCCTGGGCGTGCCGGAGTACCTCGTGGACGAGGACGGCCCGGACCACGCCAAGACGTTCACCGCGAGGGTCCGGGTGGGCGAGCAGGTCTACGGCCTCGGCACCGGGAGGAGCAAGAAGGAGGCCGAGCAGCAGGCGGCCGAGACGGCGTACGGCGCGATCAAGGTGTCGCGCGCCAGCGCGTGAGCGACCCCCGTGCCCGAGCTCCCCGAGGTGGAGGTGGTGCGGCGGGGCCTGGAGTCCGGGGTCGTCGGTAGCCGGATCACCGGCGTGGACGTGTTCGAGGCGCGGTCGATTCGTCGGCAGGTCGGCGGCCGGGCGGAGTTCGTCGCGGGCGCGACCGGCCGGTCCGTGACCGGGGCGCGCAGGCGCGGCAAGTTCCTCTGGCTGGTGCTCGACGATCGGGACGCACTGGTCGCGCACCTGGGTATGAGCGGGCAGATCCTCATCCGGCCGGCGGACGCCGAACCGGACCGCCACCTGCGGGTCGTCGCCGGGCTATCGGACGGCCGGCAGTTGCGGTTCTGCGACCAGCGCACGTTCGGCGGGCTGTTCGTCTCCCGGGACGGCGCGAAGCTGCCGCCCGAGATCGCGCACATCGCCCGGGATCCCCTCGACCCGGAGCTGGACGACGACCAGGTGGTCACCGCGGTACGGCGCCGGCGTACCGGAGTAAAGCGCGCACTGCTCGACCAGCGGCTGATCTCGGGCATCGGCAACATCTACGCCGACGAGGCGCTGTGGCGCGCCCGGCTGCACTATGCCCGTCCGACCGACACCATGCGCCGTAGCGAGGTCCACCGCCTGCTGGAGGCGGTGCGGGCGGTGATGGCCGAGGCGTTGGAGGCCGGGGGTACGTCGTTCGACGCGCTCTACGTCGACGTGAACGGTAACGGAGGGTATTTCGAACGGGCGCTGACGGTTTACGGACGGGAGGGTGAACCCTGTCCGCGTTGCGGTACGCCGATTCGGCGGCGGCCGTTCATGAACCGCTCGTCGTACACCTGCCCACGCTGCCAACCGCGCCCGCGGCGCCCCCATTGGTAGGGCCCGCCCGAGCGCGACACGCTCGCCTTGACCGCGGGCCGCACTGGTGCGATGCTGGACAGAGCACCCCCAATCGTCGCCTGCTGATCTCAGGCCGGGGATGTGCACTTTCAGACGAAGTCCGAACCCACAGCGGAGGACATGGATGGCCAAGGCAATCCTCGGGTATGTTGGCGGGCCCGATCCCCGTCTCTTCGAGGAAGCGCGTCGCCTGCGTGTACGAGTACGCGACCTGGAGGCGCAGATTCTGCGGCTCCAAGCGGAGAACGACTCGCTCGTGACCGCTCTGCATGAGGGTGAAGTGCTCACGGTCGGTGAGACCGAGACGAAGCGAGAGCCCGCGCTCACCTGACCCACACACTCACGACCACGACATACGGGACACCCCGGCGGTGTCCCGTTCTCATGTGCAGGCCACGGACGTCGGTTCCGGGGCCCGTCTCGCCGCGGCGCGCCGGGAGAAACCGGCCGGTTTCGCCCGGTAGGCTGCCATCTGGCCTTCCCCACGGGACCACGCAGCGAGGAGCAATCGCCCTGTGTACCTGAAGAGCTTGACGCTCCGCGGGTTCAAGTCGTTCGCATCGTCGACGACCCTGCAGCTCGAACCCGGCATCACCTGCGTCGTGGGCCCCAACGGCTCGGGCAAGTCGAACGTCGTCGACGCGCTCGCCTGGGTGATGGGCGAACAGGGCGCCAAGTCGCTGCGCGGCGGCCAGATGGCCGACGTGATCTTCGCGGGTACGGCGGGCCGCGCTCCGCTGGGGCGCGCCGAGGTGCTGCTCACCATCGACAACTCCGACGGGGCGCTGCCGATCGACTACACCGAGGTCACGATCGCGCGCACGATGTTTCGCGGCGGCGGCTCCGAGTACGCGATCAACGGGGAGAGCTGCCGGCTGCTCGACGTACAGGAGCTGCTCAGCGACTCCGGCATCGGCCGGGAGATGCACGTCATCGTCGGCCAGGGCCAGCTGGACCAGATTCTGCATGCCTCCCCGGAGGACCGGCGTGGGTTCATCGAGGAGGCGGCGGGGGTTCTCAAGCACCGCAAGCGTAAGGAGAAGGCGCTCCGCAAGCTCGACGCCACCGAGGGCAACCTGCACCGGCTCGGCGACCTGCTGACCGAGATCCGCCGTCAGCTCAAGCCGCTCGGCCGGCAGGCCGAGGTGGCCCGCAAGGCCGCGGTGGTACAGGCGGAGGCCCGGGACGCCAAGGCCAGGCTGCTGGCCGACGAGCTGGTGGAGGCGCGCCAGGCGCTCGAACAGGAGCTGGCCGACGAGTCGGCGGTACGCGAGCGCCGTGCCCAGGTGGAGAACGACCTCGCCGCGGCTCGTGAACAGGAGAGCGCGCTCGAGGAGGCCGTGCGCGCTGACGCGCCGCGGCTCGCCGCGGCCCAGGAGACGTGGTACCACCTGTCCGGCATCCGCGAGCGCATCCGTGGCACCCAGAGTCTGGCGGCCGAGCGGGTCCGCAACCTCGCCGACGAGCCCGAAGAGGACCGCCCCGGTCGCGATCCCGCCGAGCTGGAGGCCGAGGCGGAATGGGTCGAGGCCCAGGAGGCGGAGATCCAGACCGAGGCCGGGGAGCACCGGCGCATGCTGGAGGAGGCGGTCGAGCGGCGACAGCAGGCCGAGTTCGCGCACGCCGAGGAGGATCGTCGGATCGCCGGCCTGGTCCGCGCCGCCGCGGACCGCCGCGAAGGGCTGGCCCGGCTGGCCGGCCAGGTCAATGCGCTCAAGAGCCGGGCCGCGGCCGCCGAGGCCGAGATCGGCCGGCTCCGCACGGCCCGCGACGACGCCGAGGCCCGCGCGGAGCGGGCCCAGCACGAGTTCACCGCGCTCGAGACCCGCATCGCCGGCCTCGACGCCGGTGAGCGCGGGCTCGACGTCGAGTACGAGGGCGCGCAGGCCGAGTTCACCGAGTGCGACGAACGGCTGAACAAGCTCCGCGAGGAGTGGCACGCCGCCGAACAGGAGCGGGCCGCCGTGGCCGCCCGTAAGGAGGCCCTCGAGCTCGGGCTGGCCCACAAGGACGGCGCGGCCGCCCTGCTGGCCGACGGTGAGCGGGTACCCGGCCTGTTGGGTTCCATGGCCGCGCTGCTGACCGTCCGGCCCGGATACGAGGCCGCGGTCGCCGCGGCCCTGGGTGAGGCGTCGGCCGCGGTGGCGGTCTCGGATGCCGGTGTCGCCGTGGAGGCCATCGCCCATCTCAAGGCCGAGGACCTCGGCCGTGCCGGGCTGGTCCTCGGTGGCGGCCGGCCAGACGACGACCGCTGGCCCGAGCTGCCCTCGGGTGTGCAGTACGCCGTCGATCTGATCGAGGCGCCGGAGCAGCTCGGCGGAACGCTGCGGCGGCTGCTGTCCAAGGTGGCCGTGACCGACGATCTGACCACGGCCCGGCGGCTGGTCTCCGACGTATCCGATGTGGTCGCGGTGACCCGGGACGGCGACCTCTTCGGCATGCACTACGCGGCCGGAGGTTCCGCGTCCACGCCGTCGCTGATCGAGGTCCAGGCCGCGGTGGAGGAGGCCGCCGAGCAGCTGAGCGAGTCCTCGCATCGTTGCGACCGGCTGCGGTTCGAGGCCTCCGGCCTGGAGGACGAGCGGGAGGCCGCTCAGCAGCGGGTCGAGGTCGCCCTGTCCAGGCTGCACGAGTCCGACGCGTCGATGGCGGCGGTGGCCGAGCAGCTCGGCCAGTTCGGCGGCCACGCCCGGTCGGCCAAGAGCGAGGCGGAGCGGCTGGTCCGGGCCATCGACGAGGCCGAGGCGGCCCGCGACGCCGAGCTGGAGGGTCTCACCGAGCTGGAGGCCCGGTTGGCGGCCGCGGAGGGGGCGCCGGAGGAGGAGCCGGACTCGATCGAGCTGGAGCGTCTGGCCGACGGTGCACGCGCGGCCCGGCAGGCCGAGACCGAGGCACGGCTCGCCCTGCGTACCTCGGAGGAGCGCGCCCGCGCCATGCAGGGCCGGGCGGACGCGCTGCGCCAGACCGCCCGCAAGGAACGCGAGGCCCGGGCCCGGGCGGTCGCCCGGCGCGAGCGCCGGATCCGCGAGATCGCGGTCGCCGAGGCGGTCGGGCGGGGCGCCGCCGCGGTCCTGGAGCAGTTGGACGAGTCGCTGCGTCAGTCCGGGGTGGAGCGGGCCACGGTCGAGCGCGAGCGCAGGGAGCGCGAGCAGCGGCTCTCCGAGGTGCGTTCCGTCGTACGCGATCTCGACGGTGAGCTGGCCCAGCTGACCAACACCGTGCACCGTGACGAGATGGCCCGCACCGAACAGCGGATGCGGATCGAGCAGCTGGAGGAGCGCGCCGCCGACGAGCTCGGCCTGGACGCGGAGACGCTGGTCGCCGACTACGGTCCCGACGTACTCGTACCGCCGCCACCCCCGGCTCCGGACGAGGAGCGGGAGGTCGAGCCGGACCCGGTGCCGTACGTCCGCGAGGAGCAGGCGAAGCGCCTGAAGACGGCCGAGCGACAGCTCGCCCTTCTCGGCAGGGTGAACCCGCTCGCGCTCGAGGAGTTCTCGGCACTGGAGGACCGCCACAAGTTCCTCACCGAGCAGCTCGAGGACGTGAAGAAGACCCGCCGCGACCTGCTCGACATCGTGCGTGACGTCGACGAGCGGGTCGAGGAGGTCTTCAGCCAGGCGTACGCCGACGTCGCCCGCGAGTTCGAGGAAATCTTCTCCCGGCTCTTCCCCGGTGGCGACGGCCGCCTCATGCTGACCGACCCGTCCGACCTGCTGGCCACCGGTGTCGAGGTCGAGGCGCGGCCGCCGGGCAAGAAGATCAAGCGGCTGTCGTTGCTGTCCGGCGGCGAGCGCTCACTGGTCGCGGTCGCGTTCCTGGTGGCGTTGTTCAAGGCCCGGCCGAGCCCGTTCTACATCCTGGACGAGGTCGAGGCGGCGCTCGACGACACGAACCTCGGCCGGTTGTTGGAGATCTACGAGGAGCTGCGGACCCACAGCCAGCTGATCGTGATCACGCACCAGAAGCGGACGATGGAGGTCGCGGACGCGTTGTACGGCGCCTCGATGCGCGACGACGGCGTGACCACGCTGATCAGCCAGCGGATGCGCGAGGCCGAGTCCGCCTGACCGTTCGGCCGCGCGTCCTTCGCGCCGAGATTGCACATCTGGCCGTCGGCTCGGGGCCGAAAACCCCGAGCGGTGAAGAAATTTCCCAGTGCGGCATCGCGCGGGCGCTCGTCGACGGCTCCCGGATTTCATCCCGACGGCTTGTCGCGGACCCGGACCGTTAACCGGGCGTGGCAGAATTCATCGCGTAGGCGCCGACAGCACGTTTCTTTCTTGGGGAGTCCATGATCGCGGTTTCCATAGCGTTACTCGTCGTCCTGACGCTGGCAGCGCTGGTGGTGTTGTACGTCGCCTATCCGCAGCGCGGCCGCGACATCCCGCGTGCCGGGTGGCTCTCCGAAGCGATGGTCAGGTTCACCGACAAATGGCCCGTGGAGCCCGACAAACGCTGACCGGACCGCACGACCGATCGCAGCCGGTCGGTACGCCTCTGCGCCACTCATCCATGTCAGCCCGCCCGCCGGCCGGCATCGCGGGGTGACGACCGGTGGGTCGGCCATGGTGGTTTGAGAGGATGGGACACCGTGGGAGACATTCTCTACCTGATCCTTGCGCTCGTTCTGATCGTGGTCCTCGCGGCCGGAGGACTTCTCGTCGGCCTGCGTCGCCGAGGGCGACCCGGCGCCGATGTCTCGAGCGTGGACGCGGCCGGCGTTGACGAGGCCCTGCCGACCGTCGAGCCGGAGGCCGAGGCGGCACCCGTCCTCGAGCGCCCGGAGCCAGTCCAGGGGCGGCTGGTCCGCCTGCGGGCCCGGCTGGCGGGCTCGCAGTCCACGCTGGGTCGCGGGCTGCTGTCCCTGCTGTCCCGGGACCGGGTCGACGACGACACCTGGCAGGAGATCGAGGACACCTTGCTCACCTCGGATCTGGGTGTCGAGCCAACTCAGGAGCTGGTCGGCCGGCTGCGGGCGCAAGTACGGGTCGAGGGCGTCGGATCCGACGCGCGGGCGCGCGCCATCTTGCGCGACGAGCTGATCGCGATGCTTGATCCGGACCTCGACCGCGCACTGCACCTGCGCCGGACCGACGCCAAGCCGGGCGTCGCCCTGGTCGTGGGGGTCAACGGCTCGGGCAAGACCACCACGGTCGCGAAGATCGCCCGCGTTCTGGTGGCCGAGGACTCCGACGTGGTGCTGGGAGCGGCCGACACGTTCCGGGCCGCCGCCGTCGACCAGCTGAAGACCTGGGGCGATCGGGTCGGCGTGCACACGGTTCGCGGCGCCGAAGGCGGCGATCCCGCGAGCGTCGCGTACGACGCCGTCCAGACCGGGATCGAGCGTGAGGCCGACGCCGTCCTGATCGACACGGCCGGCCGCCTGCACACCAAGACCGGCCTGATGGACGAGCTGGGCAAGGTCAAGCGGGTTGTGGAGAAGCTCGCGCGGGTGGGCGAGGTGCTGCTCGTGCTCGACGCCACGACCGGCCAGAACGGACTGCAGCAGGCCAGGGTGTTCGCCGAGGTCGTCGACGTCACCGGGATCGCGCTGACCAAGCTCGACGGTACGGCGAAGGGCGGCATCGTGGTGGCGGTGCAGCGCGAGCTCGGCGTACCCGTGAAGCTGGTCGGACTCGGGGAGGGCGCCGACGACCTGGCGCCGTTCGAGCCGGAGGCGTTCGTGGACGCGCTGCTCGGGGAGAGCTCGCTGACCTGAGGGACGCACGGTCGCGTCGCGTCGTCCGGGAGCGCCTGTTCACACGTCCGTAACACAAGGTCCCTCGTTTTCACTTGTACGCAACGTGCGGCCGCACGTACCGAAACGTCGTACCCGCAAGGTCGATGTCGTAACCAAGACCTCCGTTGCTGCGCGAAGACACCGGCGTCTTCTGGTCGCGCGCGGGTTAGCCCCTGCATGAAAGGAGGCTCGGGCCGATGGTCCCGACCGGAGATACTGCCTGGCTTCTCGCGAGCGCTTCGATGGTGCTGCTGATGACTCCCGGGCTGGCGCTCTTCTATGGCGGCATGGTCCGCTCGAAGAGCGTCTTGAACATGATGATGATGAGCTTCGGGGCCTTGGGGCTGATCAGCGTTCTGTGGGTGTTGTGGGGTTACTCCATAGCATTCGGCAACGACGTGGGTGCCGGCATGCTGGGTGACCCGTTCGAGTTCTTCGGGCTGAGGGGCCTGATGGAGGACCTCACGTCGGAGGAGGGCGGCCTGCCGGTGATGGCCTTCGTCGCCTTCCAGGCCGTGTTCGCGATCATCACCGTCGCACTGATCTCCGGCGCCATCGCCGACCGCGCGAAGTTCGGCACGTGGCTGATCTTCGCCGGCATCTGGGCGACGGTGGTCTACTTCCCTATCGCACACTGGGTCTTCGCGTTCGACGCCGGCGACGTCGTCGGCGGCTGGATCGCCAACGACCTGCTGGCCATCGACTTCGCCGGAGGGACCGCGGTCCACATCAACGCCGGTGCGGCCGCCCTGGCGCTGGCGATCGTGCTGGGCAAGCGGAAGGGGTTCGCGCGGGACCCGATGCGGCCGCACAACCTGCCGCTGGTCATGCTCGGCGCCGGAATACTGTGGTTCGGCTGGTTCGGGTTCAACGCCGGATCCGCGGTGGCCGCCGACAACACCGCGGCGGTCGCGTGGGTCAACACCATGACGGCCACTGGTGCCGCCTCGCTGGCCTGGCTGGCCACGGAGAAGATCCGGGACGGTCACGCCACCTCGCTCGGCGCGGCGTCCGGAATCGTGGCCGGGCTGGTGGCGATCACGCCGTCCTGTTCCGCCGTTTCGCCGGTGGGCGCCATCCTGCTGGGCGCGATCGCCGGTGTTCTCTGCGCCCTGGCGGTCGGCCTGAAGTACCGGCTCGGGTACGACGACTCGCTCGACGTGGTCGGCGTACACCTCGTCGGCGGCCTGGTCGGTACCATCCTGGTGGGCTTCCTGGGCACCGCGGCGGCCCCGGCGGGCGTGGACGGCCTGTTCTACGGCGGCGGTGTCGACCAGCTCTGGAGACAGGTCGTCGGAGCGGTCTCGGTGATGACGTACTCCTTCGTCGTCACACTGATCATCGGGTACCTGCTGCACAAGACGGTGGGTTTCCGGGTCGACGAGGACGACGAGGTCAGCGGCATCGATCTCGCGGTCCACGCCGAGACCGGCTACGACCTGCACGTCAGCACGGGCGCGGGCCGGACGCTGACCGGCGCGACCGCCGGAGCGACCGGCTCGTCCGGAGTCGGGGCCGATGCCGACAGGCAGACCGAAGGGAGCGTGAAGTCATGAAGCTGGTCACCGCCGTGATCAAGCCGCACAAGTGGGACGAGGTGCGGGAGGCGCTGGAGGCGTTCGGCGTGACCGGGATGACCGTGACCGAGGCCAGCGGATTCGGTCGCCAGAAAGGTCACACCGAGGTCTACCGAGGCGCCGAGTACGACGTCGCGTTGCTGCCGAAGATCAGAGTCGAGATCGTCGTGGAGGACGACTCCGCCGGCGACGTGGTGGGAGTCATCACCAAGACCGCGCAAACCGGCCGGATCGGGGACGGCAAGGTCTGGGTGATGCCGATCGAGTCCGTCGTCCGGGTACGGACGGGCGAGCGCGACTCCGCGGCCCTCTGAAGACGGCCCGGCCGCTGAGTGTGACGATTTCGACGGACACGCTCGCGTGTCCCGGTGAAAACGTCACACTCAACGGGGTGGTGGTCATGTGAAGACCCTGGCCGAGCGGCGGCAGCGGCGCAGCGACGACTCCGATGCGCGACTGCGAGAGCTCCTGACCAAGGCGGTTCCCGATCCCTCGGGGACCGCCTTGGTCGCGGTGGGCGGCTATGGGCGTCGTGAGCTGTCGCCGTTCAGCGACCTGGATGTCGTGCTGGTCCACACCGGCGCGGTCCAGAACATCGCCGAGATCGCGGGCCGGATCTGGTACCCGCTCTGGGACTCGGGAACCCGTCTCGACCACGCCGTACGCACCCTGGACGACATGCGCAAGGTCGCGTCGTCCGACCTGCGCGGCGCGCTGGGGATGCTCGACGCCCGGCACGTCGCGGGCGATCCGGCGATCACGGTCCAGCTCCGGTCCACTGTGCTTGCCGACTGGCGGGCGGCCGCCCGCCGCCGAATCCCCGCGGTCCGGGAGGACTGGCAGGCGCGCGCTGGTCGGGCCGGCCAGCTCGCGTACGCGGCGGTACCGGACATCAAGGAGTCGCAGGGCGGCCTGCGGGACGGCGTGATGCTGCGGGCGCTGGTGTCCACCTGGCTGGTCGACGTACCGCACGCCGAGGCCGAGCGCTGCCGCAACCAGATGCTGGCGATCCGCGACACGCTGCACGAGGTGACCGGCAAGCCCGGAGACCGGCTGCTTCCCGAGGTCCTGCCCGGTCTCGCCGAACACCTCGGGTACGACGACCCGGACGCGTTCCAGCGTCACGTACGCGGGCTCGGACGGCGGATGAACCACCTGACGACACTCACGTGGCACCGGCTGGACGGCGTGCTGGAGACACCGCGCCGCGGACCGCGGCGCCGCCGGCCGGACCTGGAATGGCTGTCTCCCGGGCTCGCGAGATCGGGCAACGAGGTCGTGCTGGAGTCGACGGCCAAGCCGGCCGACGCCCCGCTGCTCCTGCTGCGGGCCGCCGCACTGGCCGCGGAGCGGCGGCTGATGCTGGCCCCGGCCTCCGCGCGACGGCTCGCCCAGGAGGGCGCGCGGGTTCCCGAGCCGTGGCCGCGCGAGGCCCGCGACCTGCTCGTGCGGTTGCTCGGCGCCGGACCCGGGCTGGTCGCGGTGTGGGAGACCCTGGAGGAGGTCGGAGCGGTCGAGACGTTGCTGCCCGAGTGGGCGGGGGTCCGGATGCTGGCCTCGACGTCGGCCGTGCACCGCTTCACGGTCGACCGGCACCTCATCGAGGCCTGCGTGCACGCGAGCGGGCTGCTGCAGCGGGTGAGCCGGCCGGACCTGCTGCTGGTCGCCGTCCTGCTGCACGACATCGGCAAGAGCGCGCCCGGTGATCACAGCGTGGCCGGCGCGGAGACGGCCACCGGCATCGCGCGCCGCTGGGGCTTCACCGAACCGGACGCCGCGATGATCGGGCGGCTCGTACGCCACCACCTCCTGCTGCCGCACACCGCGATCCGGCGGGATCCCGACGACCCGGCCACGGTCGCGCTGGTCGCCGAGCGGGTGGGCGGTATCGGCGTGCTGGAGCTGCTGGCGGCGATGACCGAGTGCGACGCCAGGGCGACCTCGCCCGCCGCGTGGACGGCCTGGCGGCGGGGGCTGGTGGAGGGACTGGTACGTCGTACTCGCGATGCCCTCGAAGCCGTGCCGGTGTCCGAGGCCGAGCCGTCCTGGCCTGGCCGGGACGTGGGCCACTGCTGGGTGGATGCGGAGTCGTCGGCGGAGGGGACGACGCTGCTGGTCGGCGCCCCGGACCGGGTCGGCCTGCTGGCCTCGGTCGCCGCGGCGATCGCGTTGAGCGGGCTGCAGGTACGGTCGGCGCGGGCGGGGTCCCGCGGCGGTACGGGATGGTCGCGCTGGCGGCTCTCGGACGAGTACGTCGACCCGGCCCGGTTTCGTCAGCGGCTGCTCGGCGTACTCGGCGGAACCGTGGATGTGGAGGCGCGGCTCAGCCCGCCGAACGACCGCGAGCCGCCGCATGTCTCCCTGCACCCGGAGGCATCCGCGCGGGCGACCGTGATCGAGGTGCGCGCCGCCGACTGGCGGGGCCTGGTGTACGCCGTCTGCTCCGCGATGGCCGGGCTCGGGCTGGAGGTGCGCTCGGCGTACCTGGAGACCCTGGGCCCGCGCGCCGTGGACGTGTTCTACGTGGCCGATCCCGGCACGGGCCCGCTCCCGGCCGCTCGCGGTGAGGGGGCGGCCGCCGCCGTGCGCCGCGCGTTGAGCTAGGCCGCGGCCCAGCGCCGGGACCCAGCCCTGGGGCGTCTATTAGGCTGGCAGGAATTGTGGGGAAGGTCCCCGATGGGATTTCCCGCCAGGCGATCATGTTTGTGAGGACACCTACCTGTGTTTGCCACCCTCCAGGACCGGCTAGAGACGACGTTCAAGAGTCTCCGGGGCAAGGGCCGGCTGTCTGAGTCCGATATCGACGCCACCTGCCGCGAGATCCGGATCGCGCTGCTCGAGGCCGATGTCGCGCTGCCGGTGGTCAAGCAGTTCATCGCCGCGGTCAAGGAGCGGGCCGCCGGTGCCGAGGTGAGCGGTGCGCTGAACCCCGCCCAGCAGGTCATCAAGATCGTAAACGAGGAGCTGATCAGCATCCTCGGCGGCGAGACCCGGCGGCTGCGGTTCGCGTCGAAGCCGCCCACGGTGATCCTGCTGGCCGGCCTGCAGGGCTCCGGGAAGACCACGCTGGCCGCCAAGCTCGCGCGCTGGCTCCAGGAGCAGGGGCACACGCCGATGCTGGTCGCGGCGGACCTCCAGCGCCCGAACGCGGTGAACCAGCTGCAGGTGGTCGGTGAGCAGGCCGAGGTCACGGTGTACGCGCCCGAGCCCGGCAACGGGGTCGGCGACTCGGTCGCGGTGGCGCGCGGCGGCGTGGAGGAGGCTCGGCGCACGCTGCACGACGTCGTGGTGGTCGACACCGCGGGCCGGCTGGGTGTCGACGCCGAGATGATGCAGCAGGCGGCCGACATCCGGGACGCCGTGTCTCCGGACGAGACGCTGTTCGTCGTCGACGCCATGATCGGACAGGACGCCGTGACCACGGCGCACGCGTTCCTCGACGGCGTCGGGTTCGACGGCGTCGTACTCACCAAGCTGGACGGCGACGCCCGCGGCGGCGCCGCGCTGTCGGTCGCCCACGTGACCGGGCGGCAGGTGATGTTCGCGTCGTCGGGGGAGATGCTCACCGACTTCGACGTCTTCCACCCCGACCGGATGGCGTCGCGCATCCTCGGCATGGGCGACATGCTCACGCTGATCGAGCGGGCGGAGAAGACCTTCGACGCCGAGGAGGCCGCGAAGACCGCCGCCAAGCTGCAGGGCAAGGAGGGCGACTTCACCCTCGACGACTTCCTGCAGCAGATGCAGACCATGCGCAAGATGGGTTCGTTGTCGAAGATCTTCGGCATGCTCCCGGGCATGGCCGAGATGCGCGACCAGATCGAGAGCATCGACGAGAAGGAGATCGACCGGGTCGGCGCCATCATCCAGTCGATGACGCCGTCTGAGCGCGACGATCCCAAGATCATCGACGGGTCGCGGCGGGCCCGGATCGCGCGCGGCTCCGGTGTTGAAGTGAGCGAGGTCAACGGTCTCGTCGACCGGTTCTTCGAGGCCCGGAAGATGATGGTCGCCATGGCCAAGGGCGGCGGGATGCCGGGCATGTCCGGTGGGATGCCAGGGATGCCCGGGGGAATGCCGGGCATGGGCAAGCGGGCCAAGGCGAGACAGGCGCCGAAGAAGGGGCGCACGAAGCGCCGCTCGGGCAACCCCGCCAAGCGCGCGCAGCAGGAGGCCGCCGCGAAGCAGGCCGAGCAGAGCACGCCGCCCGGTGCGGCGTTCGGCTTCGGCGGCGACTCCGCCGATGCCGAAGAGGCTGCGGATTTCGAGCTCCCCAAGGAAATGCGCGACCTGATGGGCAAGTAGTCCCATCGGACCCTTGCTTCCGCGCTGAGGTGGGCCCCAGATCTGCCACCGTTTCCCGACCCAATGGCGGAAGACGATGCGGGGTGCCTAGATGCAGGGGTCGACGCCGGGCTCACCTGGCCGCGTGATCCCGCGGTCGTCGAGGACCTTCTCCAGTCGGGTCGGGTACGCCGCCATGATGCCGTCGACACACATGTCGATCAGCTGGTTGTAGACGTCCTCGTTCTCCTCCTGGCTACTCAGCCAGACGTGCACGGCAAAACCGTCGGTGTGCGCCCGCTGCACGAACTCGGGGGTGGTGACCGTGACGCCCTGGTACTCGATCGGCACCTGCAGAGCCTTGGTGCCGAACCCCGGTGGGATGCCGAGAGCCCAGTACGCCGCCAGGCCGGCGGTGCCTGGTGCGGTGTCGATCTGCGGCGCCAGCTGGTGGAAGTAGGTCACGGCCAGCTGCTCGAACGACACCACGATCACGTCCGTGCGGTCGCGCCGATTGAGGAACTCCGCCAGCAGCTCGGCGTTGTGCAGGAACGACTGGGTATCGGTGTCGGCCGTGCCTTTGATCTCGATGTTGATCGGCACGTCCCGGAACGCCCTGAAGACCTCGCGCAGGGTGGGGATCTTGAAGTCGTCGGCCTTGTAGCCCTCGGGCGGCGGCACGTCACGGGTGCGCACGCCGCGGAACGGATAGCCGCCTTCGGGGTCGAAGTCGTACGCCGCATCGAGGGCCTGCACCTGCTTGCGGGTCATGTCGCGCACGCGCCCGGTGCCGTTGGTCGTGCGGTCCACGGTGGCGTCGTGGATCACCACGAGCTTGTCGTCCTTGGTCGAGTGCACGTCGAGCTCGATCATGTCCGCCCCGAGCTCGACGGCCCGCTTGAAGGCGTACAGCGTGTTCGACGGCGCCTCCGCCTCACCGCCTTGGTGAGCCATGTTCATGACCCGGCGGTCCAGCCAGGGGTTGGCAGTCGTGGTGCGCTCACCGCGGTCGGCGGTCGGTGTCGCGTAGGACGTCGTACCGCCCAACCCGGCCGTCGCCACCGCCAGGACGAAGACCGAGGCCAGAGCCCGACCCCGCAGCCGACTGAACATGGCCGCAGCGTATTGCACTTCCCCCGGGAGCGAAACGGAGAACGGACGACCAGTAACCTGCGGGGTCATGACTGAGGCTGACGTGATCCGAGTTCGTGGTGTGGTGTTGCCCGAGGGCGAGCACCGAGATGTGTACGTCGTGCACGGCCGGGTGACCTACGACGTACCGTCGGGCGGCGCCTCGACGGTTGCTGAGGGGTGGATCGTCCCCGGGCTGGTCGACGCGCATTGCCACGTGGGACTGGGCGAGCATGGCGGCATACCCGAGGACGTCCAGGAGCAGCAGGCCACGTCGGACCGGGACGCGGGTGCCCTGCTGCTGCGGGACTGCGGTTCGCCCAGCGACACGCGCTGGATCCAAGAGCGCGACAACCTGCCAAGGCTCATCCGGGCCGGTCGGTTTCTCGCCCGGCCCAAGCGCTACATGCGCAACTTCGCCCACGAGATCGAGCCTGAGGAGCTGCCGGCGTACATGAAGCAGGAGGCGCGACGCGGCGACGGCTGGGTCAAACTGGTCGGCGACTGGATCGACCGCGATATCGGCGACCTTGCTCCGTGCTGGCCTCGCGCCGCGCTCGAGGAGGGCATCGCCGCCGCCCACGAGCACGGCGCCCGGGTCACGGCGCACGTGTTCGGCGAGGACGCACTGCCGGACCTGATCGGCGCCGGGATCGACTGCATCGAGCACGGCACCGGTCTGGGTCCCGACCTGATTGCGACCATGGCGGAACGCCGGGTCGCGCTGGTTCCGACCGCGTGGCAGCTGAACAACTTCCCCAAGTACGCCGAACAGGCCGGGGAGAAGTTCCCCGAGTACTCCCGGCACATGCTGGCGCTCTTCGAGCAGCGCAAGCAGACGATCGCCGCGGCGTACGAGGCCGGGGTCCCGATGTACGCCGGCAGCGACGCCGGTGCGGTCCTGCCGCACGGCCTGATCGGGGAGGAGATCGCAGAGCTGGTGCGTCACGGCATGTCGGCGTACGACGCGCTCGGCGCCGCCTCCTGGCGGGCTCGCGAATGGCTCGGCCACAACCCCACCCTCGAGGAGGGCGCGCCGGCCGACCTGGTGGTCTACCCGGCGGACCCGACCCTGGACGTCGGAGTTTTGCGCGAGCCGTCCCGGGTCATCCTGCGTGGCCGGGTGGTTCGCTAGGGCCGGGTGATCGGCACGGTCCGCGGGACCGGATTGGAGTGGACGCGGCCCGATCTGGCACAATGTCCGCCGACTCTGGTCGCGTGCGGACCCTCTCAACCACACGGCGGCCGGATCCGCCGAGTAGGCCGGGCCGTGGCCCCACGCGGTCGGTGGCCTCTCACCCACATCTGACCCCGAGGGAGACACCACACCTGTGGCCGTCAAGATCCGCTTGAAGCGTATGGGCAAGGTCCGTACGCCGTTTTACCGTGTCGTGGTCGTGGACTCGCGCAAGAAGCGCGACGGCCGCGTGATCGAGGAGATCGGGACCTACAACCCCAAGACCGACCCGTCGACGATTCACGTCGACTCGGAGCGCGCGCAGTACTGGCTCGGCGTCGGCGCCCAGCCCACCGAGCCGGTGGCCGCGCTGCTCAAGGTGACCGGCGACTGGCAGCAGTTCAAGGGCGAGGCGGCTCCGGAGCCGATGCGCGTACCGGAGACGAAGCGCGACAAGACCGAGGTCTTCAACGAGGCGCTCAAGGACGCCACGGGCGAGCCCAAGTCGCGGGCGACCACGCCGAAGAAGACCTCGAAGGCCACGAAGGCCGCGAAGGCCGACGCCAAGGCCGAGGAGAAGGGCGCGGCGACCGCCACGGAGGCGACCGCCACGGAGGCGAGCGAGACGTCCGCCGAGGCGAGTACGGCGGACGAGGCGAGTACGGCGGACGAGGCGAGTACGGCGGACGAGCCCAAGACCGACGAGCCCAAGGGCGACGAGCCGGCTCCGGCCGGCTCCGACTCCAAAGAGAACGGCGAGTCCTGAGCGTGCTGGCCGAGGCGCTGGAGCACCTGGTGAGGGGCATCGTCGAACACCCCGACGATGTGACGGTCCGGTCCAAGAACACCCGCCGCGGCCGGCTGCTCGAGGTGCGCGTGCATCCCGACGACCTGGGCAAGGTCATCGGCCGCTCAGGCCGTACGGCCACCGCCTTCCGCACTGTGATCAGCGCACTGGCCGGCAAGGGCGGCGCGCGGGTCGACTTCGTCGACGTAGACCGCCGGTAGGCGGTCGGAGGAGACGAAGCAGATGACGCCGCGTCGACGTAGACCGCCGGTAGGCGGTCGGAGGAGACGAAGCAGATGACGCCGCGTCGACGTAGACCGCCGGTAGGCGGTCGGAGGTCCGCATTGCGTGGCGCGAAATGGCGGAGCGGTGTCTGATTTGCCCGCCAGAACGCGCCACACAATGACGCCGAGAGAAGATGGCACCCGTGGACGTGGTCATCGGCCGGATCGGAAGAGCGCACGGCGTCCGCGGTGAGGTCTCGATCGAGTCGCGTACCGAGGAGCCCGACCGGCGGTTCGCGCCGGGCGCCGTACTCCTGACCGATCCTCCCGCCGCCGGCCCGCTCACGGTGTCCGCGGTCCGGGCGCACGGCGATCGGCTACTGGTGTCGTTCGAGGAGGTGGCCGACCGCGGCACGGCCGAGGGCCTGCGCGGTGTTCTCCTGACGGTCGAGGCCGATCCGGCGGCGGTGCCGCCCGGTCCGGACGAGTTCTACGATCATCAGCTGGTCGGGCTGCGGGTCGAGGCCGACGGTGCGGAGGTGGGCGAGGTGGTGCGAGTGCTGCATCATCCCGCGCACGATGTGCTGGTCGTACGCAGGAACTCCGGCGGCGAGGCCATGGTGCCCTTCGTGTCGGATCTCGTGCCCGAGGTCGATATCCCGTCCGGCCGGCTCACCATCGCGAACCGCCCAGGGCTGCTCGAACCCGAGATGATGGAGTGAACGCGATGCGCATCGACATCGTCTCGATCTTCCCCGAGTACCTCGCCCCGCTGGGCCTGTCGCTGGTCGGCAAGGCCCAGCAGGTGGGCCTGCTGGAGGTCCACGCTCACGAGCTGAGGCAGTGGACGCACGATCGCCATCGCACGGTCGACGACACGCCGTACGGCGGCGGTGCCGGCATGGTGATGCGTCCCGAACCCTGGGGCGAGGCCCTGGACGCGCTCGCGCCGGCCGACGCGGAACCACCGCCGCGGCTCCTGGTCATGACGCCGTCCGGCCGCCGGTTCGACCAGCGGCTGGCCGAGGAGCTGGCGGGTGAACCCTGGCTGTTGTTCGCCTGTGCTCGTTATGAGGGTCTCGACCAGCGGGTCGTGGACCATGCCGCCGCCCGGATGCCGGTCGACGACGTGAGCATCGGCGACTACGTGCTCAACGGTGGCGAGGCGGCCGCGCTGGTGGTGATCGAGACAGTCGTACGGCTGCTGCCCGGTTTCCTGGGCAACCCGGAGTCGCTGCGCGAGGAGTCGCACAGCACCGGCGAGCGGGGCGGCCTGCTGGAGTACCCGCTCTACACCAAGCCCGCGGAGTGGCGCGGGTTGCGGGTGCCGGAGGTTCTGCTGTCCGGGCATCACGGCCAGGTGGCGCGCTGGCGTCGCGACCAGGCGTTGCGGCGTACGGCGCAGCGCCGCCCGGACCTGATCGACAGGCTGCGCGACGACCTCGACCCCGCGGACCTGGACGCGCTCGACCGGCCCGAAGACTGACGCCGCGTCCGGCTCGACGCCGGTTGTCGCGCCCGGGCGATTTCTCGTCATCGGTCCGGCTATGGCACACTGGTCCGTCGGCGCCGTGCGTCGTGCTCCTGCCATGGGGGGAGCATCCGAACGACGCGCAGGCCGCCATACCGACCCGCCCCACGTCCGTGGGTGACCCATGGCACTTGCGAGGAAGCGAGCCATCATGGCCAACGCGATCGACGCCGTCGACGCGGCAGTCGCCCGCGACGACATTCCCGAGTTCCGGCCCGGTGACACCCTGAAGGTCCATGTCCGGGTCGTCGAGGGCAGCCGCTCCCGAATCCAGGTCTTCCAGGGCGTCTGCATCCGGCAGCAGGGCTCCGGCATCCGGCGCACCTTCACGGTCCGCAAGATCAGCTTCGGTGTCGGCGTGGAGCGGACGTTCCCGCTGCACACCCCGGTGATCGAGAAGATCGAGGTCAGCGCGCGAGGCGACGTACGCCGCGCCAAGCTCTACTACCTCCGGAACCTGCGCGGCAAGGCCGCCAAGATCAAGGAACGCCGCGAGCCGACCGGCAGCGCGTGACGCTTGCCGAGTTAGGCTCACGGAGTGCCTGACGCCGACGACCTTCGAGGCCGCGTCACCGGTTACACCGGTGGTTCGCGGTCCTCGCGGGCGAAGCACGACGCGCGGTACGACGCTCAGCACAACAGGAGCAGGTCCAAGGCCCCGACCAGGGGTAAACGACGGCTCGAACGCAAGCAGCTGCCACTGTGGCAGGAGCTCGTCATCCTGCTCTGCATCGCCCTCGGTCTGGCGATCCTGCTCAAATCCCTGTTCGTACAGCTGTTCTACATCCCGTCCGCCTCGATGCACGACACCCTCATCGAGCGCGACCGGATCGCGGTCGAGAAGGTGTCCTTCTGGTTCGGCGAGCCTCAGCGCGGCGACATCGTCGTCTTCTCCGATCCCGGCGGCTGGTTGCCCGTGCAGACTGCCGATTCGGGCAACCCGATCACGGGGGTTATGGAGTTCTTCGGCCTGTATCCGGCGGGCGACCATCTGGTCAAACGGGTGATCGCCGTCGGCGGTGACCGGGTGCGATGTTGTGACCGGGAGGGCCGCGTTCTCGTCAACGGCGAGCCGATCGACGAGTCGACGTACCTGCCCAATTCCGTGAAACCCTCGTTGCAGACGTTCAAGGTCAGGGTTCCCGAGAACCGCCTGTGGGTGATGGGTGACAACCGGGTCAACTCCGCCGACTCGCGCGCCCATCTCTTCTACGACGACCCCGAGACCACGGACGTCGAACGGAAGAAGGACCCGGTACTGGCGACCATTCCCGAGGACATGGTCGTCGGCCGGGTCGCGGCGACCGTGTGGCCGCTCGGCCGGGCTGCGATCACGGATCGGCCGGAGACGTTCACCCGGCTCGAGGCCGGAGGCGGCTGATGGGAGCGTACGACGGCCGGGTGGTCGGCGGGCGTGATAGGGAGGTCTCGACACCGGCATCCAAGGACGGCGATCGCGAGTGGTCGATATCTTGAGCACATCCGGCAGGACCGACGAGGGGGGCGGCCAGAGCCGCAGGGGGGATCCGAAGCCACCGGGTGCGGGCAAGCGGCTGGTGCACTTCTTGTGGGAGACCGCGATCATCCTCGTCATCGCGATCGTCCTGGCCGCCTTGTTGCGGGGATTCGTCGTGCAGGCGTTCGTCGTACCGACCGGGTCCATGCTGCCGACGATCCAGGAGGGCGATCGGATCGCCGTGACCAAGCTGGGCGACGTCGACCGCGGCGACGTGGTGGTGTTCGAGGATCCCGGCGGCTGGCTGACCGCGGCCGAGCGCCCGGCGGAGCAGACCGGCGTCCTGCCGAGGTTCCTCGAGTTCGTGGGCGTGCTCCCGGCGACGGACAAGGGGTATTTGGTCAAGCGGCTGATCGCTGAGCCCGGCGACCGGGTCAAGTGCTGCGATCGAAACGGCCGGGTGACGGTCAACGGCTCGCCCCTGCTCGAGGAGGACTACCTGCCGCCGCGCGTTGAGCCGTCGGACGAGGAGTTCGACGTGGTGGTGCCGAAGGACGCCGTGTGGGTGATGGGCGACAACCGCCCGAACTCCCGCGACTCGCGCCGGAACGAGACCGCGTTCGTGCCCCTGGACAACCTGGTCGGGGAGGCCCTCGCCACGGTGTGGCCGGTGAGGGACTGGAAGGGCCTCGGCAGGCCGGACACGTTCCGTGACGTACCCGACCGCGACCGGCCGGCGCCCGACGAACCGATCGTCAGGACGCCATCCTCCGCTGGGGCGAGCCGGGGCTGAGTGGCACGCCTCGTGATCTAGGCTCGGAGGATATGAGTGATCTGCCTCGCGGAGTGACCGTGCGGCGCGACGCCGGTCTCTACGGCTACGAGCGCGCCCTCCGGCGGGCCGGGTTCGACCCGATCGCCGGGGTGGACGAAGCCGGCCGGGGCGCGTGCGCGGGTCCGCTGGTGGCGGCGGCCGTCGTACTGCGGGACAGCAGGTCGGGCCAGGTGCCCGGGCTGGCGGACTCGAAGCTGCTGACCGCGCGGGCCCGGGAGCGCTGTTACGACCAGGTCGTGCGCCGGGCGTTGAGCTGGTCGGTGGTCGTCGTACCCGCGGCCGAGTGCGACCGGCTCGGCATGCACGTCGCCAACGTGGAGGCCCTGCGCCGGGCATTGGCGAGGTTGTCCGAGCCCCCGGCGTACGTGCTGACCGACGGCTTCCCGGTGGACGGGCTGGGTCTGCCCGGCCTCGCGGTGTGGAAGGGCGACCGGGTGGTGGCGTGCATCGCCGCGGCGTCGGTGATCGCCAAGGTGACCCGCGACCGGATCATGCAGCAGATGGACGACGTGTATCCCGGGTACGACTTCGCGACGCACAAGGGTTACGTGACCGAGGAGCACCAGACCGCGTTGGCCGAACACGGTCCCTGTGCGGAGCATCGCCGCAGGTTCGTCAACGTACGCCGGGCAGCGTCCGCCGACCAGACCGTGGTGACCATGGAAGAGCAGATGCCGACGCTCGAGGACGAGCTGTCGGCGAGCGTGGAAACCGACCCGATTGCCGAACCGGAGATGTCGCGATGAGTGCCGAAGACCTCGAGAAGTACGAAGCGGAGATGGAGCTGCAGCTCTACCGCGAATACCGCGACGTGGTGGGCATCTTCAAGTACGTCGTGGAGACCGACCGGCGCTTCTATCTCTGCAATACCGCCGACCTGAAGGTACGCACCGAGGGCAACGATGCGTACTTCGAGGTCACCATGTCCGACGCGTGGGTCTGGGACATCTACCGGCCGAAGAGGTTCGTGAAGAACGTCAAGGTCGTGACCTTCAAGGACGTCAACATCGAGGAGCTCACGCCCAGCGATCTCGAGCCGCCCAAGACCGACGATCTATCCGGCTGATGCTGGGCGGCTGATTCTGGCTGATGTCGGCGACTCGCGCGTCGTCCGCGAGCGGGCCGGTTTTCATCCACCACGCGGTACCCGGGCCGAGTTGTGCACAGCCGGTCATGCCGCCGTGGCCTCCTCCTGGTCGTTCCGGCCAGGCTCGGCCTCGGAGGTGGAGGCGTGGGCAGCACATATCGGCAACGCACCGCAGTGGGCGGTTACGGCGAGCAGATCGCGGCACGGCATCTGACCGAGGCCGGGATGGAGATCCTCGACCGCAATTGGCGCTGCGAGCTCGGTGAGATCGACCTGGTGGCACGTGACCGCGACGCGCTGGTCATCTGCGAGGTGAAGACCCGTCGCGGGGTCGGATACGGCACTCCGTCGGAGGCGGTGACCGCGCGCAAGGTGCGGCGGCTGCGCCGGCTGGCGGTGCGCTGGATCGAACAGTCCGGTCGCCGTGCGCCCGAGGTGCGCATCGACGTCGTGAGCGTGCTTCTGGCGGCGCGGGGTTCGGCGCTGGTCGAGCACGTACGAGGGGTCGGCTGATGCCGCTGGCCCGCACCCGCTCGGTCGCGTTGTCCGGGGTCCAGGGTCGGGTGGTGGAGGTCGAGGCGGACATCGGCCAGGGTCTGCCAGGCACGACCCTGGTCGGGCTTCCGGACGCCTCGGTGGCGGAGTCGCGCGACCGGTGCCGGGCGGCGGTGTCCAACAGCGGCTTCGACTGGCCGAACCGGCGGCTTACGGTGGGCCTGTCTCCGGCGTCGCTGCGCAAGACGGGCTCCCATTACGACCTGGCGATCGCGCTCGCCGTGCTCGCCGCGTACGACGTCGTCCCGCGTGAGCGGATCGAGGGCGTGATGGTTCTCGGTGAGCTGGCGCTGGACGGCCGGCTGCGCGCCGTACCCGGCGTTCTTCCGGCGACACTCGCCGCCCACCGCGCTGGGATCGACCAGGTGATCGTGCCCGAGGCCAACGCCTCCGAGGCCGCGCTGGTCACCGGCGTCGCGGTACTGGGTGCGCGGTCGCTGGCGCAGGCAGCGGCGGTGCTGCGCGACGAGGAACCGCCGGAGGCGCCGCCGGTGCCGCCGCTGGCCGATGAGGGAGCGCTCTCGTGGCGTGGGGACGAGCGGCTGCGCGGGATCGACCTGGCCGACGTCGTGGGTCAGGTGCTCGCGCGCCGGGCGGTCGAGGTGGCGGCGGCCGGCGGGCATCACCTCTTTCTGGACGGGCCGCCCGGGGCCGGGAAGACCATGCTCGCGGAGAGACTGCCGGGGCTGATGCCGGATCTCGACGAGGCGGAGTCGCTGGAGGTGACCGCGGTGCACTCGGTGGCCGGGGCGCTGCCGGCCGATGTTCCACTGCTGACCCGCCCGCCGTTCGTCGATCCGCATCACACCGCGTCGACGGTCTCGATCGTGGGTGGCGGGAGCAGAGTCATCCGGCCGGGTTCGATCTCGTTGGCGCACCGAGGGGTCCTGTTCCTGGATGAGGCTCCCGAGTTCCGCGCCGATGCGCTGGAGGCCTTGCGGCAGCCGCTGGAGAGCGGCGAGATCGTCGTCGGGAGGGCGGCCGCGCAGTCCCGGTTTCCAGCGCGGATCGTGCTGGTGCTGGCCGCCAACCCGTGCCCGTGCGGCCGCAACTACGGCAAGGGACTGCTGTGCGAATGTACGCCGGCGGTCCAGCGCCGCTACCGCAACCGGCTGTCCGGTCCGGTTCGCGATCGGGTGGACGTCACGCAGGTGATGCACCCGCTGACGCCGCACCAGATGCGATCCGAGCTACAGAGTGTCGAGACGTCCGCCACCGTGGCCGCGCGGGTGCGGGTGGCGCGCGAGCGCCAGTGGGAGCGCCTGTCCGGCCTGCCGTGGCGGCGCAACGGGGACATTCCCGGCCCGGAGCTGCGGCGGCGGTTCCCGGTCGCGCCGCGAGCGATGCGGGTGCCGTACCAGTTGGTGCAGCAGGGCGTCCTCACGGCCCGTGGGGCGGACCGCGTCGTGCGGATCTCATGGACGCTTGCAGACCTCGCCGGCGTCGACCCGCCCGGGTCCGAGCAGGTGGATGAGGCTCTCGAGCTGCGCACCGGTGTGCCGCTCGGGGTGCTGCTTCGCCGGAGGGCCTCATGATCGGCGACTCCGAACGGGCGGCGCGGGCAACGCTGACCCGGATCGCCGAGCCCGGAGACGCCGAGCTGCTGGAGCTCGTCCAGCGTGACGGGCCCGAGCAGGTGTTGGACGACGTGCGGCACGACCATATCGCCACCTCCCGCTCCGCGAGGTGGCGGGTGCGTCTGGACAGGAGCGACCCGCAGACCGACCTGGACTCCGCGGCGAGCGTCGGTGCACGACTCGTCTGTCCTGGAGACGACGAGTGGCCGGAGCAGCTGGGCGGTCTGGAGGGCTCGGACGTCCGGTCCCATGACGGGCGTGGAGGAGTGCCGGTCGGGTTGTGGGTCCGGGGGCGACGCAGGCTGGACGAGCTCTGCCATACGTCGGTCGCGATCGTCGGTTCGCGCAGCGCGACGCCGTACGGCACAACCGTGGGCGGTGATCTCGCTTACGGGTTGGCGCTCGAGGGGGTCACCGTCATCTCGGGAGGGGCGTACGGCATCGACGCCGCCGCGCATCGCGGCGCGCTCGCGGCCGAGTCGGCGACGGTGGGGGTGCTCGCGTGCGGGGTTGACATCGGCTATCCGCGCGGTCACGTCGCGCTGCTGTCGCGGATCGCCGACGAGGGCCTGCTGGTGAGCGAGCTGCCCCCGGGATGCGCGCCGAGCCGGCTGCGGTTTCTCACCCGCAACCGGATCATCGCCGTGCTGTCGCAGGGGACGCTGGTCGTCGAGGCGGCCCTGCGCTCCGGTGCACTGAACACGGCTGGCTGGGCCGAGAAGATGATGCGGCCGGTTCTGGCCGTGCCGGGTCCCGTGACGTCGCCCACGTCGGCCGGTGTGCACCAGCTGTTTCGGGAGAACAGGGCCGAGCTGGTCACGGATGCGGCCGAGGCGCTCGCCGCGGTGTCGCCCATCGGCATCAATCTTCCGCCCGTGAAGCGCGGCGAGTCACGCGAACGCGACCGGCTCTCCGAGGTTCCCTCGCAGGTGCTGGAGGCGGTTCCGGCCGTCCGACCGGCGGCGCCGGAGCACATCGCCGCTCTCGCGGGCATTCCGGTCGACGAGGTGACGAGAGCGCTCGATTTGCTGTTGCTGCGGGGTCTGGTCGAGCACCGCGAGTCGGGCTGGCGGCTGGCGCGTTCCGAGCGGTGTGAAGAACCCGCGGGCGGTAGCTGAGCGCGATCGGCACGGTAGAGGTGGCCCGCCGCGCGGTCGGCACGGTAGAGGTGGCCCGCCTGCGCAGTCGGCCGGGGCCGGGGCCGGAGTGTCCGGGCTGTGCTGGAGTGTCCCGGACTGGTGGCGCGATTGCCGGGTGTTCGGGGTGCCGGTGATCCATGCACCGTACCCTTGGATACATTCGTGCGCCGGTGTCGAGGGGAGGGCGCGATGGATCGGGCTGGCCCGCCCCTGCCACCGGCGAGCTCAGCGGTGCCGCCGCTGTATCCGCGTGGCCTTCTCGTCGTGCTCGGTGTCGCGGCGGCGATGGTGTTGCTGGGCGCCGGAACGTTGCTCGCGTTCCTCGGTGTGTTCGGCACCGACAGCAGCAGCGACGAAGCCGCCGCGATTGCCGGTGACTTCGGCGAGGCGATGGCCGCGGGCGATTGCGCCGAGATGAAGCGTCTCGGAACCGACGCTCTCTTCCAGGGGGCCCGCGACTGCTCGGATGAGTCGGATGTATGGGAGCGGTTCGGGCTCAGCATCCCGGCCGACGTGGAGCTGGGGGATGTCGAGGTGTCCCCGGAGATCGCTGGTCACGTGCACGCCACGGTGGAGCTGACCTCCGATGACGGGCCGGTCACCGTGACGCTCGATCTGGTCACGATCGACGGCCGGACCTGGTTGGTGAGCGACTTCGATGTCGAGCGTGTGGACGCGTACCGCGTCTGACACAGTCGTGCGCCCGCTCGACAACCGCGGTGTCTGGTTGGTGTGCGGCGGGTCGTCTTGCCGGACGGCGTTTCGCGCTGCATGGTCGCACGGTGAGCACTTCGCCGGAGGGATCCGATCGGCCGCTCCCTGACGGCTTCGCCGAGCTGCTGGTGGAGTACGAACGCCATCTTCGTGCCGAGCGCGATCTCACCCCGCACACCGTACGTGCGTATCTCACCGACATCGAGTCGCTGTTACGGCACGCCTCCGCGAAGCGCGTCGAGTCGCTGGCCGACGTCGACGTTCGCCTGATGCGCAGCTGGCTGGCCAAGCAGCAGACCCTCGGGAAGGCCCGGACGACGATGGCCCGGCGCGCCTCGGCAGCACGGGTCTTCACCGCATGGGCGCACCGCACGGGACGCGCTCCGGGCGATCCGGGAGCGCCGCTGCTTCCGCCGAAGTCGTCTCGGCCTCTGCCGTCCGCCCTCCGGCAGAGCGAGGTGCGCTCGCTGCTCGAGGCCGCCACCGAGGCTGCACTCGACGGTAGTGCGGTCGGCCTGCGGGACGTCGCCATCCTCGAAGCGCTTTATGCGACCGGTATCCGGGTGGGGGAGCTTACCGGGCTCGACATCGACGACCTCGACACCGAGCGCAGGCTCCTGCGGGTGTTCGGCAAGGGCCGCAAGGAGCGCAGTGTCCCCTACGGGGAGCCGGCGGCGGTCGCCCTTCGGGAATGGATCGGTCGAGGCCGGGCGTCGCTGGTCACGGCCGATTCCGGAGCCGCGTTGTTCCTCGGTGCACGGGGTGGCCGGATCGGTCAGCGCGCCGTACGCCGGATGGTGCACGCCCGGATCGAGGACGTGCCCGACGCTCCGGATATCGGACCGCATGGACTCCGCCACACCATGGCGACGCACCTGCTCGAGGGCGGAGCCGACCTGCGCAGCGTGCAGGAACTGCTCGGTCACGCCTCGCTGGCCACCACGCAGATCTACACCCACGTCTCGGCCGAGCGGCTGCGCCAGGCCTTCGAGCAGGCGCATCCACGCGCCTGACCCCATCCCCGGTCCTCGGGAATTGGCGCTGGTCACACCCGGCTGAAGTAGTCCGGCTCGTCCCACGACGTCATGCTCTCGATTCGCACCACCTCCCCGGGGCGAGGAGCGTGGACCACCTGGCCGTCGCCGAGGTAGAGCGCGACGTGGTAGATCCCCGGCGGCGCGCCGGACTCGGCCCAGAAAACCAGATCCCCTGGCCGCAGTTGGTCCCGGGCGATCGGGGTGGTCGCGAGGTACTGCGCCGCGCTGTAGTGCGGAAGCGCCCGCCCGGCCGCGCCCCAAGCCGCCATCGTCAGGCCGGAGCAGTCCCAGGTGTCCGGGCCCTCGGCGGCCCAGACGTACGGATCACCGAGCTGGCCCAACGCGAACTGCACCGCGACCGAAGCGGCCCCGGAACCGCCCGGCGGAACGCCGGAGACCCAGCCGCCGGAGGCCGGCGGGGCGTCGAGCTCGGCATCCGGGGCCGCCCACGAACCGTCGGCCGGCCGGACGTCCCCGAACGGCAGCAGCACGATCTCGGCGTCACCCACGAACCGCAACGGATCGAGATACGCCTGGCCGCGCTTGACGCCCCAGTGCAGACAGGTCGACGGCAGGCAGTGACTGTGCGTGGACATGAGATGGCCGATCACCTCGCCCGCACGGACCTCGTCTCCGATCGAGACCACCGCGTCCACCGGCTCGAAGGTGAGCCGCAACCCGCCGGCCTCGACCACGACGACACCCCGCCCCGCGAGCACGGCGGCATAGCGCACCGTGCCCGCGGCGGGGGACAGCACCGGCTGGCCGGGACGGCCGCGGAGGTCGACGCCCCGGTGGCCCGCGAGCCACGGCTCCGATGGGGGATCGAAGGAACGGGCCACCGGTGGCACGGCTGCAGCGGCCAACTCCATGTGTCGTCGGCGAGCGCCGGGGCGGAGGCACCAGACACCACGACCAGCGCGGGGACCAGCGCCGACGACACGATGCGGAGGAGGTGATTCGCTGCAGTCATGCCCCGATCCTTCGACGCCGTATCGCCGCGGGGAACCGTCCCGGCTCCGGCTGTGGAAAAGCCCGGGTGAAGCCGCGGTTGTGGACAGAACCCGGCCTCCGGCCTGGATTGGTTCACCACCCCGCGTGCTCTACAATCGATCGAGCAACTCGCCTGTCGAGTTGACATCGCACGCCCGCATAGCCGTGCGGCTGCACGGGCACGCCAGTTCGGTCCGGCGGGTATCCACCCGCGGGCAGCAGCGTGCCGGGCGTCAGGGCTCACACCGCCGGTGTGAGCAAGAACCGAACCGCGCCCGTGGGGCGCCAGATCAGGGAGTACGACGATGGCAGTCGTCACCATGCGACAGCTGCTGGAGAGCGGCGTACATTTCGGTCACCAGACCCGCCGCTGGAACCCGAAAATGAAGCGCTTCATCTTCACCGAGCGCAACGGTATCTACATCATCGACCTGCAGCAGTCGCTGTCCTACATCGACCGCGCCTTCGAGTTCATCAAGGGGACCGTCGCCGGCGGTGGCTCCGTGATGTTCGTCGGTACGAAGAAGCAGGCGCAGGAGGCGATCTCCGAGCAGGCCACCCGGGTCGGCATGCCGTATGTCAACCAGCGGTGGCTGGGCGGCATGCTCACCAACTTCCAGACCGTTCACCTGCGGCTGCAGCGCCTCAAGGAGCTCGAGGAGATCAACTTCGACGACGCGACGAGCGCGGGCAAGACCAAGAAGGAGCTGCTGCAGCTCAGGCGCGAGCGCGACAAGCTCGACCGGAGCCTCGGCGGGATCCGTGACATGTCGCGCACGCCCTCGGCGGTCTGGATCATCGACACCAAGAAGGAGCACCTGGCCGTCGACGAGGCCCGCAAACTGGGCATCCCGATCATCGCGATCCTGGACACCAACTGCGACCCGGACGAGGTCGACTACCCGATCCCGGGCAACGACGACGCCATTCGCGCCGTGACCCTGTTGACCCGGGTCGTTGCCGATGGGGTAGCCGAGGGCCTGATGGCCCGCTCCGGTGCGAAGACCGGCGACGAGCCCGCGGGCGCCGAGCTGGGTGCCGAGGAGCCGCTCGCCGAGTGGGAGCGCGAGCTGCTCACCCGGAGCGAGGCCGACGAGGCGGCCGCGGAGGCGAAGGCCGAGGCGGGAGCTCCGGTGGCCGAGGTGGCCGCGGAGGCACAGGCCAGCCCGGCGGCTTCGGACGCTCCGACCAGCCCGACAGCCTCGGAGACGGTGGCCGCGCCGACGGCCGACACGGACGCGTCGGCCAGCCCGGCGGCTTCGGACGCACCGACGGCCGACACGGGCGCGTCGGCCCAGCCGGGCGCCCCGGCCGCGGCTGACCAGGCCGGTACGCCGTCCGCCGACGCTACGCCGACGGAGCCGGCGACCGACGCGGCCGCGGAGCCGGCACCTGAGAAACCCTGACCGACAAGTACGACGATCCCGGGCGCCTCACGGGACCCCGGATGGTCCGGGGACGCAGTCTCGTGAGACCCACGCGGGGCTGGCCCTCACGAACGAATCCCGGCGACCGGCCGGGCACGACGACACGAAAGATCAAGCTCATGGCGAACTTCTCCGCTGCGGACGTCAAGAGGCTGCGCGACCAGACCGGCGCGGGCATGATGGACTGCAAGAACGCTCTCACCGAGGCCGACGGTGACATGGAACGCGCCGGTGAGATCCTGCGCGTGAAGGGTGCGGCCAAGGTCGCCAAGCGAGGTGCCGAGCGCACCGCGGCCGCCGGCCTCGTCGCCGTCTCCGGCAACGCGCTGGTCCAGCTGAACTGCGAGACCGACTTCGTGGCCAAGAGCGAGCAGTTCGTGGAGCTGGCCGGCCAGGTCGCGGAGGCCGCCGACCGGGCGAGGCCAGCCGACGTCGAGGAGCTGAAGCGGGTCGAGCTGGCCGGCGGCAAGGACGTCGAGCAGACCATCGCAGACCTGGCGGCCGTGATCGGCGAGAAGCTCGAGCTGGGCCAGGTCGCCGTGTTCGACGGCCAGGTGGCGTCGTACCTCCATCGCAAGGCCAGCGACCTGCCGCCCTCGGTCGGCGTGCTCGTGGAGTACTCCGGCGACAACCTCGAGGCGGCCCGTGGCATCGCGATGCAGATCGCGGCCATGCGCCCGCGGTACCTCACCAGGGAGGACGTCCCGGAGGAGGTCGTCGCGAAGGAGCGGGAGATCGCGGAGGAGACGGCACGCGAGGAGGGTAAGCCGGAGCAGGCGCTGCCGAAGATCGTCGAGGGCCGGGTCAACGGTTTCTTCAAGGAGACCGTGCTTCTCGAGCAGGCCTCGGTGCAGGTCCAGAAGCAGACCGTGCGGGCCGTTCTCGACGAGGCCGGCGTCACCGTCACCCGTTTCGCGCGTTTCGAAGTGGGACCCGCCTGAGGCAGACTGACCAGCAACAGCTGGTACGCGAGCAGGTTCGAGTACGAGGAGGCCGGATCCGTGGGACAGGTGGACGTCAACGTCGATCCGGCCGCCGAGGCCACGCCCGCCTTCCGGCGCGTCCTGCTCAAGCTGTCCGGTGAGGTGTTCGGCGGCGGCAAGCTCGGCGTCGACCCGGACGTGGTGAACCTCATCGCCCGCCAGATCGGCGACGTGGTCGACACCGGCGTACAGATGGCGGTCGTCGTGGGCGGGGGCAACTTCTTCCGCGGCGCAGAGCTCCAGGAACGGGGCATGGACCGCAGCCGGGCCGACTACATGGGCATGCTCGGCACTGTGATGAACTGCCTGGCTCTGCAGGACTCCCTGGAGAAGCTCCAGATCGAGACCCGGGTGCAGACCGCGATCACGATGGGCCAGGTCGCCGAGCCGTACATCCCGCGTCGGGCCATCCGGCACATGGAGAAGGGGCGCGTGGTGATCTTCGGCGCGGGCTCGGGTATGCCGTACTTCTCCACCGACACGGTCGGCGCGCAGCGGGCCCTCGAGGTCGGAGCGGACGTACTGCTGCTGGGCAAGCAGGGCACCGACGGGGCGTACGACTCCGACCCGAACACCAACCCGCAGGCGGTGAAGTTCGACTTCCTCAGCTACGACGAGTTCCTCGCCCGTGGCCTGAAGGTCGCCGACGCGACCGCCGTCAGCCTGTGCCGTGACAACGGACTGCCGATCGTGATGTTCGGTCTCATGGGCGAGGGGAATATCGCCCGGGTTATCCGCGGTGAGAAGATCGGCACCGTCGTGGGGCCCGAGAATGCTTAGATACCAAGAGGTCTAAGTTGTTGGTGCCGTACGACGTACACGGTGCGGCGCGTCAGGCGCGTGCCGCCAGCGAGACTGAGGAGCCGGCGTGATCGACGAGACTCTCCGCGAGGCAGACCAGAAGATGAGGAAGACGGTGGAGGTCGCCAAAGAGGAGTTCGCGGCGATCCGGACCGGCCGGGCGCACCCCGCGATGTTCAGCAAGCTGACCGCGGACTACTACGGTACGCCGACGCCGATCCAGCAACTGGCGTCGTTCCAGTCGCCCGAGGCACGAACGGTGCTCATCCAGCCGTACGACAAGCAGGCCAGCGCGGCCATCGAGAAGGCCATCCGGGACTCCGATCTCGGTGTCAACCCCACCGACGACGGCAACGTGATCCGGGTCGTGATGCCGGAGCTGACCGAGGAGCGCCGCAAGGAGTACACTAAGCTCGCCCGCAGCAAGGCGGAGGATGGCCGGGTCGCGCTCCGCAGCGTACGCCGGCACGCCAAGCAGTCGCTGGAGAAGCTGGCGACCGACGGCGAGGTCGGCAAGGACGACGTCATCGGAGCCGAGAAGCGGCTCGACGGCCTTACCAAGAAGCATGTCGACGAGATCGACGAGCTGCTCAAACATAAGGAATCCGAGCTTCTTGAGGTCTGACGCCCACATGACGTCAGACCCATCCGACGCAGCCGACGAGGAACCAGGTTCGACGTCCGGCCGCGCCGGCCGAGATCTGCCCGCCGCGATCGCGGTGGGCGTCGTCCTGCTCGCCCTCATCGGGGCCGCGCTGTTCTTCGAGCGGGCTCTGTTCCTCATCGTCGTGGTGGCGGCCATCGGCCTGGCCGTCTGGGAGCTGGCTACCGCGCTCTCGACCAACCGGATCAGGGTTCCGTTGCCGCCTCTCCTGGTCGGCTGCGCCGTAATGATCGTGGGCACCTACTTCGGCGGGATGCAGGTCGCGATGGTCGTGCTGGCACTGACCTTCGTCGCGATCCTCGGGTGGCGGCTGCCGGGCGGCGCGCACGGCTACGTACGGGACGTCACGGCGGCCGTCTTCACGGCGGTCTACCTGCCGTTCCTGGCGACGTTCGTCGTACTGATGCTGCGCCCGGACGACGGGCACTGGCGGGTGCTGACGTTCATCGTGGTCACCGCGTGCTCGGACATCGGCGGCTACGCCGCGGGCGTGCTGTTCGGGCGGCATCCGATGGCGCCCACGATCAGCCCGAAGAAGTCATGGGAGGGCGTCGCCGGATCAGTGGTGCTCTGTACGGCGGCCGGAGTCGCCGCGGTGACGGTGCTGCTGGACGGCGCGTGGTGGGTCGGCGTGCTCCTCGGTCTGGTCACGGTCGTCACCGCCACCATGGGCGACCTCGGCGAGTCGATGATCAAGCGGGATCTCGGGGTCAAGGACATGTCGTCGCTGCTGCCCGGCCACGGCGGGCTGATGGACCGGCTGGACTCGCTGTTGTTCACGGTCGCGTTCACCTGGATGATCCTGCACTGGCTGGTGTGACTCGTCCCGCCGGAGCCGCCGGACGTACGCTCGGCGCGTGGGAGACTGGTGGGGACATGACTGATGCTGCGATGACGAGCCCGGGCGCCGGCGCGACCCTGCCCCTGGTGTTTGACGAGCCGCGGGGACGCAAGCGCCCGCCCCGCCACCTGGCCGACCTCACGCCCGAGGACCGTAGGGCCGCCGTCGAGGGTCTGGGCCTGCCGGCGTACCGCGCCACACAGCTGTCGACCCACTACTTCGGCCGCCTGGTGGACGATCCGGCCGAGATGACCGACGTCCCGCTTGCCCTGCGCCAGGACCTCGTGCGGGAGATGCTGCCGCCGCTGCTGACCCCCGTCAGGGATGTCGAGTGCGACGACGGCACGACCCGCAAGACGCTGTGGAGGCTCTTCGACGGCACGCTGGTCGAGTCCGTGCTGATGCGCTATCCCGGGCGGGTCACCATGTGCGTCTCGTCCCAGGCGGGATGCGGGATGGCGTGCCCGTTCTGCGCGACCGGGCAGGGCGGGCTGCAGCGCAACCTGTCGGCCGCCGAGATCGTGGAGCAGGTGGTCGCCGGCGCCCGCGCGCTGTCCCGTGGCGAGATCGCCGGCGGCCCCGGCCGGATCTCCAACGTGGTGTTCATGGGCATGGGCGAGCCGATGGCGAACTACCGGGCGGTGATGGGCGCCGTGCGCCGGCTCACCGACCCCAGCCCGCACGGTCTCGGGATGTCGGCCCGGGGCATCACGGTCTCGACCATCGGGCTCGTACCGCGGATCGACCAGCTCGCCGGTGAGGGCCTGCCGGTCACGCTGGCGCTCTCGCTGCACGCGCCGGACGACGACCTGCGCGACGAACTGGTGCCGATCAACACCCGCTGGCGGGTGCGCGAGGCGGTCGAGGCGGCCTGGAGGTACGCCGACCGGACGAGGCGCCGGGTGTCCATCGAGTACGCGCTGATCAAGGACATCAACGACCAGGCATGGCGGGCCGACCTGCTCGCGGACGTGCTCACGTCGTACGGCGACTGGGGCTGGGTGCACGTCAACCTCATCCCGCTGAACCCGACGCCGGGCTCGAAGTGGACGGCGTCCCGGCCCGAGGACGAGCGGGAGTTCGTACGCCGGCTGGAGGCGCGCGGCGTACCCACCACGGTCCGGGACACCCGCGGCCGGGAGATCGACGGCGCCTGCGGTCAGCTTGCTGCGACCGGAGCATGATGCGCCCGGTCCTCGTGTACGACGGCGACTGCGCCTTCTGCTCGTCGACCGCGAGGCTGCTCGTCAGATGGGTGCCGACGGTGGCCGCGGTCGAGCCCTGGCAGCGGCTGGACCTCGAGGAGCTCGGGCTCACCGAGACCGCGTGTCGGGAGTCGGTGCAGTGGGTGGATGCGGGGGAGCGGCCAGTGGGCGGCCCGCTGGCGCTCGCCGGGTTCCTGCGCTCCAGTGGCGGGCCTGTATGGCGTCTGATCGGCCGGGTGCTCGCACTGCCGCTCGCGTTGCGGGCGGCGGACCCTGCGTACCGCCTGATCGCCCGCAACCGGCACCGGCTCCCCGGCGGCACGCCGACGTGCCGCCTGCCCGGCCAGCGGTGACCGTGACGTTTTCGGCAGACCCGCCGGCGCGTCCCGTCGAGAACGTCACACTCGACCGGGATGAGAGGGTGTCGTCGTGAACCGGCTCGTGGTGGCGGTCGCGACCGGCGCCGACACGACCTCTCTGGCGGTCAAGCCCTTTTCGCGCCGAGATCTGGGGGCGGCGCGACTATGGCGCGCGGGTGATGCGCAGGACGGCTCCGGGCCGTACGCCGAGCAGTTCGTCGGCCCGTCCCTGGTTGACCGCGATCGCGATCCGCCGGTCGGAGTCGGCGTACACCACGACACCGCCCACGTCCACGGAGTCGAACCGTCCGCCCGCGACGGCGGTGACCGTCGCGCCGGGACCCGCGATCGTGAGTGCGGTGCCGTCGGTGAACCCGAGCGCGTCCAGACGATCCGCTCCGGCGGACAGCTGGACGTTCCCGAAGCGGTCGACGTAGGTCGTCTCCGTCTCCACGGAGTCGGTGGAGACGACGAGATGCGGTGCGGGCAGGCGTACGAGGGTCGCCGGGTCGATCGGTGTACCCGCGGACGAGAACGGCCGGCCGGCGTACAGATGGGCCGCCACCGGGCAGAAGACGTCGCGGCCGTGGAACGTCGCCGAGACCGGCTGCCGGAACCATGCGGTGTTGTCCAACGAGACGGCGGCCGTGATCGGGCCGAGCGCCTCGGCGGCATCGATCAGCAGGCCGTTGTCCGGACCCACGAGCACCGAGTCGCCCGCCTCGATCGCCACCGGCCTGCGATCGCCGCCGACCCCGGGGTCCACCACCGCGACGAACACGGCGGGCGCGAGGTACGGCGCCGCCCTCGTCAGCACCGCCGAGCCCCGCCGGACGTCCTGTGGCGGGACCAGGTGGGTGATGTCGACGATGCGGGCCCGCGGCGCGATGTCGATCATGACCCCGTGGCAGGCCGCCACGAACGCGTCCTCGAGCCCGTAGTCGGTGAGAAACCCGATGCAGCGGTACGGCGCCATGCCCGGCAGACTAGGTCACTCCATTCCTTCGCGCCGAGATTGCACATCTGGTCGACCAGATGTGCAATCTCGGCGCGAGTCAGTGCGCTATCCCCGCCACGGTGAGGGGAAGCCGGCGATCGCCCCAGTGCCCGGCCGGGCCGTCGTACACACCGGGGACCGGGTGCCCGCACGAGCGGCAGCGGCCGTCGTCCGTGAGCCGGTATCGCCGCATCTGGTACCAGTCGCGCACCACCACGGTCGCCCCGCACCCCGCGCAGTACGTCGTACCGCCCTCCTGATCATGCACGTTGCCGGTGTAGACGTACCGCAGGCCGTTGGCCATCGCGATCCGGCGGGCCCGGGTGAGGGTGGCCGGTGGAGTGGGCGGCACGTCCATCATCTTGTAGTCGGGGTGGAACGCCGTGAAGTGCAGCGGCATTTCGAGTCCGAGGTTCTGCGCGATCCACCGGGTCTCGGCGTCGACCTCCTCGTCCGAGTCGTTGCGGCCGGGGATCAGCAGCGTGGTGATCTCGAACCACACGCCGGTCTCGTGCCGGAGATAGCGCAGGGTGTCGAGCACGTCGTCCAGGTGCGCGGCGCACGTGCGGTGGTAGAACTCCTCGGTGAAGCCCTTGAGGTCGACGTTGGCGGCGTCCATGTGCCGGTAGAACTCGGCCCGCGGTTCCGGGCACATGTAACCGGCGGTGACCGCGATCGACCTGATCCCGCGTTCCCGGCAGGCATCCGCGACGTCCGCGGCGTATTCCCAGAAGATCACCGGGTCGTTGTACGTGAACGCGATGCTGCGGCATCCGGCCCGGTCGGCGAGCGCCGCGAGCGTGTCCGGTGATGCCGCGTCGGCCAGCGTGTCGATCTCTCGCGACTTGGAGATGTCCCAGTTCTGGCAGAACTTGCAGGCGAGGTTGCAGCCGGCGGTTCCGAACGACAGCACCGCGCTGCCCGGAAGAAAGTGGTTCAACGGCTTCTTCTCCACCGGGTCGACGCAGAATCCGGAGGATCGCCCGTACGACGTCAGTACAACCTGGTCGTCCACCCGCGCGCGCACGAAGCACAGACCCCGCTGGCCCTCGTGCAGGCGGCAGGCCCGTGGACAGACGTCGCACTGGATCCGGCCGTCGTCCAGCCGATGCCACCATCGGGTGGGCACGGTGTACGGATCGTCCAGGCTGAGCTCGAGTTCGGCGGTCATCCGTTCTGCTCCATGCTCCGTCTCTCACGGTACGCCGGGTGCGACTGCCGGTGCCCGAGCGGACAAGATGGGGTACATGTGGCCACGCGACGCCGAGACCCTGGTCGAGGCACAGCGCGGGCTCGCCGCGGCGGAGCCGCGGCTGTGGTCACCGCCGGCCGACCCGCGGGTCGGAGCGTGCTGGGTGTGCTTCCCGCGCGGCCTGACGGGCCGGGGTGCGGAGGGCGACCCGGCCTGGGTCGCGGCGGTCGTGATACGGGGGAGCCGGATGCTCGCCCGGCACGTGATCCGAGGCGAGGCGGACGCGCCGTACACGCCGGGGCTGCTGGCACTCCGCATCGGCCGGCTGCTCGAGGATGGTGTACGGGGACTGGACGATCCGCCGGACGTGCTACTGGTGGACGCCACGGGCCGCGATCATCCGCTGCGCTGCGGACTGGCCGTTCATCTCGGCGCGCGGCTCGACCTGCCCACGGTGGGCGTCACGCACCGCCCGCTGCAGGCGGAGGGTGGGTGGCCGGACGATCGCGCCGGCGCGATGAGTCCGTTGCGGATCCGTGGCGAGGTGGTCGGCTGCTGGCTGCGAACCCGCGAGGGGACCCGTCCCCTCGCGGTCCATCCCGGCTGGCGGGTCGGCCTGGACGACGCCGTCGCGGTGGTGACCGGTTGCCTGTCCGGACGACGTACGCCGGAACCCCTCCGACAGGCCCGGCGAGTCGCCCGCCGCGCCCGTCGATCCTGAGCCTGGGCACACTCCCTGGTCGTGCCGAGATTGCACATCTGGCCGATTGGAGGCGACCAGAAGTGCAACCTCGGCGCGAAATTTCTAGAGGTCGTCGAGCCCGGCGCGCAGCCCGTCGGCCAGCTCCTGCACCTGTGCGTCGGTCATCACGAAGGCCGGGGATACCTGTACGGCGCCCTGTCCGACTGCGCGGCTGGAAACGCCGTGCTTGCGGAGCGTGTTGACCAGCGCCGGGGCATGCGCGGCGTCCAGGAGCTGCACCGCGGCGAGTGCGCCGACCCCCGAACGGACCTCTTCCACCAGCGGATGCTCGGCCAGCGGTGCGAACGTGGCGGAGATCGACTTCTCCAGCCGGGCCGCCTCGTCCAGGAGGTTCTCGCGTTCGATGATGTCGAGGTTCGCCAGCGCGACCGCGGCCGCGGTCGCGTGACCCGAGTACGTGTAGCCGTGCCGTAGCCAGACTCCCGCGTCCGGGCGGAAGAACGGCTCGGTCACCCGGGGAGCGATCAGCACCGCACCCATCGGCAGGTAGCCGGACGTCAGCCCCTTCGCGGTCGTGACCATGTCCGGTTGGAGGTCGAACCGGCTGCTGGCGAACCACGAGCCTCCGATCCGTCCGTAGCCGGTCACCACCTCGTCGGCCACGAAGAGCACGTCGTACTCCCGGCAGACCTTCCGGACCGCCTCCAGGTAACCGAGCGGCGGCGGGTGGACACCGCCGGCGCCGACCACGGGCTCGCAGAAGAACGCCGCGATCCGCTCCGGACCCACCCGCTCGATGGTGGCGCGCAGGTCGTCGGCGTCGTCCCATGCGACGGTGGCGGCGTCGGCCATCAGCTCGCCGTAGCCCTCCCGGTTGCCGGGTATGCCGGCCAGCGCGGTCCCGCCGACGTGCGTGCCGTGGTACGCCTTCGTCCGCCCGACCACGACCGTGCGCTCGGGATGCCCGACCTCGTGCCAGTACCGGCGAGCCAGCTTCATCGCGGTGTCGATCGCATCCGAGCCGCCGGAGGTGAAGAAGACCCGGCTACCCTGCACGGGTGCGATCGCGGCCAGCCGATCGGCAAGCTCGGCGGTCGGCGGCGAGACGACGTCCCCGAACGTCGAGTAGGCGGCGATCCGTCGGATCTGGGCCGCCGCGGCCTCGGCCAGCTCGGCCCGGCCGTGCCCGACATTGGTGAACCACAGCCCGGCCGTGGCGTCGAGGTAGCGGTTGCCCCTGTCGTCCCAGACGTGGACTCCCTCGCCGCGGGTGACGACGAACTCGCCGTCCCGTTCGACGGCCCCCATGTCGGAGAACGGATGCCACAGTGCGCTCATCTGGCCTGCCTTTCCGGTGCGTGTGGACCCCACAGACGGTACGCGATGGGCTGAGCCGCTCGTACGCCGTACCGGTCAGGCCCTGGCGGTCCGGATCTCCCGCTCGGCGTCGGGACCGGGCGGGACCGACGGCACCCGGAGCACGAACACCAAACCGAGCGCCCACCAGAGCCCGACGATCACCCACTCGTACGGCCAGGCGAGCGCGGCCTGCATCCCCGGCAGGTAGAGCACCGCCAACCCGATCGACAGGACCGCGGCCACGACCCCGACCGGGGTGCCGCCCGGCACCTCGAACGGCCGCTCCATCTCCGGCTCGCGCCGGCGCAGGACCACGAAGGAGAGCGCCACCATGAAGAACGCAACGATGATGTTGAGCCCGCCGGCGTTGACCAGCCAGCCCAGGGTTTCCGAGCCGAACAACGGCGCCAGGAGGGACAGACCGCCGATCAACAGCAACGCGTTGCCGGGCGTGCGATAGCGCGGATGCAGACGGCCGAACCAGCTCGGCAGCATGCCCGAATGGCCCATGGCGAACATCAGCCGGCTGGCTCCGATCAGGAAACCGTTCCAGCTGGTGAGGATGCCGGCCACGCCGCCGACCACCAGAACGTCGCCCATGGCGTCGCTGCTCCACAGCGCGCTCATGCCGTCGGCCGACGCCAGCCCGGATTCCGCGAGTACGTCGGCCGGCACGGCCGAACCGACGGTCACCATGATCGTGGCGTACCAGACGACGGCCAACAGCACGGACACGATCAGCAGCTTCCCCATCATGCGCTGCGGAAGGTTGATCTCCTCGGCGGACTGGGGGATCACGTCGAAGCCCACGAACAGGAATGGCGTCGCCACCAGCACGGTGATCACCCCGGCCGTGCCGCCGGTGAACAGCGGCTCCATGTTCCCGGTGTCGCCGCCGACGAACGACCCGGTGATCAGCATCACCCCGACCACGGCGAGGAAGAGCACGGCGATGCTCTGGAAGATGGCCGACGGCCGCACCCCGATGTAGTTGAGGAAGGTCATGACGACGGCACCGGCCATCCCCACGGCCGCCCAGGTCGCGTAGACGTCGGAGTCCGCGACGCTCCAGAGCCGGCCGGCGAGCATGTCCGGGAACAGGTGCAGCAGTGTCGTCGGAAGGGCGACCGCCTCGAAGGCCACGACCGTGATGTAGCCGAGCGTGAGTGCCCATGACGTGACGAACGCCGGTCTCGACCCCATCGCCCGGAGGACGTAGTTGTGCTCGCCGCCGGCCTTCGGCATCGCCGAGACCAGCTCGGCGTACGTGAGTCCCACCAGCGCGACCACGGTGCCGCCGATGACGAACGCCAGCGCGGCACCGAGCGTCCCCGCCTCGTTGAGGAACTCCCCGGTCAGGACGACCCAGCCGAAGCCGATCATGGCGCCGAACGCCACGGCGATCACATCGCCCCTCCCCAGAATGCGGACGAAGCTCTCGGTGTCTTGAGGTTGAGTCACGGCCGGAACCTTTCCAGGTCGGGGACACAGAGCTCAAAATCCTTACCATGCGGGCGGTCTACGGCGCTACTGTCCGCGCTCTTGTCCGCGCACTCCGTTGAGACTTCGGCCTGGGACAATGGCCGGCGTGAGCTCTCCACGCGACGTCGTCGTCCTGGGGTCGACCGGTTCGATCGGCGTCCAGGCGCTGGACGTCGTACGCCGCAACCCCGACCGGTTCCGGGTCGCGGCGCTCTCCGCCGGCGGAGCCGACCCGCAGCTGCTCGCCCAGCAGGCGGTGGAGTTCGGCGTCCCGGTCGTCGCGATCTCCCGGGGTACGGCGGCCGAGGACCTCCACCTGGCGCTGTTCGCGCAGGCCAAGAAACGCGGATACAGCACCGGCGGGTTCCGGCTGCCGAAGATCCTGGTCGGACCGGAGGCGGCCGAGGAGACCGCGGCCTTGCCGTGCGACGTCGTGCTCAACGGGATCACCGGTGCCGTCGGTCTCCAGCCGACGCTGGCCGCGTTGCAGGCCGGAAACACGCTCGCCCTGGCGAACAAGGAGTCCCTGATCATCGGCGGCGACCTGGTGCGCGGCGTCGCCGCGCCCGGCCAGATCGTGCCGGTGGACTCCGAGCACTCCGCGCTCGCGCAGTGCCTGCGGGGCGGTGCCGCCCGGGAGGTACGGCGCCTGGTGCTCACCGCGTCCGGAGGACCGTTCCGCGGCCGTACCCGCGACCAGCTCGGGGGCGTGACGCCCGAAGAGGCGTTGGCCCACCCGACCTGGGAAATGGGCCCGGTGGTGACGATCAACTCCGCCACCCTGGTCAACAAGGGACTCGAGATGATCGAGGCGCACCTGCTGTTCGACGTTCCGCTGGACCGCATCGAGGTGGTGGTGCACCCCCAGTCGGTCGTGCACTCGATGGTCGAGTTCGTGGACGGCTCCACGCTGGCCCACGCGTCGCCGCCCGACATGCGGATACCGATCGCCTTGGCCCTCGCCTGGCCGGACCGGGTGCCGGACGTCGCCCCGGCCTGTGACTGGTCCGCGGCCTCGACCTGGGAGTTCCTCCCGCTCGACCACGAGGCGTTTCCGGCCGTACGGCTGGCCGCGGAGGCGGCCGCCCGCGGCGGTACGGCCCCGGCCGTCTACAACGCGGCCAACGAGGTGTGCGTCGAGGCGTTTCGCGCCGGAACGCTGCCGTTCATCTCTATTCTGGACACGGTCGCGAGCGTGCTGGCCAGGGACGACGTACCCTCGAAGGACGGCGAGCTCACCCTGGAGTCGGTGCTGGCCGCGGACGCCTGGGCTCGGGACCGGGCGCGACAGATCACGAAGGGCTCGACCTCATGACCATGCTGGCCTACACGCTGGGCGTGCTGCTGTTCGCGATCGGCCTGATCGCCTCCATCGCCCTGCACGAGGTCGGGCACATGTGGCCGGCCAAGAAGTTCGGGGTCAAGGTCACGCAGTACTTCGTGGGCTTCGGCCGCACGTTGTGGTCGACCAAGCGCGGCGAGACCGAGTACGGCGTGAAGGCGATCCCGCTCGGGGGGTACGTGAAGCTGGTCGGCATGCTGCCCCCGGAGAAGGGCGCCGATCCGACCACCGTACGCAAGTCCAACACCGGGCTGTTCACCCAGCTGATCTCCGACGCCCGGCAGGCGGAGTACGAACACGTCGACCCGAGCGAGACCGACCGGCTGTTCTACCGCAAGCCGTGGTGGCAGAAGCTGATCGTGATGACCGGCGGGCCGATGGTCAACGTGGTCATCGCGGTCATGCTGCTCGGCGGCATCTGGATGCTCTACGGCGTATACGAGCCGCGCCCGGTCGTGGCGCAGGTGTCGGACTGCGTGATCCCGGCTGACGAGGTGGCGGCCGATCCCGAGCGCACGTGCGAGGGCGGCGACACGGTGTCACCCGCCCGGGATGCCGGCCTGCGGTCGAGCGACCGCATCGTGAGCTTCAACGGCGAGTGGGTTGGGTCGTGGGACGAGCTGACCGGCCTGATCCGCGGCAACGAGGATGGCGTGGCCGCGATCGGCGTCATGCGCGACGGCCGGCCGATGACCCTGCGCACCAATACGACGGTCTCGGTGCGCCCCGACCTGGAGGACCAGGCGGAGTACGTCGAGGTGGGCTTCCTCGGCGTGACTCCCGAGCAGGTGCGCGAGCGGCAGGGCCCGGTGTACGTCATGGCATCGATGTGGGACTACACCAAGGCCACCGGGGAGGCGCTGATCCAGCTCCCCCAGCGGATGGTTGGGGTGTTCGAGGCGGCCTTCGGCGGCGAGCGCGAGCAGGACAGCCCGGTCAGTGTGGTGGGCGCCAGCCGGGTCGCGGGCGAGATCGCCAGCACCGACCAGCTGATCGTCGGGGACAAGATCGCGGGCGCCATCCAGCTCCTGGGGATCGTCAACCTGTTCGTCGCGTTGTTCAACTTCATTCCGCTGCTGCCGCTCGACGGCGGGCACATCGCCGGGGCGCTCTACGAGGCGGTCCGGCGCGGCATCGCCCGGGTCCGTGGGCGGCCGGATCCCGGGTACGTCGACGTGGCCAAGATGCTGCCGGTGGCGTACGCCATGGCCGGCATCCTGATCTGCATGGGCGTGCTGCTGATCTACGCCGATCTGGTGAACCCGATCCGTCTGGGACTGTGACGCCGGGCCCTATCGTGCGTCCGCGAGGGGGCAGGATGGGCGCATGAGCCGCTACGGCGCCCAGTTCGGGCCGGACCTCACGTTTCTCGGCGTCGACCGATGCGACCTGGGCGATCGGTCGACGTACGCCGGCGCGGACGCGGTCATCGTCGGCGCGCCGTTCGACGGCGGCACCTCGCACCGCCCGGGTACCCGCTTCGGGCCGCAGGCCATCCGGCAGACCTGCTACCTGCCGCAGGACGGCTCGCGTCCGCACCTCGCCCTGAGGGTCGACGCGCTGCGCGACCTGCGGGTGCTGGACGCCGGGGACGTGGAGATGTACTCCGGTGACGTCGAGACCGCGATCCGGTCGCTCGAGGCGGCGGTCTACCAGGTGGCGTCCTCCGGCGCCGTACCCGTCGTACTCGGCGGCGACCACACCATCACGCTGCCGGACGCGACCGGTGTCGCGCGGCACCTCGGTTACGGCAACCTGTCCCTGCTGCACTTCGACGCGCACGCCGACACCGGCGACATCGCCTTCGGCTCGCTCTACGGCCACGGGCAGCCGATGCGCCGGCTGATCGAGTCCGGGGCGGTACGCGGTGACCGGTTCCTCCAGCTCGGGCTGCGCGGCTACTGGCCCGAGCCTCCGACGCTGGCCTGGATGGCCGAGCAGCGCATGCGGTCGTACGAGATGACCGAGATCGGCGCCCGCGGGCTCGAGGCCTGCCTCACCGAGGCGTTCGGGATCGCCACCGACGAGTGCGAGGGCGTGTTCGTGTCGGTGGACGTCGACGTGTGCGATCCCGGTCACGCACCGGGCACCGGCACGCCCGAACCCGGTGGGCTCTCGGCCCGGCAGCTGCTGGACTCGGTACGCCGGATCTGTCTCGAGCTGCCGGTCGTCGGCGTGGACGTGGTGGAGGTCTCGCCGCCGTACGACCACTCGGAGATCACCGCCTACCTGGCCAACCGGGTCGTGCTGGAGGCGCTGTCGGCGATGGCCGCCCGCAGGCACGGGATCTCCCACGACCCGGCGGGCCCGCTGCTCGAGGGCAGGTCATGACCCGGTACGCCGACCGGGTCTTCGCCGGTGGCCGGGTGTTCTGCGCGGACGCCGTACGCCGGTTCGCCACCGCAGTGGCCGTGCGCGACGGCCGGATCATGGCGGTCGGGCACGACGAGGTCCGCGACCTGGTCGGTCCCGATACCGAGGTGGTCGACCTCGCGGGCGGGCTGCTCACGCCGGGGTTCCAGGACGCGCACGTACATCCGGTGCAGGGCGGGCTGGAGCGCCTGTCCTGCGACCTGTCCGAGCTGACCACCCGCGAGCAGTACCTCGACGCGATCCGCGCGTACGCCGACAAGCACCCGGACCGGGAGTGGATCACCGGCGGCGGCTGGGAGTCGCCCGCGTTCCCGGATGGCATGCCGACCCGTCACGAGCTGGACGCCGTCGTACCGGACCGGCCGGTGTTCCTGCCGAACACCGCACACCACGACGCATGGGTCAACACCGTCGCGCTCAAGCGGGCCGGGGTCGGATCGCACACCGAGGACCCGGCCGACGGCCGGCTGGCCCGGGACGCCGACGGCGTACCCAGCGGAACCCTGCACGAGGGCGCGATGGACCTCGTCGGCCGCCTCGTACCGCCCGCGACCCCCGAGGAGCTGGCGGCCGGCCTGCTGGAGGCGCAGCGACACCTGCACTCGCTCGGCATCACGGCATGGCAGGACGCGATCATCGGCGAGTACGCCAACATCGTCGACACGTCGGCGATCTATCTGGAGGCCGCGCGCTCGGGGGCGCTGACCGCGCGCGTGGTGGGGGCGCTGTGGTGGGAGCGGGACGCCGACGAGTCCCTGGTCTCCGAGCTGGTGGAGCGCCGCGCCGCCCTGCGGGTCGGCCGGTTCGCCGCGACCAGCGTGAAGATCATGCAGGACGGCGTGCCCGAGAACGGCACGGCCGCGATGCTCGACCCGTACCTCGACCCGTCCGGCCGGGTGACCGACAACCGGGGCCTGTCGTTCGTGGACGCCGCGGCGCTGCGCCGGTACGTCACGATGCTGGACGCCGAGGGATTCCAGGTACACCTGCACGCGATCGGCGACCGCGCCGTACGGGAGGCGCTGGACGCATTCGAGGCGGCGCGGGCGGCCAATGGGGTCAACGACCACCGGCATCACATCGCGCACCTCCAGGTGATCCATCCCGACGACCGGCCGCGGTTCCGGGAGCTGGGCGTGACGGCCAACCTGCAGCCGCTGTGGGCGGCGTACGAACCGCAGATGACCGACCTCGCGATACCGGTGCTCGGCCCGGAGCGCTCGGCTTGGCAGTACCCGTTCGCCGACCTGCTGGCCACCGGCGCGACGCTGGCGTGTGGCAGCGACTGGCCGGTGAGCAGCGCGAACCCGCTGTGGGGCATGCACGTGGCGGTCAACCGCAGGCTGCCGCCGGCCGCGGGCCAGGGGGAGTACCCCGCGTTCTACCCGGAGTACGCGCTCGACCTGGCGACCGTGATGACGGCGTACACGGCCGGTGCGGCGTACCTGAACCATCTCGACGACACGGGCGTGATCGCCGCCGGGAACCGCGCGGACCTGGCCGTCCTCGACCGCGACCCGTTCACCGGCCGCGCGGACGAGATCGCGGACGCGCGGGTGGTGGCGACGTACGTCGACGGCGATCCGGTCTATCTCGCCTGAGCCGAGGCCGCGGCGATCGACGACGAATTCCGTCGTGAGCTGCCGACGTACTATCGAAACCAGCAGCCAGCTGTCTACTGCGACGAGAACGTGCGTCCCCGACCGGAGGAGGCTGACGGCGGGTTCAAGCACTCCGGCCACGGCAAGGATCTTTCGATGTACAGCCTTGAGGACTACACCCGGATCAAGCACGTCATGACCAGCCTCGACGCGTGAGCGGGAGCGTTTACCGGTACGCCTTAAGCTGGACGGCGTACACCCGAGAAGCCCGATCCCGCAAAGGAAGGTCATGACCTCGATCGAGCTGGGCATGCCCTCCGCGCCGCCGCCGACCCTCGCCGAGCGGCGCAAGTCGCGCCAGATCCGCGTCGGCAAGGTGCTGGTCGGCGGCGACGCGCCGGTGTCGGTGCAGTCGATGACCACCACGCCGACCACCGACATCGACGCCACCCTGCAGCAGATCGCGGAGCTGACCGCCGCCGGATGCGACATCGTGCGGGTCGCGTGCCCGAGCCCGGACGACGCCGACGCGCTGCCCGCGATCGCGCAGAAGTCGCAGATCCCGGTGATCGCCGACATCCATTTCCAGCCGCGGTACGTCTTCGCCGCGATCGAGGCCGGCTGCGCAGCGGTGCGGGTGAATCCCGGCAACATCCGCAAGTTCGACGACCAGGTGAAGGAGATCGCGAATGCGGCGTCGGACGCCGGGGTCTCCCTCCGGATCGGGGTCAACGCCGGCTCGCTGGACAAGCGGCTGCTGGAGAAGTACGGCAAGCCGAGCGCCGAGGCCATGGTGGAGTCGGCGGTCTGGGAGGCGTCGCTGTTCGAGGAGCACGACTTCCACGACTTCAAGATCTCGGTGAAACACCACGACCCGGTCGTGATGGTCCAGGCGTACGAGATGCTCGCCGAGCGCGGCGACTGGCCGCTGCACCTCGGCGTCACCGAGGCGGGCCCGGCGTTCCAGGGGACGATCAAGTCGTCGGTGGCGTTCGGTGCCCTGCTGGCGAAGGGTATCGGCGACACCATCAGGGTTTCGCTGTCCGCGCCGCCGGTCGAGGAGGTCAAGGTCGGGCTGCAGATCCTGCAGTCGCTCAACCTGCGGCCGCGCAAGCTGGAGATCGTGTCCTGCCCGTCGTGCGGCCGGGCTCAGGTCGACGTGTACAAGCTGGCCGACGAGGTCACCGCCGGGCTCGAGGGCATGGAGGTGCCGCTGCGGGTCGCGGTGATGGGCTGCGTGGTGAACGGGCCGGGGGAGGCCCGCGAGGCCGATCTCGGGGTGGCGTCCGGCAACGGCAAGGGCCAGATCTTCGTCAACGGCGAGGTGATCAAGACCGTCCCCGAGTCCAAGATCGTGGAGACGCTGATCGACGAGGCGATGCGGATCGCGGACGAGATGGGCGAGCCGGTCGAGGGCGCGGACACCGGTCCGTCGGTCACCGTCGGCTGACCCCTCGGTCCGCCTCGGTTGTCGCGTGGCGCGAACTGGCTGCTGTCGCAATTCGCGTGGCGCGTTCTGGCTGTGATTTCGGAGATCTGGCAGCCATTTCGCGCCGCGCAACGTGGGGCCGGCAACGGCGCCGGGGCGCGGACGGGTCGGGTTCCGGCGTACGCTCACTCCATGCTGAAGACCAGGAGCGGGATCCGGCTTCTCGGGCCGGCCGACCTGCCGCAGGTGGAGGCCCTGCTGGAGCGGGAACCGATCACCCACGTCTTCGTCGACCACCGGGTGCGCCTGACCCGGCTCCAGTCCCGCTGGCTCGGTGGTGAGATGTGGGGGTACGTCGAGGACGGCAACCTGGTCTCCCTGTGCCACGCGGCGGCCAACCTGGTGCCGGTCCACGCCACCCCGGACGCCGTACGCGCCTTCGCGGACCGTGCAGTCGCCAAGGGCCGGTCGTGCTCCTCGATCGTCGGCCCGGAGGACAGCGTCAACCAGATGTGGGAGGCGCTCGAGCCATACTGGGGTCCGGCCCGGCTGGTCCGCGGCCACCAGCCGTTCCTGGTGCTCGACACCGCGCCCCGGGTCGAACCGGACCCGCTCGTACGCCGGGTGCGTCCGGACGAGTTCGACATCCTCTATCCGGCCTGCGTGAAGATGTTCACCGAGGAGGTCGGCGTCTCGCCCGAGGCCGGTGGCGGCAAGGAGCTCTACCAGGCGCGGGTACGCCAGCTCATCTCCGCCGGCATGGCGTTCGCGCGCATCGAGGACGGCGAGGTGATCTTCAAGGCCGAGATCGGCGCGGCGACTCCTCGCGCCTGCCAGGCGCAGGGCGTGTGGGTGCGGCGCGAGCGGCGCGGTGAGGGGTTGTCGGTCGCCGGTACGGCGGCCGTGATGGCGGAGGCCCTGCGGTCGATCGCGCCGGTCGTGACGCTGTACGTCAACGAGCACAACCTGGCTGCCCGGCGATGCTATGAGCGGGTGGGTTTCCGGGAGCACACCTGGTTCACCACGATCTTGTTCTGAACCGTGACTCGGGGCCGGCGGTGAGACTCGGGTCGAGGTGTGCCGCGGCGTACCTCGTGGTGATCCTGGCCTCGTGCACGACCACGGGCGAGCCGGCGAGCGAGCCGCCCGAGACGACGACGGCCGTCCCGTCTCCTTCCCCCGGTACGGGCAGTCCCGGCGAACGCCCCACGGAGCCGCACCGCACGCCCGACCCGAGGCCGCCGCGGGAGTTCACCGTGGTGATGGCCGGCGACGTCCTGTTGCACGACGGTCTTTGGGTGACGGCGCGACGTGATGCCACGGTCGCCGGTCGGTCGGGGATGGACTTCCGGCCGCTGCTGCGCGGCATGCGTGCGGTGGTGGACGGCGCCGATCTGGCGGTGTGCCACCTGGAGGTGCCGCTGGCACCGAGGGGCGGTCCGTACTCGGGCTATCCGATCTTCAGCGGGCCGCCGCAGATCGTTCCCGCGCTCGCCTGGGCCGGGTTCGACGCCTGTACGACGGCCTCCAACCACAGTGTCGACCAGGGCCTCGGCGGGATCAGGAGGACGCTGGACACGCTCGATGCGCACCAGGTCGCGCATGCCGGTACGGCGCGCACGCCGGGGGAGGCCCGGCGTCCGGTGATCGTCCGGGTCGGCCGGGCGAGGGTGGGGCTGGTGAGCCAGACGTACGGGGTCGGGCTGCCGGTCGAGAGGCCGTGGTCTGTGCAGGTGATCGACACCGCGGACATCCTGCGGCGTGCCCGTGCGGCCCGTGCGGCGGGTGCGGACGTGGTGCTGGTCGGGCTGCACTGGGGTCTGGAGTACCAGAGCGAACCGACACCCGAGCAGCGGTCCATCGCCCGGCGGTTGCTGCGTTCGGCCGCGGTGGACCTGCTGTACGGGCACCACGCCCATGTGGCGCAGCCGTTCGAGCGGATCGGCGGCAAGTGGGTGGCCTACGGCCTCGGGAACATGGTGGCGCAGCAGGAGACCGACGTCACCGGGGTCTATGAGGGCGTGACGGCGCGTTTCACGTTCCGCGAGCGCCGTGGCGGCCGGTTCGCGGTTCACAAGGCGGAGTACATCCCGACGTACATCACGCCATACGACCCGGGAACGCCGCGGATGCGCCTGCTGCGGACCACCCGCGCCCTCGAGACCGGCCACCCGGACGCGAGCGCGCGGGCCCTGTCCGCCTCCCTGGCGCGGGTCAACGAGGCGGTGAACCTGCTCGGCGCGAGATCTCACGGGCTCCGGCTGGCCCGCTAGCTCGGAGCTCTGTATGCCTTGACAGCTATATAACCATCTCAGTATGTTGGACCCATGCCCGCACCGTTCGAGGTACTCGCAGAGCCGACCCGGCGGCGGATCCTGGATCTCCTCCGGGAGCAGCCGCGCCTGGTCGGTGAGCTCACCGAGCGGCTCGGGCTGACCCAGCCGGGCACGTCGAAGCATCTCCGCGTGCTGCGCGAGGCCGGGCTGGTCACGGTCCGGCGGGATGCGCAGCGCCGCTGGTACGAGCTGCGCCCCGAGCCACTGGCCGAGCTGGACGCATGGCTCACGCCGTACCGCTGGATGTGGGAGGAGCGTCTCGACGCCCTCGAACGACACCTGGACGTCATGCCCGACGACCCCGATAAGCCGAACGACGAGGAGCAGCCGTGAACGAGACCCTGCGTACGGCCGGCGACCGCTGCGTACTCCGGATGGAGCGCCGGCTCGCCCATCCGCAGGAGAAGGTGTGGCGGGCCATCACCGAGCCCGAGCACCTCAACCAGTGGTACCCCATGCCCGCGACGAGGATCGACCTCCGGGTCGGCGGCACGATCGGCTTCGACGTGGGCGGCGACCCGAACATGCCCGGGCAGTCGACCATGGAGGGGACCGTCACCGAGTGCGACCCGCCGCGGGTCTTCGCGTTCAGTACGCCGGCCGGTGACGTGCTCGAGAACGAGCGCGACAATCTCAACCACTTCGAGCTGCGCCCCGACGGCGACGGCTGTCTGCTGGTCTTCACCCACATGTTCTACGACCGGCCGTTCGCCGCCAGCTATGCGGCCGGCTGGACGGACTGCCTCAACGCATTGGAGATGGTGCTGGACGAGCGCCCGGTCGAATGGCCGGAGCACATGGTCGAGAACTTCGAGGCGTTCATGGAGAAGTTCGGTCTCAACCGCGGGTCGACGGAGGACACACCGGACGGCTGGCGGGTGCGCTTCGACCGGCAGCTCATGCAGGCGTCGGCCACCACGCCGGTCGAGCATCCGGTCGAGCAGGTGTGGGCTGCGTTGAAAGGCGCCGATCCCGGCGTACCACCGGAGAAGGTAACCGCGCCGGCCGTCGGCGACCCGCCACCGGACGGCTTCACCACCGCGCGCGTCCCGTCGGGCCCGGTCACGGCGGCCGAGGCGCCGACCGTTCTGGAGTACGACTGGCAGTGCGAGGATCGGACCGCCGGCCGGGTGCGATGGGAGCTGTCCAGCACCCCCGCCGGCACCCGCATCACGGTCACCCAGACCGGCCCGCCCGAGCTGGCCGGGCAACGCTCCGTCGGCCTGGCGGCGTGGCGGGCGCACATCGAGGACTTCGTACGGCGGTTCCAGGCCGAACGATCGCCGAGTTGAGCGACGGCTACGACAACCCCCGCCAGATGAGCAGCACGCCGAAGACCGCGAACGCGGCGGCCGCGCCATACCTCACGACCTTGTCCGGGAGCCGCCTGCCCAGAGCCAGCCCGGCACCGATCGCCAGGGCGTCGGCGATCACCATTCCCACCGTGCTGCCGACCCAGGTTCCGACCAGGCCGTTGTCCGTGGCCAGCGTGATGGTGGCCAGCATCGTCTTGTCACCGAGCTCGGCGAGGAAGAACGTCGTACCGATCACGAGCAGGGCCTGGCCGGTGGCGCGCTGCACCTTCGTGCGCTCGTCTTCGGTCAGAGAGTCGCCGCGCAGTGTCCAGGCGGCGAAACCGAAGAACGCCAGACCGGCGAGGATCGAGATCGCGGTGGTCGGAAGCGTCACGCCCACCGCGGCACCCAACACCACCGACGCCAGGTGGACCACGGCGGTCGCGATCGTGATGCCGAGCAGGACTGTACGGGCGGGGAACCGGCTGGCGAACGTGAGTGCCATCAGTTGGCTCTTGTCGCCGAGCTCGGCCAAGAAGATAACCGCGGTGCTGAGGAGGAATGCCTCCACGAAGAACTCCGTCCCGCCCGGCCTCGGAGCAGACATGCCCTTCGACCGGGCACGTCATGAATGTTCGTGCCGGTCGAAGGTCTCGTCCGCCTCGCACCAGCCGGTACGGGCCGCATCGCCGGGCCGGCGAGCCGGCCAGTATGTCGACGATGCTGTTGGGGACTACTCCCCTTCGTTGGAAAAGACGCTACCAGTAGCGTGGCCGGTCTCGGAAATTGAAGCGCCCCCGCGACGCCGTGATTCCGGCCACGAACGCATCTCGGGACGCGCAGAACCTTTCGCGCCGAGATTGCACATCTGGTCGACCAGACGCGCAATCTCGGTGCGAAAATACGCCCGCAACGCTCAGGAGTGGCCGCGGATCGGGTGCGGCCGGTACGGCGCCTCCATCCGCTCGACCTCGTCATCGGTCAACGTGAGTTCGACCGCGGCGGCCGCGTCGTCCAGGTAGCTCTCCTTCGTCGCGCCGATGATCGGCGCGACCACGTTCGGCTGACGGAGCAGCCACGCCAGCGCGAGCTGCGCGGGAGGCACGTCGCGCTGATCCGCGACCGCGCGTACGGCCTCGACCACGTCGAAGTCGGCGTCGTCGTACATCCGCTCCGCGAACCCATCGTTGCCCGCCCGGACGGTTTGCGGCGGACCGCCGCGCTCGCGGGTTCCGGTGAGCAGGCCGCGGGCGAGCGGGCTCCAGGGGATGATGCCCACGCCCTGGTCGACGCACAGCGGGATCATCTCCCGCTCCTCCTCGCGATAGACCAGGTTGTAGTGGTTCTGCATCGACACGAACCGGGTCAGGCCGGCCGCCTCGGCGGTGTATTGCGCCTTCGCGAACTGCCAGGCGAACATGCTGGAGGCGCCGACATAGCGGGCCTTCCCGGCCTCTACGACGTCGTGCAGCGCCGCCATGGTCTCCTCGATCGGAGTGTCGTAGTCCCAGCGATGGATCTGGTACAGGTCGACGTAGTCGTGGCCCAGCCGGCTGAGCGAGGCGTCGATGGCGGCCATGATGTGCTTGCGGGAGAGCCCGCGGTCGTTCGGTCCGGGACCCATCGGCATGTACACCTTGGTCGCGAGCACGTAGTCCTCCCGCCGCGGGAAGAGCTTGGGGAGCAGGCGGCCGGTGATCTCCTCGCTGACACCGTCCGAGTACGCGTTCGCGGTGTCGAAGAACGTCACGCCGGACTCGACCGCGCGGCGTACGATCGGCTCGGCCGCCGCCTCGTCCAGGAACCACTCGCGTTGCGCCCGATCGCCGTAGCTCATCATGCCCAGACAGATCCGGGACACCTTCAGACCGGACGAACCAAGGTTGGCGTACTCCACGCCGGTCAGCCTATGGGGACGCCGGTCGGCAAACCGGATGTCGGCGCCGCGACCGGCCAGATATTGTCGCAACCGACCTGGTCTCCCTACTCAGAGGAGTTCTCGTGGCTCTGCGGATGTCGACACTGTTCCTGCGCACCCTGCGCGAGGACCCGGTGGACGCCGAGGTGCCGAGCCACCGGCTGCTCGTGCGCGCCGGTTACATCCGGCGGGCCGCGCCGGGCATTTACTCCTGGCTGCCGCTGGGCTATCGGGTCTATCGCAACGTCGAGCGGATCATCCGCGAGGAGATGGACGCGATGGGCGCGCAGGAGGTGCACTTCCCGGCCCTGCTGCCGAGGGAGCCCTACGAGGCGTCGAACCGCTGGACGGAGTACGGCGACAACATCTTCCGGCTCAAGGACCGCAAGGGCGCCGACCACCTGCTCGGGCCGACGCATGAGGAGATGTTCACCCTGCTGGTGAAGGACCTCTACTCGTCGTACAAGGACCTGCCGCTGTACCTCTACCAGATCCAGACGAAATACCGCGACGAGCCGCGTCCGCGTGCGGGCATCCTGCGCGGCCGCGAGTTCGTGATGAAGGACTCCTACTCCTTCGACGTCTCCGATGAGGCGTTCATGAAGTCCTACAACGCACACCGTGACGCCTACATCCGGATCTTCGACCGGCTCGGGTTCGACTACGTCATCGTCGCCGCGATGTCCGGTGCCATGGGCGGCTCCGCCAGCGAGGAGTTCCTGGCGACCGCGGAGAACGGCGAGGACACGTACGTGCGCTGCACCAGCTGCGACTACGCCGCGAACGTCGAGGCGGTCCGCGTCGCCGTACCCGACCCGGTCCCGCACGACGACGTCCCGGACGTGCACGCTGAGCACACCCCCGACACGCCCACTATCGAGACCCTGGTCGACCACCTGAACGCCAAGTTCCCGCGCCACGACGGCCGGGAATGGACGGCCGGCGACACGCTGAAGAACGTGGTGGTCACCTTGGTGCACGCGGACGGTCGTCGGGAGCCGCTGGCCGTCGGCGTTCCCGGCGACCGCGAGGTCGACCTCAAGCGGCTGGAGGCGCAGGTGCTGCCCGCCGAGGTCGAGCCCTTCCTGGAGACCGACTTCGCGGCGAACCCCGCGCTGGTGAAGGGCTACATCGGCCCCGGCGTACTGGGGGAGGAGAACGCCAGCGGCATCCGGTACCTGCTCGACCCGCGGGTCGTCGAGGGCAGCCGCTGGGTCACCGGGGCCGACGTGGAGGGCAGCCACGTCCTGGACCTGGTATCCGGGCGGGACTTCGCCGGCGACGGCACCATCGAGGCCGCGAACGTCCGCGACGGCGACCCGTGCCCCCGGTGCGGCAGCCCGCTGGAGTCGGCACGAGGTATCGAGATGGGGCACATCTTCCAGCTGGGCCGGCGGTTCGCCGAGGCGCTGGACCTGCGTGTACTCGACGAGCACGGCAAGCTCGTCACGGTCACGATGGGTTCGTACGGCGTCGGTGTATCGCGTGCCGTCGCCGCGATCGTGGAGAACTCGCACGACCAGGACGGCATCATCTGGCCGCGTCAGATCTCGCCCGCGGACCTGCACGTCGTGGCCACGGGCAAGGACGACGCCGTGTTCTCGGCCGCCGAGCGGCTGGTCGGCGGGCTCGAGGACGCCGGCCTCTCGGTCTTGTACGACGACCGGCGCGGTGTCTCGCCGGGGGTGAAGTTCAAGGACTCCGAGCTGGTCGGCGTACCCACGATCGTCGTCGTGGGCCGCCGGCTCGCTGACGGGGTGGTCGAGGTCAAGGACCGCCGTACCGGTGAGCGCGAGGACATACCGGTCGATTCCGCCGTCGAGCACCTGGCGCGGATCGTCCGTGACGACTGAGTGTTCCGGCCGCCGCGCATTCAACGCGATGTGGGCTTCGCCACATGTGCAGGGTTCGCAGACGGCGTCGCGGTGCATCGGATTGACCGCGGTTTTTGTTTCGTACAGTGACATTCCGCGGTCGCGGCGTGGTCTCGGTCAGGGGCGATGGAGGTCACGGACATTGCTCGAGTTCAGATCTGGACGTTCGGCAGTCGACTAAGGACACTATGACGAGGTGCCGCGCGCAGGAGGGAGGACGGTCGATGTCCGATGCCAGGCGGGTCAAGCGCGAGCTGACCCAGGCGTTGCGGGAGTTCGCGGACATCGCGGCGCGGCCGGACGATCCCAGAGTGCGGCGGCTCGACGGTCTGGGCGAGATCCATCGCGTGCGCGACGAGCTGACCGACGGGTGCCAGTCCCGCACCCGCGCGATCCATTCCAGCCCTCCGCTTCCCCGCAACGAGTCGCATAGCAGGCGGATCAGGGACGTCGCCCAGATGTCCGAGCGCGGCGTCGTACAACAGAGCCTCTCGCCTCCCGAACGGCTGGCCGGACAGACCTCACCGGCGTACCTCCGCGCGCTGACCGCGGTGGGCGACGACCTGCGGGCGGCCGAGGAACTGCCCATCCAGCAGATGCTCGCCTACGACCAGACCGCCGCCCTGGTGCCGGTACCCGGTGTTCCGACCGTCCAGGCGGCGCTGCTCGTCCGCGACGCGCCGCTCCTTCGGCCGATCCACCGGGCGTTCGACGTCACGTGGCAGCGCGCTGTGCGCCTGGGTGAGCTGGTTCCGGACAGCACCGGCCGCGAGGTCTCCGGACGGCAACAGGAGATCCTGAGCCTGCTCAGCTCCGGTCTCAGTGATGCGGTCATCGCGCGCCATCTCAGGGTGACGGACCGCACCATCCGGCGGGAGATCGCCCGATTGTGCCGCATTTTCGGGGTGGACAGCCGGTTCCAGCTCGGAGTCGTGGCCGCCCGGTACGGCCTGGTGTAGCCGGCGGGTGGGTAGTCGTCGGGTGGGCATGCGGTGCCGTACCCCTGCGACGTCACCACATACCCACTCCTCTGCGGCGGGAGTGCGGCTGAGCCCTTGCGCGACGCTCCCTCCGGCAGCGACGACAGACAGTAGTCAACCGGCTGGACGGTTCTGATGCGGCCGAATGTCCTGATCCGGACATCTGGCCGTCGCGCGGAGCCCCGCCGGGACGTAGTGTCGGTCACGTCGACGGGCTCACCAGCCGAGACGGATGCGTGCGCCCCCCTTCACACCGGCCGGCTGCCAACCTAGAGTGCGAACCGGGTCAAATCGGTCCGGTAGTTGCTTGAATCCGGGAGTCGCACATGCTCTGGCGATCACGCCGCGTGAGCCGCCGTGCGGTCGCCGTGCTGTCGGCGCTCGCCTTCGTGGGCGTCGGGGGATCCGGTCCGGGGTACGCGCCGGCGGCCGAGCCCGCACCCGCGCGGCCGCCCGACCGGTGCGCGGACGAGTCCGCGGACGCCGCCGACGCAGCGCGGGGCCGGATCGGGCGCGACGTGCACGACACCAGGCACTACACCACCGCCGAGCGGGCCGCGATCGAACGGCGCACCGACCGGATCCTGGCCCGCAAGAACGCGGCCGCCGGGTCCCAGGGGGACGTCCAGGCCACCGAGATCCGGCGGATTCCAGTCTATTTCCATGTGATCAGGAGCAAGTCGGGCAAGGGTGGCGTGTCGAACAAGCGGATCGACCGGCAGATCAAGGTGCTCAACCGAACGTACGCCGGACGGGAGTCCGACGCCGCCGCGAACACCAGCTTCCGATTCGACCTGAAGGACCGGACCAGGTACCGCAACACCCGCTGGTTCAACGGCAACCGCTCGCTCAAGATGCGCCGCATCACCCGCCAGGGCGGTCGGCGCGCACTGAACATCTGGACGCTCAACCTCGACGTGCTCGGCATCGCGACCTTCCCGTGGCAGCAGGCCGACCGCCCCAAGCTGGACGGCATCCGGGTGCATTTCCGGTCGGTTCCCGGCGGGTCCTTGACCCACTACAACCGCGGCAAGACCGCGACCCACGAGTCGGGACACTGGCTGGGTCTGTGGCACACCTTCCAGGGCGGATGCGCGGCACCCGGCGACCACGTCGGGGACACGCCGGCCGAGGCCACCCCGAGCCAGGGTTGTCCGGAAGGCAAGGACACCTGCGGATCATCCGGCAAGGACCCGATCCACAACTACATGGACTACTCCTACGACACCTGTTACAACCAGTTCACCAGCGGGCAGAACTCGCGGATGAACAACATGTGGGCGGCTTACCGCGCCTAGGTCTGTCTGAGCCTGGCACGCGTGGCGCGTTCTGGCTCGGAAGATTGCCAGATCGCGGCCAGAACGCGCCACGCAAAGGCGGTTTCGGCGTTGTCCTGGCGGAGGGAAGAGCCGGTAGCGACGTCAGTCGCCCAGGCCGGGAAACGGCTCGGGGTCGGCACCCCAATCGAGCGCCCGGACCGCGCACTCGGCGAGCGACCGCGCCGCGAGCATGCGGTGCTTACCGGTCGTCTGCGACACCACCCCGGCATAGACCTTCGCGCAGCGGTGCTCGATCTCTATGCCCAGCCGCTCGGCCTGCCTCTCGTTCGACACCCGGAACGGCAGCTGGTACGCCGGCTCCGCCGCGACGGCGTCCGCGCCGATCAGCTCGATCAGCCGGTCGCGGTGTCCGCGGTGATCCGCGTAGCCGGTGGTCGCGAGCGACGAGTCCTCTCCCAGTACGCCGCCGACCACGCCGTACCCGTACACCGCCGCGTGCTCCGCGGCGAGCGCGCGCTGCAACGCCTCGCGCCCGGCCGTCACGAGACCGCCGCCCGTTCCAGCACCCACCGATGCTGAGCCGAGCACGCCGCGATCGACGCGAGCAGCCGCGCGAACTCCCCGGAGGCCGCTCGCCGCGCCCGCATCTGGCAACCGCGCTCGTTCTCGGACTCGTGGTCGCTGAGGTTGCGGAGCGCCGCCGCCGCGCGCGGCGGAACGCGGGGGCCTCGCCCGGACGGGCCTCGGGATCGCCGGTCGGCGCCCGCCGGCGCGGCGTCGCCGAACGCGGACGCATGCGCGCGATGGGAACGAAGCAGCGGGCGCAGCGTCCGCTCTAGGTCCGGATGCCGTTCGATCGTGCGCTCGTACACCTCGATCAGGGAGGCGTTCACTTCGACCGCGTCGTCCAGCAGACTGAGATCAGGATTGTCCGCCGGAGCGGCGGTACGTTGCCGCGCGGGTGCCGTCCCGTCGCTCAGCGTGCAGCCTGCGGCCAGCGACCCCGGCAGCAGAACGGCCGCCGTCAACACGGTACGACGAGAGGGACGAGCCGGCATGAGACCCGAGATTACCGGCCGCCCGCGCCGCTGCCGAGCCGGACCGATCCATAGCTGGGATAGTGCGAGGGTGGGGTGTATATGGTGTGACCACATAACAGCAGAGCGAGGAGGTCGCCATGAGCTTCATCGCCACTCGTGACCGGCTCGTCGATGCGCTGCGCCCCGCCGTTGAAGGCGCTGGGCTGGACCTGGAGGACATCGAGGTGGCCACCGCGGGCCGCCGCCGGGTCGTACGGGTGGTGGTCGACCGGGATGGCGGCGTCACCCTCGATGACATCGCCGACACCACCCGGCTGGTGTCCCGTCGGCTCGATGCCGAGGACCTCATGGGGGAGATGTCGTACACCCTGGAGGTCACCTCACGCGGAACCGACCGTCCACTGACCGAACCCCGGCACTGGCGCCGTAACGTCGGCCGTCTGGTGAAGGTGTCCCGCCCACACCACGAGCCGCTCACGGGCCGGATCGTTGAGGCCGGCGAGTCGGCGGCCCGGATCGACGTCGACGGTGTATCCCACGACATCGTGTACACCGACGTCGCCAAGGCGCACATCCAGGTCGAGTTCAATCCGGCGACCGCCGAAGCGGACGCCTCCGCGGACGCCTCCGCGGACGACCGAGAAGAGGGCTGACCGCGTGGACATCGACATGAATGCCCTGCGGGTGCTGGAGCGGGAGAAGGACATCTCCCTCGACGTCGTGGTCGAGGCGATCGAGCAGGCCCTGCTGGTGGCCTACCACCGCACCCCCGGTGCTCAGCAGGACGCGCGCGTCCACCTGGATCGCAAGTCAGGACACGTCACGGTGCTCGCGCGCGAGCCGACCGGTGAGGGCGTCGAGCCGGAGTACCGGGAGTACGACGACACCCCGGAGGGATTCGGCCGGATCGCGGCCACCACCGCGCGGCAGATCATCCTGCAACGGCTTCGGGACGCCGAGGACGAGGCGAAGTTCGGCGAGTTCTCCCAGCACGAGGGCGACATCGTCTCCGGCATCGTCCAGCAGGGCCAGACCGCCGACGACGTGATGGTCGACCTGGGACGGCTGGAGGCCCTCCTGCCCAGGGCCGAGCGGGTTCCCGGTGAGCGCTATGAGCACGGCAGCCGGATCCGGTGCCTGGTGGTGAGCGTACGGCGGGGGCCGCGCGGTCCCCAGGTGATGCTGTCGCGGTCGCATCCGAACCTGGTGAAGAAGCTGTTCGCGCTGGAGGTCCCCGAGGTCGCCGACGGCACCATCGAGATCACGACCATCGCCCGCGAGGCCGGCCATCGCAGCAAGATCGCCGTACGCTCGGCGCGCGCCGGTGTCAACGCCAAGGGCGCCTGCATCGGCCCCATGGGCCAGCGGGTCCGCAACGTCATGAGCGAGCTGCACGGGGAGAAGATCGACATCGTCGACTGGTCCGAGGACCCGGCCGAGATGATCGCGAACGCGCTGTCGCCGGCCCGGGTGTCCGCGGTGGAGATCGTGGATCCGGTCGCCCGCGCCGCGAGGGTGACCGTCCCGGACTTCCAGCTGTCCCTCGCGATCGGCAAGGAGGGCCAGAACGCCCGGCTGGCGGCGCGGCTCACCGGATGGCGGATCGACATCCGTTCGGACACCGCCCCGCACTCCCCGCAGCCCTCGTCGCCGACCGCCGACTAGGCCGGTTTGGACGATACCGGGTAGACTCGTCGCGGTGGGTCGATCGACCGCGTCTGATTCCGCGCCTGCAAAGCCGATGCGCACATGTATGGGATGTCGCGAGCGATCGCCGAAGTCCGAGTTGTTGCGTCTTGTGGTGCACGGTGATGCGGTCGTCAAGGCCGTCGCACCCGATCCACTCGGCACGGCAGCGGGCCGCGGGGCGCACCTGCACCTCGCGGTGGCGTGTCTGGACCAAGCCGAGCGCCGTCGAGTGTTCTCTCGAGCCTTCCGGGTCGAGGGACCGTTCGACCTGAGTGCGCTGCGGGCCTATGTCCAGGCCCGGGCGCCGGCCGGCACCCGGAAGGCAGTACGGTAGCCGCCGTAAGCGGCTGCCAGACAGTCACGCGGCATCACACAGATGCAGCGACCGAGAGGAAGCGGAGCACTAGCTCATGAACCAGCGATGAGTTCTTCGCGATGAGTACGTCCGTCGACTAACGGTCCGGCATCGTCTAGATCCGGGCCGAGAGGGAGAGTAGTGGCAAAGGTCCGGGTCTACGAGCTCGCAAAAGAGTTCGGTGTAGAGAGCAAGGCCGTTCTGGCCAAGCTCACAGATATGGGTGAGTTCGTACGATCGGCATCCTCCACGGTGGAGGCCCCCGTCGTACGCCGCCTCAACGAGAACTTCGGCGAAGAGCTGCGCGCCCTGGGCGCGGAGAAGGCCGCCAAGAAGGCGGCGAAGAAGTCGGCCGCCAAGAAGACAACCGCCAAGAAGGCCGCCGAGCCGGAGCCCGCCGAGGCCCCGGCCGCCGACGCCAACGGTGCAGCGCCGGCCGCCGAGACGGTCGAGGCCGTCGTACCGGAGACCGCGGACACCGCACCGGCCACGCCCGCTCCCGAGGTCGAACCCCAGCCCGCCGAACCGCCGACGGCACAGCCGGAGGCCACGCAGCCGGAACCGACCGAGCCCGGCGACGGCGTCGTCGACGCCCCGGCCGCCAAGGCACCGGAGACCCCGACACCGCGGCCGACCCCCCGGCCGCCGGCGCCACGTCCGGGTGCGCCGCGCCCGGGAAACAACCCGTTCTCCACCACGCAGGGCATGCGCCGCCCCGGTGGCGGGCGTTCCGGACAGGGCCAGACCCCCCGCCCGGCCGGCGGCCGCACCGGCGGCGGCGAGCGGCACGGCACCGGGCGCAGTGATCGCCGCTCCGGCGGTGGTGTTCCCGGGGCTCCGCGTCCCAACCCGGCGATGATGCCGCGCCAGACGTCGCCGTCGCTCGGCCGCGGCGGCGGCGCGCCGTCCCAGGGCGCTCCGCCCGGGCGCGCGGGCGGCCGGGGCCGGACGAGCGGCGGTCGTGGTCGCAGCGGAGCGCCGAGCGGCCCGGGCGGTCCCGGTGGCCCCGGTGGCCCCGGTGGCCCCGGTGGTCCGGGTGGTCCGGGTGGTCCGGGTGGTCGTCCCGGTCCAGGTGGCCGCGGGGGTCGCGGGTCCACCCAGGGCGCCTTCGGCCGTCCCGGCGGCCCGTCTCGCCGCGGCCGCAAGAGCAAGCGGCAGCGGCGCCAGGAGTTCGACGAGATGCAGGCGCCGGCGATCGGCGGCGTGCGTGTCCGCAAGGGCGACGGAGAGACCATCCGGTTGCCGCGGGGCGCGTCGCTCACCGACGTCGCGGAGAAGATCGACACCGAGCCGGCGTCGCTGGTCCAGGTGCTGTTCCATCTCGGCGAGATGGTCACCGCCACCGAGTCGGTCAACGAGGACACCCTCAAGGTGCTCGGTGAGGAGCTGAACTACGACATCCAGATCGTGTCGCCCGAGGACGAGGACCGCGAGCTCCTGGAGTCGTTCGACATCGAGTTCGGTGAGGACACCGGAGGCGTCGAGGATCTCGCCGCCCGCCCGCCGGTCGTCACCGTCATGGGTCACGTCGACCACGGCAAGACCAAGCTGCTGGACGCCATCCGCAGCGCCGACGTGGTGGCGCACGAGGCCGGCGGCATCACGCAGCACATCGGCGCCTACCAGGTGGCCACCGAGGTCGACGCCCAGGAACGCCGGATCACGTTCATCGACACCCCGGGCCACGAGGCGTTCACCGCGATGCGCGCGCGTGGTGCGCAGGCGACGGACATCGTCATCCTGGTGGTCGCCGCCGACGACGGCGTGATGCCGCAGACGATCGAGGCGCTCAACCACGCGAAGGCGGCCGGCGTCCCGATCGTGGTGGCGGTCAACAAGATCGACGTGCCCGGTGCGGATCCGGCGAAGGTCCGTGGCCAGCTCGCGGAGTACGGCCTGGTGCCGGAGGAGTACGGCGGCGACACGATGTTCGTCGACGTGTCCGCGAAGGGCCGGGAGAACATCGAGGGCCTGCTCGAGGCGATCGTGCTGACCGCCGACGCGGCACTCGAGTTGCATGCCAACCCCGGGCAGGACGCGCAGGGCGTGGCGATCGAGGCGCACCTCGACAAGGGTCGCGGCCCGGTGGCGACCGTGCTGGTGCAGCGCGGCACGTTGCGGGTCGGCGACTCGATGGTGGTCGGCCCGGCGTACGGCCGGGTGCGTGCGATGCTCGACGAGCACGGCGAGAACGTCGAGGAGGCTCTGCCGTCCCGGCCGGTCCTGGTCCTCGGCATGACCGCCGTGCCGGGAGCGGGCGACAGCTTCCTCGTGGTCGACGACGACCGGATGGCCCGGCAGATCGCGGAGAAGCGCGAGGCGCGGGCCCGCGCTGCGGCGAACGCCCGGCGGCGTGCGCGGCGTACCCTCGAGGACTTCATGGCCAGCATGGAGAAGGGCGAGAGCCAGGAGCTGCTGCTCATCCTCAAGGGCGACGTCTCCGGTTCGGTCGAGGCGCTCGAGGACGCGCTCCTGCAGATCGAGGTCGGCGAGGAGGTCTCGCTGCGAGTCATCGACCGCGGTGTCGGCTCGATCAACGAGAACGACGTCAACTTGGCGATCGCCTCGGAGGCCGTCATCATCGGATTCAACGTGCGGCCCGCCGGCAAGGCCGGCGACCTGGCCGAGCGCGAGGGCGTCGACATCCGGTACTACTCGGTGATCTACCAGGCCATCGAGGAGATCGAGGCCGCGCTCAAGGGCATGCTCAAGCCGGAGTTCGAGGAGATCCAACTCGGTACGGCGGAGATCCGCGAGGTGTTCCGCTCGTCCAAGGTGGGCAACATCGCCGGCTGCATGGTCACCAGCGGCGTGATCCGCCGCAGGTCGAAGGCCCGGCTGCTGCGCGACGGCGCGGTCGTCGCGGACCAGCTGGACATCTCGTCGCTGAAGCGGTTCGCCGACGACGCGACCGAGGTTCGCGATGGCTTCGAGTGCGGTCTGACGTTGCGCAACTACAACGACATCAAGGTCGATGACGTGGTCGAGACCTTCGAGATGCGGGAAGTCCCGCGCAGCTAGGGGCTGTTTGATGGACCATTTCCGCCGCGCTACCCCGTGCAACCCGGAAGCCCGGTCCGTCAGACAGGCCCTAGGTCGATTTCCGTGTTCGTAGGCATGGCGGCGTTCGATCTCCTGCTGCACGAGGTGTCGACGCTCAAGCAGAAGCGGTCCGTCGTACGCCCGCTGGTGGCGGAGCTGCAGCGGCGGTACGGTGTCGCGGCGGCCGAGACCGGGCACCACGACCTGTACCGGCGTACGGAGATCGGCGTGGCCGTGGTCGCCGGTGAGCCCGCGCACTGCACGACGGTGCTGGACACGGTCGAGCGGTGGCTCGCGGCGAGGCCGGAGGCCGACCTGGTCGGCTTGAACCGGCAGCTGCGTTCGATCGACGACTGAGACAGGCTCTCGACGAGCGGAAAGGGGACCAGATGAGTTCGGATCGAGTACGCCGGATCGCCGACCGGATCAAGGTGATCGTGGCCGAGATGCTCGAGCGGCGGATCAAGGATCCCCGACTGGGATTCGTCACGGTCACCGACGTCCGGGTGAGCGGGGACACCCAGCACGCCACCGTGTTCTACACCGTGATGGGCGATGACGCGGACCGCGCGTCGACCGAGGCGGCGTTGCGAAGCGCCGCCGGGCTGCTGCGTTCGGAGGTCGGCAAGCAGCTCGGCATGCGGCACACGCCGACGCTGGAGTTCGTGCTCGACGCGCTTCCGGAGTCGGCCGCGCACATCGACGAGCTGCTCGCCCGGGTCCGGGCCTCGGACGCCGAGGTCGCCGCGGCGGCCGCGGACGCGCAGTACGCGGGCGACGCGGACCCCTACCGCTCGCCGCCCTCCGAGGGCGAGGAGGATTCCACGCCTTGAGCGATGTCCCAAGCGGCATCGTGGTCGTCGACAAGCCGCCGGGGTGGACCTCGCACGACGTCGTCGCGCGTGTGCGCCGGCTGGCCGGGACCCGGCGGGTCGGCCACGCCGGCACGCTGGACCCGATGGCGACCGGCGTGCTCGTGCTGGGAGTCGGCAGGGCCACCCGGCTGCTCGGCCACCTGGCGGCGACCGACAAGGAGTACGCCGCGACCATCCGGCTCGGGGAGTCGACGATCACGGACGACGCCGAGGGCGAGACGGCCGGATCGGCGGACGCGAGCGGACTGGACGACGCGGACATCAGGGCGGCCGCAGGGCGGTTCGTGGGCCACATCGAGCAGGTGCCGTCGGCGGTGTCCGCGGTGAAGGTGGACGGCAGGCGTGCCTACCAGCGGGTGCGTGCGGGTGAGGATGTCGTGCTGAAGCCGCGGTCGGTCCACGTGGCCGGCATCGAGATCTCCGGTGTACGCCGGGAGGGTACGACGGTCGACGTCGACGTCTCCGTGACGTGTTCCAGCGGCACGTACATCAGGGCGCTCGCGCGCGACATCGGCAGCACGCTCGGAGTGGGCGGCCACCTCACCAGGCTCCGGCGCACCCGGGTGGGGGTGTTCAGTCTCGCGGAGGCGCGCTCGTTGGAGGAGTCGGAGCGCGGGCTCGTCGTCGTACCGCTGGACGAGGTGGCCCGTCGGGCCTTCGCGACGTACGGCGTGAACGCCGAGCAGGCGGTCTGGGTGACCCACGGCCGCCCGCTTCGCGACACCGACTTCGGGCCGGAGGGTCCGGTGGCGATCGTGGATCCGGAGGGACGGTTCCTCGCGCTCTACGAGCAACGCGGACGCGATGCCCGAGCACTCGCCGTGTTCGCCGCAGACACGTCCGGGACCGGGGTGTAGGACCTACTCGTCGCGGTCGGGCTTGCCCAGATCGCGTACCCGGCCGGCGCCGGACGCCTGCACCCACTTCTTCGCCTCGCCCCGAGCCGTTCACCGTGGGTATAGGCGTTGTCGAAGGCGCCAAGTAGGCGCAAACTAGAAGGGCAAGCCCTTGATCTCCGGGAGTTGCCGATGCATACGCGTGAAGACTGGCCCCCCGACGTAGTTCCCGTCCTATCTCGCGGGAAACACCGCAATCCACGCAAGGGCGCTTGTTTCATGGAGCTGGCGTCCTACCTCGCCGGCGAGAAGTGGTCCGATCACCCGTCCTGCACCCACTCGCTGCTCGCCGCGCTGGCCCGCGACGTCAACGACTATGTGTCGGACGGAAGTCGGCAACTGCTGGCGCCGCTGATCCCCGCGGTGATCGGCCTTACCAGCGACGACCGTCGCCTGACCGCGCGGATCGCGCTGCGGGCCGCCTGGGCGGCCCTGCCCGTGGTCGCGGAGGAGCGCCAGCGGGTGATGGCCGTGGCGGTGCTCCGTTGCGAGCAGAAGCTGGCCGAGCTCGAGGGCCGTCCGCAGGACAGGCTCCAACCGTCCAGCCGGCGGGTCCTGAACCAGGTCCCGCTCGCGACGATGTGGGCCCGGGACTTCATGCGCAAGGCCGGCGACGACACGATCAGCTTCCCCGACCGGCTGGCTCCCTGGATCGTCCATCACGCCGTGGAAGGGATCGCCGAGGCGTGCGTGCCGGAACCCGACGACCTTCTGGTGCGGCTGCTCGACGAGACCATCGCGGACGCCCGGTCCTGGGTGCAGCTGGAGCGGGCCGAGCTCCCGGTGGACGACGCGCGCTGGACCGACGCGTGCCGGCTGACCGGCGTGGTCGACTGACCGATCCGGTGAACGGCCTCGCGTGACGCGCCGTCGTGGTCTCGCTGCGCGGGTATTTTCGTCCGGTCTGGCTGGATGCCGGATCGTCGCCGGCGCGGAATCATCTCCTCGTGAGGGAGCCAGTCAGGCGGTCCGTGCGCCATAGCGCACGATCCGCATGACAGTGGTGAGGTGAATCGGGTGAGCGGACCGGCGCAGGGGCCGCCGACCATCGAGCAGGTCGCCGCGCGCGCGAGTGTGGCACGCGGCACGGTCTCCCGGGTCATCAACGGCTCGCCGCAGGTGTCCGATCGCGCGCGCGAGGCGGTGCTCCGCGCGATCGAGGAGCTCGACTACGTGCCCAACCGCACGGCACGGGGCGCTCGTGGCCCGGCGGACCGACACCGTGGCGCTGCTGATCTCCGAGTCGGACGAGCGCATCTTCGGCGAGCCGTTCTTCGCGGGCATCATCCGGGGCATCAGCACGGCGATCGGGGCGTGCTCCCGGCAGCTCCTGCTGGCGATGGCGCAGGCGCCGGACGAGGCGTCCCGGCTGGAGCACTACCTCACCGGTCAGCAGGTCGACGGCGTACTGCTGCTCTCGCTCCGCGGCGACGACCCGCTGCCGCACACCTCCTGCGATGTGGCCTGCCCATGGTGCTCTTCGGACGACCCAGCGGCTGGCTCGACGGCAGGTACGTCGACGTCGACAACCGCGCGGGCGCCCGTGCGGCCACCGAGCATCTCCTCGAACGCGGACGCCGCCGGGTGGGCACGATCACCGGCCCACAGGACACGATGGCTGGCCTCGAACGGCTGGAGGGTTACCTGCGGGCGCTGGACGGGTACGGCCCGGACGCCGGCGGGCCGCTGGTGAGTCCGGGCGACTTCAGCGAGGAGAGCGGTGTACGCGGGATGCGCGAGCTGCTCGACCGGGCCCCCGATCTCGACGCGGTCTTCGCCGCGAACGACCCGATGGCGGCCGGCGCGCTGGGCGTGCTGCGGGCCCGCGGGCGGCGGGTGCCGGCCGACGTCGCGTTGGTCGGCTTCGACGATTCGCCGGTGTCGCGGCTCACCGACCCGCCGTTGACCACCGTGCACCAGCCGCGGTGGAGATGGGACGCAGAATGGTGGAGCTCCTGATCGCCCAGATCGAGGACCATGCCGGTCTCGACGACAGGGTGGTCCTCGACACCGAGATCGTGGTGCGCGAGTCCAGCTGACCTCCGGACGTACGAGGGCGATCCCGCCGCTCCGGCCGGGGTCCGTACCTCGTTTCCCTGACCCCTTGACAGGCCCGCGTCCGACCTGAATACTCAACCTATTAGTTAATCAACTGAAAGATTGAGTATAAATGGCGGACGATCAGCTCAGCCTCACCTTCGCCGCGCTGGCCGACCCGACCCGCCGGGCGATCCTGGCGCGTCTGGCCGACGGCGATGCGACGGTCAACGAGCTGGCCGAACCGTTCTCGATCAGCCTGCAGGCGATCTCCAAGCACCTGAAGGTGCTCGAACGGGCGCGGCTGATCACGCGGAGTCGCGATGCGCAGTGGCGTCCCTGCCGCCTCGAGACGGCACCGCTGGAGAGCGCTTCGGAGTGGATCGAGCACTACCGGGAGAACTGGCGCGGCCAGTTCGACCGGCTCGATCAGCAGATCCAGCAGATCCAACGCAAACGGAAAGGGCAGAACCTTGAGTGAGACGGAGTTCATCATCGAGCCAGGCAGGCAGGACATCATCATCAAGCGGGTTTACGACGCGCCGCGAGACGTCGTGTTCAAGGCTGTCACGGACCCGGACCTCATCCCCAACTGGTGGGGACCGGCGAAGTACGAGACCGTCGTCGACCGCGCGGACGTCAGGCCGGGCGGGAGCTGGCGATTCGTCAGCCGCGGCGACGACGGCGAGGAGTACGGCTTCAGAGGCGTTATCCACGACGTGGCGGCGCCGGAGCGCGTCGTACAGACCTTCGAGTTCGAAGGAGCGCCGGGTCAGGTGTCGCTCGAGACGCTCACCCTGGAGGAGGTCGACGGGAAGACGCAGTACGTCGCTGTGTCGGTCTTCCAGTCGGTCGAGGACCGGGACGGCATGGTCCAGTCCGGGATGCAGGAGGGCGCGAGCGAGACCATGGACCGGTTGGCCGAGATCGTGGAGGGGCGCTAGGTCCTGCACACTCCCTTCGCGCCGAGATTGCACATCTGGCCCACCCGGGTCGGCCAGATGTGCAACCTCGGCACGAGTGTGGCTGCTGGATCTGGACATCCACCGGTGCCGCTGTCACGATCTGGGCAGGCGCGGATGAGATCGCCGTGGGCGTTCTGCGGACGCGCACCGGAGGCACGCGATGCAGGATCTGGCGACCGGGTTGCTGCAGGTCTCGTTGCTGCTGAGTGTCGCCGTAATCCTCGGGCTGGTCGCCGAAAGGATCAACATCCAGCTGACGGTCGTGCTGGCCGTGATGGGGTTGCTCATCTCCGAGCTCGGCGGCGACTTCGTCATCGCGACCTTCGTCGGTGGTGAGGGGTTCGAGGAACTCCTGGTCAACCTCTTCCTGCCCATCCTGATCTTCGAGGCGGCTCTCGGGCTGTCCACCCGGGAGTTCATGCGCAATCTGGTCGCGATCACGGCACTGGCCACGGTGGCGCTGGCGATCTCCGCCGCCCTGGTCGGGCTGGGACTGAACCTCCTACTCGGCACCGGGATCGCCGCGGCGCTGCTGTTCGGCGCACTGATCTCCGCGACCGATCCGGTCGCGGTCGTCGCGGTGTTCCGGGATCTCGGCGTTCCCAAGCGGTTGCTGACCATCGTGGAGGGGCAGAGTCTGCTCAACGACGGTGTCGCGATCGTGTTGTACGGGATCCTGCTCGGCGTCGCGCTGCCCGTGGGGGTCGTCGGGCACGAGTCGCTCTCGGTGGCCAACGGGATCGTGCGGTTCGTCGTGGTGTCTCTCGGTGGGCTGCTGATCGGTGCCGTGATCGGCACGTTGGCGGTCCTGCTGCTGCCGCTGCTTCATCGGCTGCCGGCCGCCGCCCTGTCCGTGGCCGTCGCCTTCGGGTCCTTCGTCCTCGCCGAGGAGTGGGAGGTCTCCGGTGTGATGGCGACCGTCGCCGCGGGCGTCGCGATGGGCGGTCTGCTGGAGAGCCGGGCCGAACACGCGGCGAGGGATCTCCTGCACGAGCTCTGGGAGTCGCTCGGGTTCATCGCCAACGCGCTGCTGTTCCTGTTCATCGGGCTCGCCCTCGACTTCGACCTCATCCGGGAGAACCTCGAGGCCATCGGCATCGCGGTCGCCGCGGTGCTGGTCTCCCGGCCGCTGGCCGTCTTTCCGCTCGTGGCTCTGCTGGAGCGGTGGGCGCACATCCCCAAGGTCGGTCACCGCAACTCCATGGTCGTCGTATGGGGTGGTCTGCGCGGCGGGGTGGCGCTCGCCTTGGCGCTGGCGCTGCCGGAGGGCCTGGGAGAGGTACGCGAGCAGATCATCGCGATGACCGGCGGGGTGGTGCTGGTCACCCTGCTGTTCAACGCCACGACGATCTCCCTGGTCGTGCACTCGCTGAGGCTGGACGAACCCAGCCGCGCCGACGAGTACCTGGGTGCACTGGCCCGCCTGCTCGCGGTGCAGAGCGCCCGGGCACGACTGAACAAGCTGGGCTTCGAGGACCCCTGGTGGAGGCGCACCTCCACGTGGCCGAGATCGACGCCAGGGATCAGTTCTCCCGCTCGCACCTGTCCGAGCAGGAGGAGGTCGACGTACTCACCCTGCGCGGACTCCACATCGAGCGGGAGGCGTACCAGAGCCTGGGCGACGCCGGACTGCTGCCGCCGATCGCGACTCGCACCCTGCTGCAGGAGATCGACGACGAGATCGAGGAGGTCGAGCTGGGCCGGCTCAGGGTAGACGCCGCCCGGCGGGCGCACCTCCCGTGGTACGGGCGGCTGCACCGGTGGGTTCTCGGTGCCATGCCGGAGCCGCTGGGCGAGGACCTGACCGGGGTCGCGTATATCGAGGTCAGCGCCCGGCGGCTCGCCGCCCGCAAGGCGACCGAGGAGCTCGAGCTGTTCAAGACGCTGCCCAACGTCGACGCCGCCCGGGTCGACATGGCCAAGCGCACCTTCATGCATTGGGAGGAGTCCGCGGCGACCGTGCTCGAGCACCTCGACAAGGAGGCCGAGGTCGACCGGCACACGCTGCGCCGGCGGCAGGCCAAGGCGCTGAGCCGGATCGCCGCCGTCGAGGTCCTCCGGGAGATGGTCGACGCCGGTGTCCTGTCCCCGGCGGTGGCCGAGCGGGCCGAGGCTCGGGTCTCCGCCGAGATCGACCAGTCCGGCACGTAAGGCGGTGCCGCCGCCGTACTCCGCCATGGGAAGCTGTGGCCTGGACAACCGGACGAATCAGAAGGAGCGGCCCCAGCGTGGACGTGTGGCGTGGTCGGGACGACGTCCCGGCCGATCTCGGCCGGACGGTCGTCACGATCGGCAACTTCGACGGCGTACATCTCGGGCATCAGCACGTGCTCCGGCGATCCCGCGAGGTCGCGGGGGAGCGCGGCGGGTTGCCGGTCGTCGCGGTGACCTTCGATCCGCATCCGCTCGCGGTGCTGCGGCCGGAGCACGCACCCACGCTGCTCACGTCGATCGAACAGCGAGCCGAGCTGCTGTCAGGCGCCGGCGTCAACCACGTGTTCGTCGTCGCGTTCAGCATGGAGGTCGCCGCCTGGAGTCCCGAGGAGTTCGTCGACCGCGTCCTCGTCCCGCTCCGGGTAGTGGCCGTGGTCGTGGGCGCGAACTTCCGCTTCGGTCATCGTGCGGCCGGTGACGTGGCGACGTTGCGAGAGCTCGCCGAGGACCGCGACTTCACGGTCGAGGGCGTCCCGCTCGACGGCGGTCCGCAGGTGTGGTCGTCGACGTACGTCCGCACCTGCCTCGCGGCCGGCGACGTCGAGGGGGCGGCCGAGGCGCTGGGGCGGCCGTACACCGTCCGCGGCGTGGTCGTGGAGGGTCACAAGCGCGGGCGGGCGCTCGGTTACCCGACGGCCAACGTGCCCACCAGCGGGACGACCGCGGTTCCCGAGGACGGCGTGTACGCCGGCTGGCTGCGCCGGCTCGACGAGTCCGAGGGCCCGTGGCTGCCGGCCGCGATCAGCGTCGGCACCAACCCGACGTTCGACGGTCGGGTTCATCATGTGGAGTCGTACGTGCTCGACCGCGACGACCTCGAGCTGTACGGCGTCGAGATCGAGACGTCCTTCATCGCCCGGCTGCGCGGCCAGGAGACGTTCGACTCGATCGATCAGCTGGTTGTGCAGATGGCCGACGACGTGTCCCGGGCGCGTTCGGTGCTGGGGGCGCCGGAGCCGGGGGAGACGTGAGCCCGGCCGCGAGGGCGATGCGATGAGCCCGCCGGCGGACGCGGCCGGAGTGGTCGACGCGACCGAGGACTGGTTCATCGACCACGGCCTGCCGTGGTTCGTGGACGACCGGCGCGACCGCGCGGCGTCCGCACTACGCGTGACCCCGGTGGTGGGCCTGCTGCTCGTGGCGGGCTTGGTCGGTGCCGGCGTGGGCTCGGTCGTCGGGTTCTGGCGGGGTGACGCCACGCTCGGGATGTTCACCGGCCTGGTCACCGGTGGGGTCGTGCTCGTGGCGTACAGCTTCTCTGTGCTGAGCGGGTGGTCGATCGTGCGCTGGGCCGTCCGCCGTACGCTCGCCAGCCTGGGCCTGGTCTTCCCGCTGATCACCCGCGCGCTGCCGCTGCTGCTGCTCTTCCTCACGTTCCTGTTCATCAACACCGAGGTCTGGCAGGTCGCGTCCTCGATGGACAAGCCCTTGCTGTGGGTGACCGTGCTCCTGTTCGCGGCGCTCGCGGTCGCCTTCCTGCTGGCCCGGCTGCCGGACGAGGTGGACGCGGTCGAGCACGACGTACGCGACCAGCGGCTCGCCGACTGCTGCACCGGTACGCCGATGGCCGAGGTGGCGTCCGGCCTGGGCGACGTCACGGGCATCGACGCCGTACGGGGCCTGCAGCGGGCCAACCTGCTGCTGGTGCTGCTGCTCGCGCAGGCCGTGCAGGTGCTCCTGCTGTCGACCGCGGTGTTCGCGTTCTTCGCCGTGTTCGGGCGGCTGGCGATCACCCCGGAGGTCGTGGACGCCTGGCTGGGACACGAGCCGCGGTACGTGGGCGACGTCAAGCTGGTGAGCACCGAACTGTTCCACGTGGCGCTGTTCCTCGCGGGGTTCGCCGGGCTCTACTTCACGGTGTACGCCGTCACTGACCGGACCTACCGCGAGCAGTTCTTCACCCACATCTCGCACGACCTCGAACGCGCGGTGGGGGTGCGGACGGCGTATCTCGCGGTCCGCCGACTCGGGGACGGTCGCCCGGCCGGTCCCGAGGGATGACCGGGAGGCGGACGCGCGTCGGGTCCGTCCTGTGGCATCGGGTCGGGATACGTGACCGGATCAGCCGTTCCGGGTCTGTCTTGTGGCATTGGGTCGGGAAACGGTGGCCGCGGGCGCTCGGGCGGAGGTGCGGACCGTGCGCGTGTAGGCGTGGGCGAGTCG